>NZ_JBEYTI010000015.1:0-145180 GCF_040642975.1 Micromonospora sp. NPDC047548
ACCACCTCGACAAGGAGCGACAACGAGTCCACGCCGACCGCTACCTCGACGGCGTCATCCCAGCCTGATCATCCCTCCAAGGGAGCCGCACCCATTGGTAACCGCGCGGTCGAGGATGCGCGCCTCTAGCACCGGTCCTGCCGGGGTCGGACGGGATCTCCGGGTAGCACATGCCCACCTGGTCGATGTCGACGTGGCCGGCGCCGGGCAGGCCCGTGAACAGCTTCCAGGCCGTGGTGGACTTGCCCACGCCCGAAGGGCCGCACAACCACAGCACTGGCAGAGGAGCCTGCACAACCAGAGGATCACGTACCGCCGCGTCCACCGGCAAGCACATTTCCGTATTCACCGGCCATGCTCTCGCGCCCGACACAACCTGTCCTTCAAGGTCTGTACCGCCAGCAAGGGCGCATCTCTTCCAGCCACCCGAGCCGGATACCCTGCGACTTGGCTGCGGCATCGGCCCCTCGGGCACACGAGATGGCTTGTCGTCGATTGTCACACGGACGGGTCCCAGGCGATGAGCTGATCGAAGATGCGGCGGTCGCCGTCCCACTTCAGGGAATCCAGCGGTATGCGGCCGTAGAAGAACAGGACCAGGTCACTGGCCGTGCCCCGGGCGGAGGCGTCGGCCGTGCCCGGGTCCTCGCTGGCAGCGGGCTCGCCGAAGCGGGCGACCCGTGCGCCGTCGCGGGACAGCCGGAGGCGCCAGGAGCGGCCCTCGGTGGCGTGGTAGTCGACGACGGCGGGTTCGTGTGGCCAGGCGACCGTCGTGGCGCAGAGGGTGTACTGGCAGTCGTCGAAACCGTCGAGGGCGACCTCGTTTGGTAGCGGCTGCGGGGCACCCACGGTGAGCTGGGCGTCGTAGGTGTGCACTGCGATCTCAGGAACTTGGCGCCGCGCCCAGGCACCAGAGGTTTGCGGTGATGGGGAGTCCCCCCACCACGTCCAACAGCCGCGGTCCGGCCCGGCCTCGCGCAGCGCGCTCGTCAGTTGCTCGACGGACGCGGTCCACCAGGCCAGGAGAGCCTCGCGTTCCCGAGGCGCACCCATGCCGTCCTCCCAGGCCGACTTGTCTGGGGGAGCGTCTGCGGGCCCTGCGGCGACGATGGCGGCTGATTTGCGGCGGCCCATGCCCACGTGTTGCACAAGATCGAACAGCGTCCGCTCGGGATGGGTCGGCACCTGCAGGTCGAGGCTGGGCGCCGCGGCGACCGCAGCGCGGAAGGCGGTCGACCGTTCGTTGATCAGCCGCAGCTGATCATGGAACGTGAGAATCTTGTGCACCCAGGCTTTCTATCACCGTGTTCCGACGACCGGACAGCGATTTTCACGGCCGACGCAGCGGAGCCCCGCGGCACTAGCAGGTCAGACGGTCTAGGGCGCGACGGCGCGGGCTCCTGCAAGATCCAGTAGCGAGATGGCGTCAGCTGACATCGGTTTCCGGGTCGCGCAGCGGCCTGAGCCGCTGTGCATTGGACGGCGCTGGGAAGGTGTAACGCCCGAGCATGTTGACGTGCGCATACCCGAGCGGCGACAAACGGGCGGCGTCTTCGTCGCGGACCTGTGAGCCCTGCTCGCGTAGCGCGGTGACGGCGAGGTCGATGTAGCGGGTGTTGAAGAGCACGACGGCGTTGAGGACGAGCCCGAGCGCGCCGAGCTGGTCTTCCTGTCCGGCGCGGTAGGGCTGCATGATGTCGCCGCGGTGTCCGTGCAGGATCTTGCGGGCCAGGGAGTGTCGGGACTCGCCGATGTTCAGTTGCCGGGTCACGGTACGCCGGTACGTTTCGTCGACCGGGTCGACCATGGCCAGCAGGTGCAGGGTCTTGGCGATCCGGCCGTACTCGGCCAGGGCTTGACCGAGCGGGGTGGGATGCCCGTCGCGGGTCAGCATCCGCAGCAGGTCGTAGGCGCGGACCTGGTTAGTGATCAGGGAGCCGGCCACCCGTAGCATGTCCGGCCAGTGGGTGATGATCCGTTCGAGGTTGACCTTGTTGCGGGCGATCGCGTTCAGCGGCCCGTAGTCGCCGGCGGCCCGGCCGGGAATGTCGGCACGCCAGAACCCGGTGCCGCCCAGGGCCCAGTGGACGCTGTTCTCGATGGTCCAGTGCTGGCGGGCCCAGGCGGCGATTTCTTCGGGTCGGGCCTGGTGGGTGGGCAGGTCCGTGATCGCGTAGACGACCTCGGTGGTCCACTTCTTCGTGCCCAGCTGGCGGCGTCGGCGGCGGATCCGCACGACCTGATGGGCATGGGGAAACATCAGATCATCCACGGTGACGACCTGGACCTCGCGAATCTCGTCGCGGCCGTGGCCGCGGTCGCGCTGTCGGTGCAGAACGGGCACCTGTTTCCACGGCAGCGCCCACAGTGCGGCGGCGAGGGTGGGCTGGTTGTCCTTGACCGTGAGCAAATACTGGGCGTGGCGTTGCTCGACGAGGTAGACGGCGTGGGCGCGTTGCGCGTGCAACGCATCAGCGGTGATCACCGCTCCGGCGAGGTCGGTGTCGGTGATCTGGTCCAGCAGGGGCGCGAACTCGGGAATCTCGTTGGTCTTCGCGTCAATCTGCCGGGCGGCGAGAGTGACCGCGTCGGCGTGACGCACGGCCGACAGGATGAACACCTGGCTGCCGTCGGGACGTCGGGCGCCGCGCAGGCACTTGCCGTCCACCGCGATCGCGGCACGCCGCGGCGTGCCGCCGGCGGCGGCGTGGTGGGCACGACGTTGTTCCCGCTCGGTCACACCGTCCGGTGTCTGCGCGCCGGATTCGGGTCGGGTCAGTGTGGCAAGGTGCCCGAATCCGACGGCGGCCAGATCAGCTGGGTCCACCTTGCCGTAGGCGTCGCGTAGGGTCCGCTCGTCCGGCACTCGGTAACGGCCGGTGAACGGGTTGAACGGGCAGCCAAGCCGTCGAAGATCCCCCTGGTCACAACGGCGAACCCACTCCGCGATCGCGGTCAGGCAGTTGTGACCCGCCGCGGTCATCGCGCAGACACCGATCGCGAGCAGGGTCGCCAACGCGTAGCGCACACCACGCGGATCTCGAGGGTCATTCACCCCCGCCAACCGGTCGAGCAGCCCCTCCATAGTTGACCCCGATGCCGAGGAGGACACGGCCGCGACGCCAACGGCCGAGGCGATGAGCGATGATGACACGGCGAGCACGGCACCCCTTGCGGATCTTGAAGCCTAGACAACTCCATGATCCACAGGTGCCGTGCTCGCCCACACTCAGCCACCCGGCCACAGTCAGACCAAACAGGACATTCGCGGACTACTCCGGGGCCCTGCCAAGGCCCCGCGCTCGCACGTTTCACCACTGAAATACAGCGCACCGTCAACCCGAACTACCGCTGGTATTCGTGGCCGCACTACCGCAAGTTCCCGCCCGTCACCCAATGGATCATGGACCAGATCGAGGCCATCCGAGACCCTGACAACCACAGGTTGCTGCGCCGGGAGCAACCACCCGAGCGCTACGAACATGCCACCGGCATTCCGCACCCGAGACGCGGCCCCAGCACCGCGCACCGGGACTTGCCTCAGCTTCAATGGCAGAGCTGACGACCCGACTTTGCCAATCAAGTCGAGGCACCCCAGATCAGGAGCGTGATCATGCCTCCAATTACCGATGCGCAGCCACCCCTGCCGACATGACACCCGTGATCGTTGCCAAGAGAGGATGAGGTGTGACCTCAACCCTGTCAACGCCGCCCGCCATTCGCGCCGGCACACTCGCCAACAGCCAGCAACCGGTGCTGTCCGCCGCCGGCGGCCTGCGGCTGCGACCCTGGGAAGCGGCCGACGCCGCAGTATTCTTCGCCGCCTATCGCGACCCCGAGATCCAGCACTGGCACACTCGCCAACCCGCATCTGAAGACCAGGTCCGTGAGTGGTTCGAACTGTATCGCCAGGCATGGGCGGAGGAGACGGGCGCGAGTTGGGCGGTGACCCGCGGCGGCGGTGAGGTGCTGGGGCGTATGGCCATGGGCGGAATGAATCTCAATGACGGCGTCGCGGGATGCGCATACTGGGTGCTCCCGGCCGCCCGCGGAGCAGGTGTGGCCTCCCGCGCGCTGACGGCCCTGAGCGTCTGGGCACTCAGCGAGGCTGGTTTCCACCGTCTACACCTGGATCACTCGACCCGCAACAACGCCTCCTGCCGCGTCGCCGTCAAAGCCGGTTTCCTCTTGGAGGGCACCAAACGCAGCGACGCCATCCACTCCGACGGTCGGCACGACATGCACCTCCACGCCCGCATCCGGGGCGACGAGTGACTCGCCTGGATCAGGGCGGCTGCCGCATTTACTCGCCAGTCCCCGTCGCCTCAACTCCACTGGCAGAAACGTGCGTGCAGCTCTGCCAGTCAATCTGAGGCACCCCAGCTCAGGAGCCAGATCATGCCTCAATCTCATTGGCAGACGACAGCAGGAACTGGCCTACTGGCGGGACTTCACCGGGCGCGCGGACCTGGCGACCACGGTGATGGCCTGCCTGGAACACGACGCTCCGATCCTCACCGGGGAGCACCGCTACGGCGACGACGACCTGCCGGACTAGAGCGGCGAGTCCGCCCGCCGTGAGCTGAGGGCTCTTGTTGCCGATTCTGGCCGCCGATGCGTACCTGCTTGATCAGTCACCACCTTCCGGCACAGTGTCCTAGGATGCTCTACCCCGCGTGACTCCTGCCACGCGGTCAACCACACCCACCGCCGACCAGACGCGGTTTCGGGCCCCACCGACCGGGGACGCACCGGGGGAGCGGGGCACCCGGCCCCGCGCACCGCCGGAGCAGCAGGAGGCGAGACATGAACTTCACGGACAAGGCGAAGAACAAGGCCCAGCAGCTCACCGGTGTCGCGAAGGAGCGGATCGGCGACGTCACCGACAATGAGCGGATGCGGGCCGAGGGCGCCAACGAGCAGAGCGCCGCCCGGGCCAGGCAGGCCGGCGAGAACGTCAAGAACGCCGGACGCGACGCGCGGGACGCATTCCGCTGACGCAGGTGCGTGCCGAGCGGTCCCCGGGGGTATCCCCGGGGACCGCTCGGCTAGCGTGGCGGGCGTGACACTCGCCCGGTCCCTGCTGCTGTTCGCCCTGGCCGCGCTCGCCGAGATCGGCGGGGCCTGGCTGATCTGGCAGGGCTGGCGGGAGCACCGGGGCCTGTGGTGGATCGCGGCCGGGGTGATCGCGCTGGGCTGCTACGGCTTCGTGGCCACCTTCCAGCCGGACCCGAACTTCGGCCGGATCCTGGCCGCGTACGGGGGCGTGTTCGTGGCGGGGTCGTTGGCGTGGGGCATGCTCGTGGACGGCTTCCGGCCGGACCGGTGGGACCTGGCGGGCGCGGGGATCTGCCTGCTGGGTGTCGCGGTCATCATGTACGCGCCGCGCGGCGGCTGACCCCGGGACGAGGAGAGATCGGTGGTGTCGCGGTGGCGGAGACGCGGATCGCCCGGCACCCTGTGACGGGTGCCGGGCGATAGCGGATCGGGATCAGTCGTCGCGGTGGGCGGCCCACCACTGCTGGCCGGCCTCGGGCAGGGTGTCGATCGGGTCGTAGTAGGCGTAGCGCTTGTTGAGCGCTTCCAGGTCGGCGGATTCGATCGAGGTGCGGTAGTTCTTGGTCCAGTACGAGATGCCGCGTTCGCGGTCGTACTCGGTGAGCATGTGCACCCAGCGCTTGCCGACGAAGGGGACGTCGCAGACGATCCGCGGAGTGGCGTAGCCGGGCAGGTAGCCCATGATGTCGTGCTGGAGCTGCTGGGCGTGCCAGACCGGGACCCGCCAGTGCTCGGCGTTGGGGATCATGTCGCACATGTAGAAGTAGTACGGCAGGATGCCCGCTTCGCCCTGCAGGGCGAAGCAGAGGTCGAGCAGGTCGGGGGTGGTGGCGTTGACGCCGCGCATGAGCACGCCCTGGTTGCGCACGTCGCGGACGCCGACGGCGAGGGCGGTCTGGGCGGCCTTGGCGACCAGCGGGGTGAGCGACTGGGCGTGGTTGACGTGGGTGTGGATGGCCAGGTTGACGCCGCGACGGGCGGCGGTGCGGGCGACCCGCTCCAGGCCCTCGACGACGTCGTGCTGGAGCCAGTGCTGGGGCAGGCCCATCAGCGCCTTGGTGGCGAGCCGGATGTCACGTACGGTGTCCAGCTCCAGCAGCCGCATCAGGTACGACTCGAGGTTCTTCCACGGCACGTTGGCCACGTCACCGCCGGAGACGACGACGTCGCGTACACCCGGGTGGGCCTTGAGGTAGGCGATGTGGGCGTCGTAGCGGTCGACGGGCTTGAGGGTGAGCTTGAGCTTGTCGACGGTGGGGGTGGAGTTGCCGACCAGGTCCATCCGGGTGCAGTGGCCGCAGTACTGCGGGCAGGTGGAGAGCAGTTCGGCGAGGACCTTGGTGGGGTAGCGGTGGGTGAGGCCCTCGGCGACCCACATGTCGTGCTCGTGCAGGGAGTCGCGGCTGGCGTACGGGTGTGACGGCCAGTCGGTGCGCCGGTCGGAGGCGACGGGGATCATGTAGCGCCGGACGGGGTCGGCGAGGAACGCCTCGGTGGTCATCGGGGCGAACGGGACCATGGTGTTGAGCATCTGCGGCGGCACCAGCATGGACATGGTGGCCAGGGCGCTCTGGTCGGCGGCGAGGTCGTCGTAGAAGGTCTCGTCGACTCCGTCGCCGAGGACGGTGCGCAGCTGCTTGATGTTCTTGACGCAGTTGACGCGCTGCCACTGTGCGTTTTCCCACTGCTCGCGGGTGACGTGGCGCCAGCCGGGGAAGCGGGTCCAGTCGGGTTCGACCAGAGGGCTGCGGCGGTACTCGTACGGCTGCCCGGCGGTCGGCGTGGCGACCGGGGCGTGACGGGGTTGAGGGATGGTCTCAACCGGTTGGGTCTGGGTCACGGCCCCTCCTCGGTGCGTGGTGATGTAGATGATCAGCGGCTAGGCTACTGGAAAATATCCGGTGAAGAAATTAGTCTGCCGGAAGTTTTCCCGCGATGCGAGCCCAGGCCGGGGCTTCGAGCGGCTGGACAGGGGGAGGTCGGCGTGACGTCACCGGTGGGTCTGCACCGCGTTGTGCAACCGGCGGGGGTGCTGCCGCAGGCGGCGTGGCGGCTGGACGCCGACCCGCGGATCGCGCCGAACGAGGTGCGGATCCGGGTCGAACGGCTGAACCTGGACGCGGCGAGCTTCCGGCAGTTGTCGGAGAAGCACGGCGGCGACGGGGAGAAGGTCCGCGCCGAGGTGCTGGAGATCATCGCTACCCGGGGCAAGATGCAGAACCCGGTGACCGGGTCGGGCGGCATGCTGATCGGCACGGTGGAGGAGGTCGGCCGGCGCTCGCCGCTTTCGCTGAAGCCAGGCGAGCGGGTGGCGACGCTGGTGTCGCTGACGCTGACGCCGCTGACCGTCCTCGACGGGCTGGCCCGCTGGGACGGGCGCAGCGAGCAGGTGCCCTGCGACGGGTATGCGATCCTGTTCGCCCGGTCGATCGCCGCGGTGCTGCCGGCGGACCTGCACCCGGAGCTGTCCCTGGCGGTGCTGGACGTGTGCGGGGCACCGGCGCTGACCGCGCGGGTGGTGGCCGGGTACGTCGAGCAGCGGCGCCGTGCGGGCGATCCGACGCCGGTGAACGTGGCGGTGATCGGTGGCGCCGGCAAGAGCGGGTCGCTGTCGCTGGCCGCGGCGAGGCGGGCGGGCGCGGCTCGTACCGTCGGGGTGGTGCCGGTGGCGGCGGAGCGCGACGCGCTGAGCGACGCCGGTCTGGCCTCGGTGGTCGCGCTGGCCGACGCCCGGGATCCGGTCGCGCTGTCGACGGCGGTGACGTCGGCGCTGGGGGTGCCGGCGGATGTCACGGTGGTCTGCGTGGACGTGCCGGGTTGCGAGCACGGGGCGGTGCTGGCCACGGCGGACGGCGGCACGGTGATCTTCTTTTCGATGGCGACGAGTTTCGCGGCGGCGGCGTTGGGCGCGGAGGGGCTGGCGGCGGACGTGACGATGCTGGTGGGCAACGGTTACGTGCCCGGTCACGCGGAGCTGGCGTTGGGGCTGTTGCGGTCGGAGCCGGGGGTCCGCGGTCTGTTCGAGTCGCGGCTGGCGGCACACTGAGTGCCATGACGAACCCCTCGACTCTGTACCGCGGCGGGCTGCTGTACTGTCCGGCCGATCCGGGCGCGACGGCCCTGCTGGTGACCGGTGGCAAGATCGCCTGGTTGGGGGCGGACGCGGACGCGCCGGCCGCCGACCGGGTGGTGGAGCTGGACGGGGCGTTGGTGACGCCGGCGTTCGTGGACGCGCACGTGCACGCCACGGACACCGGGCTGGCGTTGTCGGGGCTGGACCTGTCCGCGGTGCGGTCGGCGGCCGGGCTGCTGGACGCGGTGGCGGCGTTCGCGGCGGGGTTGCCGTCGGACGCGGTGGTGCTGGGGCACGGGTGGGACGAGTCGAACTGGCCGGTGCCGGAGCTGCC
This sequence comes from Micromonospora sp. NPDC047548, assembly GCF_040642975.1. Classification (NCBI taxonomy): domain Bacteria; kingdom Bacillati; phylum Actinomycetota; class Actinomycetes; order Micromonosporales; family Micromonosporaceae; genus Micromonospora; species Micromonospora sp. NPDC047548. The sequence goes on from NZ_JBEYTI010000015.1 coordinate 8,466, forward strand.
GGACGCGGCGGCGTTGGACCGGGCGGCCGGGGGCCGGCGGGTGTACCTGTCGCAGGCGTCGATCCATTCGGCGCTGGTGTCGGCGGCGCTGCTGGCGGCGTGTCCGCAGGCGGCGGAGGCGGCCGGGTACGACGCGTCGGGTTGGCTGCGTCGCGACGCCCACCACGTGGTGCGGGCGGCGGCGTTCGAGTCGGTGACGCGGCCGCAGCGGGTGGCGGCGCAGCGGGCGGCGTTGGCGCACGCGGTGTCGCTGGGTATCGCGGCGGTGCATGAGTGCGGTGGTCCGGAGATCTCCGACGAGGAGGACTTCACGGGTCTGCTGGCGCTGTCGGGGGACGGCGTGGCGGAGGTGTACGGCTACTGGGGTGAGCTGCTGGGTGCGGCGCGGGCCCGGGAGTTGGGCGCGGTGGGGGCCGGTGGTGACCTGTTCGCCGATGGGGCGTTGGGGTCGCGGACGGCGCACGTGTCGCGGGCGTACCTGGACGGCGACGGGGGTTCCTGCGGGCACGGGTACGTCTCCGTGGACGAGGTGCGTGACCATCTGCTGGACTGTGCGGCGCACGGGATGCAGGGCGGGTTCCACGCGATCGGTGACGCGGCGATCTCGACGGTGCTGGACGGATTCGCGGCGGCGGCGGAGAAGCTGGGCACGGACCGGGTGCGGGCGGCCCGGCATCGGGTGGAGCACGCGGAGATCATGAACAAGCGTCTGATCGCCGGGTTCGTGGAGTACGGGATCGTGGCGAGCATGCAGCCGGCGTTCGACCGGTTGTGGGGTGGCGCGGGCCGGATGTACGAGTCGCGTCTGGGCCTGGACCGGTCGTTGGAGTCGAACCCGATGGGGGCGATGCACGCGGTCGGGGTGGCGTTGGCGTTCGGGTCGGATTCGCCGGTGACGCCGCTGGACCCGTGGGGGTCGGTGCGGGCGGCTGCGGCGCACCACAACCCGGTGCAGCGGATGAGTGTGCGGGCGGCGTTCGCGGCGCACACCCGGGGTGGCTGGCGGGCGGTGCACCTGGACAACGAGGGTGTGCTGGCGTTGGGGGCGCCGGCGACGTTCGCGGTGTGGTCGACCCCGGCGGGGGTGGAGCGGGGTCTGCCGGTGTTGCAGGCCGAGGACCCGGAGCTGCGGGGTGCGGAGGACCCGACGCCGTTGCCGGTGTGCCGGCGGACGGTGCTGCGCGGTGAGGTCATCTATGAGGAAGGGTCTGCGTGAGCGAGCGTAGCGAGCGAGTCGTCGGCACAGCACTGGGCCGTCGCGGGGTCACCGAGCACGGCGAGGTGACGGCGTGACGGGCAAGCTTGACCTGGATCCGGCGCTGGTGGCCCGGGCGCGGGAGTTGGCGCGCCGCGCCGGGCAGCCGGTGGTGGATCTGGCGCGCAGCCACACGACGGTGTCGGTGGAGCGGGCGGTGCTGCGGCTGGCCGGGGTGACCGGTGCCGACCCGGATGGTATTCCGTGGGTGAATCGCCTGGTGGACGCGGTGGTCGCCGACGTCGGCCTGGGCCACGGGGTGGCGGTGCCGGTGTTCGACGCCCTGGCCCGGGAGCAGATCACCGACGTGACGTTGCTGGCGCAGAAGGCCGCGGCCGGGTCGGTGCGGTTCACGTCGCCGACCGGGAAGGCGGCCACCGCGGCGCGGAAGGCGGCGCGGCGGGCGGTGGGCGCGGGGATCCGGCTGATCGACCGGCGGCGGGCCGAGCGGGATCGGCTTGTCAGGCGGTACGGGGATCCGGCGCAGCGGCCGTGGATCTACCTGATCGTCGCGACCGGTGACATCTACGAGGACATCCCGCAGGCGCAGGCCGCGGCGCGGGCGGGCGCGGACGTGATCGCGGTGATCCGGTCGACGGGTCAGTCGCTGCTGGACTACGTGCCGGAGGGGGCGACCCGGGAGGGTTTCGCTGGCACGTACGCCACGCAGGAGAACTTCCGGCTGATGCGGGCGGCGTTGGATGAGACGTCGAAGGAGTTGGGCCGGTACGTGCGGTTGACGAACTACGCGTCGGGTCTGTGCATGCCGGAGATGGCGACCCTGGCGGGTCTGGAGCGTCTGGACATGATGCTCAACGATTCGATGTACGGGATCCTGTTCCGCGACATCAATCCGATCCGCACGTTCGTGGACCAGCGCTTCTCCCGGCAGGTGCATGCCCGGGCGGGGATCATCATCAACACCGGTGAGGACAACTACCTGACCACCGCTGACGCGGTGGACGAGGCGCACACGGTGACGGTGTCGCAGCTGCTCAACGAGTTCTTTGCGCACGAGGCCGGGTTGGCCGACTGGCAGTTGGGGTTGGGGCACGCGTTCGAGATCAACCCGGATCTGCCGGAGTCGTTCCGGCTGGAGTTGGCGCACGCGTTGCTGGCGCGGGAGTTGTTCCCGGACGCGCCGTTGAAGTGGATGCCGCCGACGAAGCACATGACCGGGGACGTGTTTCGCGGCAATCTGCTCGACGGGTTCTTCAACCTGGTGGGCACCATGACCGGGCAGGGCATCCTGCTGGTGGGGATGATGACGGAGGCGGTGGTGACGCCGTGGCTGTCGGACCGGGACGTCGCCCTGCAGAACGTGCGGTATGTCCTCGGGGCGGCCGGCGGGTTGCACGAGGACTTCGTGCCGGCGCCGGGCGGGTTCATCCAGCAGCGCGCCAACCGGGTCCTGGGTGAGGCGCTGGACCTGCTGGAGCGCGTCGGTGACCAGTCGCTGTTGACGGCGATCGCCGAGGGCACGTTCGGGATCATGAAGCGGCCGGCGGACCGGGGCAAGGGTCTGGCCGGGGTGGCCGCGCACGAGGGCGACTACTACAACCCGGCCACCGAGATCCTGGAGCAGCCGGCATGAGCGACAAGAAGATCGTCCGGCCGTACGGGGACACCACCGGCGACGGCATGGTGCAGGTGTCGTTCACGTTGCCGGTGCCGCACGACAAGCGGGCCGAGGGCGCGGCGGTGCAGTTGGCCAACAAGATGGGCATCGACCCGGCGATGCTGGTGCACGCCAAGCCCGTCGGTGACGCGTTCACCTTCTTCGTGGTGTACGGGCGGGTGAACCATCTGGTGGACCTGGCCGCGGTGCAGGTGGTCGAGCGGGACTTCGCGCTGCTGTCGGCCAAGGAGGTCAACACGGTGGTGAAGCAGCGGTTGCGGCGCAAGCTGTCGGTGGTGGGGGCGTGCATCGGCACGGACGCGCACACCGTGGGCATCGACGCGATCCTCAACGTCAAGGGCATCGCGGGGGAGAAGGGCCTGGAGTACTACCGGGAGTTGAAGGTCACCAACCTGGGCGCGCAGGTCAGCGTGCCGGAGCTGGTGGAGGCGGCCCGGGTGGAGAAGGCCGACGCGGTGCTGGTGTCGCAGGTGGTGACGCAGCGCGACGCGCATCTGCACAACACGCGGGAGATGTCCGCGGCGTTCCGGGAGGCGATGCCAGCTGGGAAGCGGCCGCTGTTGATCGTGGGCGGGCCGCGGTTCGACGAGACGATGACCGGCGAGTTGGGCGTGGACCGGATCTTCGGCCGGGGCACCACCCCGGGTGAGGTGGCCAGCTATCTGGTGCACGCGCTGATCACTGACAAGAAGGCGAAGGCATGAGTGATTCCCGGGTCGGGCTGACCGTCACACATCGGCGGTACGTGCCGTACTCGCACGCCCACTACGCGGGGAACCTGGTCGACGGGGCGTACGCGCTGGGGTTGTTCGGGGACGTGGCGACGGAGGTGTGCATCCGCACCGACGGCGACGAGGGGTTGTTCGCGTCGTACTCGGATGTGCAGTTCCGGGCGCCGATGAAGGCCGGGGACGTGCTGGAGGTGGTGGCGACGGTGACCCGGGTGGGCACCCGCAGCCGCACCATCGAGTTCGAGGCCAGGGTGGTGTGCCGGGGCCGGCCGGACCGGTCTGAGTCGGCGGCGGAGGTGCTGGAGACGCCGGTCGTGGCGGTTACCGCGACCGGCACCGTGGTCGTCCCGCTGCCGGCGTGACTCTCGCCGTCTGCGCCGACGTCGGGTCCACGTACACCAAGGTCACGGTGGTGGACCTCGACGGCGCCGGCCTGGTCGCGGCGGCGGCGGCGCCGACGACGGTCGGCACGGACGTGCTGCACGGTCTGGACGCCGCCGTCGGCGCGGCCACCGCCGGGCTCGGGGTCCGCGACCTGCCCTGGTACGTCTGCTCGTCCGCGGGTGGTGGGTTGCGCCTGGCCGTGGTCGGCTACGAGCCCCTGGTGACCGCCCAGGCGGGCCGCCGGGTGGGGTTGTCGGCGGGCGCGAACGTGGTGCATGTGGCCGCGGGCCGGCTCGGCGCGGCGGACCTGGCGGCGCTGCGGGGGGCCCGCCCGGATGTGGTGCTGCTGGTCGGCGGCACCGACGGCGGGGACGCCGACACGTTGACCCACAACGCGACCCGGTTGGCGAGGGCCCGCTGGCGGGTGCCGGTGGTGTTGGCCGGCAACGTCGCGGTCCGCGACGAGTTGTGCGCGCTGCTGGCCGGGGCGGGGGTGCCGGTGACGGCGGCGGACAACGTGCTGCCGCGCATCGGGGTGCTGGCCCCGGCGTCGGCGCGGGCGGGGATCCGGGAGGTGTTCCTGCGGCATGTCATCGGCGGCAAGCGGCTGTCCCGGGGGACCCGGTTCGCGCGGCTGGTGCGGGCGGCCACCCCGGACGCGGTGCTGACCGGGGTGGAGGTGCTCGCCGACGCCCTGGGTGGGGACCTGGCGGTGGTGGACGTTGGTGGGGCCACCACCGACGTGTACTCGGTGCTCACCCCCGACGAGCGGGCCGACGGGCCCGGCCGGGAGGTGGCTGGGACGCTGTGGCGGGCCCGGACCGTGGAGGGGGACCTGGGCATGCGGTGGAGTGCGCCCGGGGTGGTCCGCGCGGCCGCCGAGGAACGCCTGCTGGCCCCGGCGGAGCAGGACGCGTTGGCGCGGGCGGCGGCGGTGCGCGCCGCCGACCCGGGGTTCCTGGCCGGCTCGGATGCCGAGCGGGCCGCCGACCGGCGGATCGCGGCGTTGGCCGCGACGGTGGCGCTGCGGCGGCACGCCCGGGGCGCGGCCACCGGGGAGCGCGCCGGCCGGGATCTGCGGGACGTGCGGCTGATGGTGGGTTCGGGCGGTGTGTTGCGTCACGCGCCCGCCGCGGACGCCGCGGGGGTCCTCGCCGCGGTGCTGGCCGACCACGCCGGCGGGTGGCCGCTGCCGCGGGAGGCCCGCGCGGTGGTCGATGTGGACTACGTGCTGGCCGCCGGTGGTCTGCTCGGCGAGGAGCATCCAGGGGCGGCGCGGGCGTTGCTGCGCCGGCATCTCGGCACGGATTGAGACGCGCCGACGCGACACGCCGTGGCGCAACACACGACTGGCCGGGGGTGGGTTGACAGCGGCGGGGGTGCAGGCCGTACCGTCTTTGAGTCCTACTACGGGAAGCGGCTGTTGTTCGCTTCGTCCCTTCGTCCGCTGGCCGAGCGACATGATGCAACTCGTCGCGGCGGCCAGGTCCAGCGGGCGGGGGTCGGCGGGGCGGCGCGAACCGGCCGCGGTTACCGGTGTACGGGCAGGGTGGGAGGCACGGCCAGTAGACAACGGCCCGGCGGGGGCAGCCAGTCCGCGTCCGGTCGGTCCGAAGGTCGGCGCACCTCACTCTCGCCCCACCGGCCGGGAAGGGCCTGGGAGCATCGGGGCGCGGCGTATGCCGCGCCCCGATTTGTGTTCAGAGGTCCTGGGTGTGCGACTCCAGCAGGTCGGCCAGCCGGTGTGGGCGGTCCCGCGCCGTCGAGCATCCGGGCGGTCACCTCGTCGGGCACGTCGTGGAAGAAGTCCACCGCCAGGTCGACGCCGGCGTCCGGGGTGCGGCCCTGGGCGGTGGCGTACGCGGCGCGGGCCGGGGCGTGGCCGGTGGCCGCCCACCAGTCGCCGGCCGTCTCACCCGGTGCCAGTAGTCGGCGCTGCCGCCGGCGCCAGGGATCAGCACATACGTCACGGACGCTGTCATGCCGGTCAGCGTGCCAGCCGGGTACGACGAAACCCGGCCCGCCCGGCTCGCGGCACGTCCGGGAGCCGGCCGGGTAGCCTTCGGCGCGTGATCGTGGTGAGGTGCCGGTGACGACGCTCGACCGGGATGAGACCCGTGCCACCGAGGGGGCACGCCGTTCGGACACGGGGCGCGCGCTGCCGCTGCGGCTGGCCGTGCCCGCCGCCGTGCTCGCCGGACTGGCGATGCTGCTGGCGTTCCCCCCGTACGGGGTGTGGCCGTTGGCCCCGGTGGGGGTGGCGCTGCTGGGCGCGGCGGCGCACCGGCGGCGGCTGCCCGCCGGCGCCGGCCTGGGTTTCCTGACCGGGGTGGCGCTGTTCGCGCCGATGCTGGAGTGGACCAACCTGCACACCGGCCACCTGCCGTGGCTGCTGCTGTCGCTGCTGCAGGCCGGCTACCTGGCGCTGCTCGGTGCCGCCACCGCGTGGGTGTCCCCGCTGGTCGACCGGCGCCGCTGGGCGTGGCCGGTGGTGACCGGGCTGCTGTGGGTGGCGCAGGAGGCACTGCGCGACCGCACCCCGTTCGGCGGGTTCCCGTGGGGGCGGCTGGCGTTCAGCCAGGACACCTCCCCGCTGCTGCGGCTGGCCTGGCTCGGCGGCGCGCCGCTGGTGACGTTCGCGGTGGCGCTGACCGGGGGGCTGCTGCTCGCCGGCGGGTGGCGGCGCTGGCCGGGGCGCCACGGGCGCGGCTGGGCGCCGGTGGCGCTGCTGGTGGCGCTGGCCCTCGCCGTCACCGGCGGGGCGCTGCTGGTGCCCACCGGCGCGGCCGGCACCGGCCGGACGGTCACCGTCGCGGTCGTGCAGGGCAACGTGCCCCGGCTCGGGTTGGACTTCAACTCCCAACGCCAGGCGGTGCTCAACAACCACGTCGACGCCACCCTCGACCTGGCCGCCCGGGTCGACGCCGGCGCGCAGCCCCGCCCCGACCTGGTGGTCTGGCCGGAGAACTCCTCCGACATCGACCCGCTGCGCAACGCCTCCGCCGGGGCGCGCATCTCCCAGGCGGCCGACGCGATCGGCGCGCCGATCCTGGTCGGCGCGGTGCTGCTCGGCCCCGGGCAGGGGCAGGTGCGCAATGCGGGCATCCTGTGGCGGCCGGGCACCGGGGCCGACATGTCCCAGCTGTACATCAAACGGCACCCTGTCCCGTTCGCGGAGTACGTGCCGCTGCGGAAGGTCGCCCGGATGGTCAGCGAGCAGGTCGACCTGGTGCGCAACGACTTCGTCCCCGGTGACACCCCCGGGGTGGTCCGGTCCGGTCCGGCGGTGCTCGGCGACGTGATCTGCTTCGAGGTCGCCTACGACGGGCTGGTCCGGGACACCGTCGACGGCGGGGCGCAGCTGCTGGTGGTGCAGACCAACAACGCCACCTTCGACGTCGCCGAGGCCCGGCAGCAGCTGGCCATGGTGCGGCTGCGGGCCGTCGAGCACGGCCGGGGCGCGTTGATGGCCTCCACGGTCGGAGTGTCCGGGTTCGTGACCCCCGACGGGCGGGTAAGCGACGCCACCGGGTTCAACACCCGCGCGGTGGTGTTGCGTCAGATGGCCCTCGCCGACGGGCGTACCCCGGCCACTCGGGCCGGGGTGTGGCCGGAGGTGGCCCTGACCGGCCTCGCGGTGGCGGTCCTGGTGGCCGCCGGGGCGCTGCGCCAGGTACGCCGCCGGGAGGTCGACGCCGGCCAGTGACGCCGGGGGCAGATGCGGAGGGGTGCGGTGAGCGAGCCAGTGCAGGTGGGCCACGCCGGGGTGGGACGGGTGCTGGTGGTGATCCCCACCTACAACGAGGCCGAAAACCTCACCGACATCGTCGCCCGGGTCCGCGACGCCGCGCCGGCGGTGGACATCCTCGTCGCCGACGACAACAGCCCCGACGGCACCGGCGCCCTCGCCGAGGCGATGGCCGGCACCGACCCGCACGTCAACGTGCTGCACCGCCCCGGCAAGGAGGGCCTCGGCGCGGCGTACCTGGCCGGGTTCGCCTGGGCGCGCCGGCGCGGCTACGACGCGGTGGTGGAGATGGACGCCGACGGCTCGCACGCCCCGGAGGACCTGCCGGCCCTGCTGGCCGCCGCCCGCGACGCCGACGTGGTCATCGGCTCCAGGTGGACCCGCGGGGCGAGGGTGCTGAACTGGCCGCTGCGGCGGCTGCTGCTGTCACGCTGCGGCAACCTGTACGCGCGGCTGGTGCTGGGCATGCCGGTCTCCGACGCCACCGGCGGCTACCGGGTGTACCGGTCGGCGGCGCTGACGGCGATGGAGCTGGAGTCGGTCCGCTCACAGGGCTACTCGTTCCAGGTGGAGCTGTCGCGGCTGGCGCACCGGGCGGGGGTGCGGATCGTGGAGGTGCCGATTACGTTCGCCGAGCGGGAACGCGGCGCGAGCAAGATGAGCCCGCTGATCGTGGCCGAGGCGCTGTGGCGGATCACCACGTGGGGGCTGCGGGACCGGCGGGCGGCGGCGCGGCCCGGCCGGCGGGTGGCGGGCCGGTGGCCGTGACGCCTCGGCGTGTCATGCTGGAGGGGCGGGGTTTCCGCCCCGTGCCCGGTTCGGACCGGGCGCCGCGCGAGGCGGATGAGGTGAGATGCGCCGTTACCTGAGGTTCGTGCCACTGGCCCTGCTGCTGGCGGTGGTGCTGGAGCTGGCGGTCTTCGTCGGGGTGGGCCGGATGATCGGGTTCGGCTCGGTGGTGCTGCTGGTGTTCGCGGCGTCCCTGCTGGGGCTGGTGCTGCTGCGCCGGGAGGGGATGCGCGCCTGGCGCGGGTTCCGCTCGTCGGTGGAGGCCCGGCAGCCGCCGGGGCGGCAGGTGACCGACGGCCTGGTGGGGCTGTTGGGCGCGCTGCTGCTGGCCACCCCGGGCCTGGTCAGTGGCCTGGTGGGCCTGGCGCTGCTGGTGCCGCCGGTGCGCCGGCTGGCCCGCGCCGGGGTGCAACGTGCCGCCGAGCGTCGGGTGTCGTCGATGGTCGCCGGTGACCTGTTCGGGCCGCGTACGGTGCGGGTGCGCCGGGGCGCCAGCCGGCCCGCGTCGGAGTCGCCCGTGGACGGGCGGGTCGTCGCCCCCGAGACGCCGCAGGTGGTCGACGGGGGCCGGGCCATCGAGGGTGAGATCGTCGAGCCGCGCCGACCCTGACGCACGTACGACGGCGTCCCCGGGAACGTTCCCGGGGACGCCGTCGTTGTCTCGCGAGGCTCGTCAGGCGCGGCCGCGGCGGGTGCGGACCTCCTGCAGCCGCTCGGCGAGGATGTCCTCCAGCTCGGCGATGGAGCGGCGCTCCAGCAGCATGTCCCAGTGGGTACGCGGCGGCTTGGCCTTCTTCTGCTCCGGCTCGGTGCCGTCGACCAGCCGGGCGACGCTGCCGTCGAACTTGCACTCCCAGGTCGTGGGGACCTCGGCGTCGACGGCGAACGGTACCTCGAACTGGTGGCCCTTGGCGCACAGGTACTCGCGGGTCTGACGCGGCGCGAGCTCCGTGTTGCGGTCGGATTCGTAGCTGACCGCGCCCAGCCGGCTACCGCGCAGCATACGCTCGCCCATGATCGACTTCCCCTCGTTCGTGGTGCTGGTCTTCTCGGTGTAACGGCCCGTCGCCGCCGGGGCATTCCCGCCCGGCTGGGTGATCCGGCCCGGTGACCCCTGCAAGGGTAGCCGGCCATGAGCGGGACCCGGCGGGGTCGTCCCCGGCCGGGTCGGATCGGTGGAGTGTTTCGGCGCTCACCGGGCATGTTAGCGCCCCAGGTGTGCCGGAGGTGACGATGACCAGTGACGCGCCGGTCGATGCTCGACCGCCCGGTGGGAGGACCTTCTTCGGTCACCCGCGAGCGCTGTCGACCCTGTTCCTCACCGAGATGTGGGAGAGGTTCAGCTTCTACGGCATGCGCGCGATCCTCGTGCTGTACCTGACCGCCGCGGTCGCCGAGGACGGCCTGGGCATGCGGGAGTCCACCGCCAACGCGGTGTACGGCACCTACAACGCCATGGTCTACCTGATGGCGCTGCCCGGCGGGTGGGTCGCCGACCGGCTGATCGGGGCCCGCCGCAGCGTGCTGTGGGGCGGTGTGGTCATCGCCGCCGGGCACTACGTGATGGCGATCCCCACCAGGTGGAGCGTCTTCGCCGGCATGACCCTGATCGTGTTCGGCACCGGGCTGCTCAAACCCAACATCTCGACCATGGTCGGTGATCTGTACGACCGCGACTCCCCCCGCCGTGACGCCGGGTTCTCCATCTTCTACATGGGCATCAACCTGGGCGGGTTCCTGGCCCCACTGGTCACCGGCTTCCTCGGCGAGAAGGTCAACTGGCACCTGGGGTTCGGGGCTGCCGCGATCGGCATGACCTTCGGCGTGCTCCAGTACGTCCTGGGCCGGCGCAACCTCGGCGACGCCGGCGACCGCCCCGCCGACCCGCTGCTGGGCGCCGACCGCCGCCGCGCGCTGACCCGCGTCGGCGTCGGCGTGCTGGTGCTGCTGCTGGTGCTCGCCGCGCTCGCCGTGGCCGGACTGTTCACCGTCAACACCGTGGTCAACACGCTCACCGTCGCCACTGTCGTGATCACCGTCGGCTACTTCGCGCGGATCATCACCGACCGGGAGCTCAGCCGCACCGAACGCAGCCGGATGAAGGCGTATCTGTGGCTGTTCGTGTTCGCCGCCGCCTTCTGGCTGATCTACGACCAGGCCGGGTCGGTGCTGAACATCTTCGCCGCCGACCGGACCGACCGGGACGTGTTCGGCTTCACCTTCCCCGCCTCCTGGCTCCAGTCGGTCAACCCGGTCCTGATCATCATCGGGGCGCCGCTGTTCGCCTGGCTCTGGCTGCGCCTGGGCCACCGGGTTTCCACGCCGGTGAAGTTCGCCGTCGGCCTGGTCCTCAACGGCCTGTCGTTCGTGCTGATGGCAGCCGCCGCGAAGGCCGCCGTCGGCGGGGACCTGGTATCCCCGTGGTGGCTGGTCGCCGTGTACGCCATCCAGGTCGCCGGTGAGCTGTCGCTGAGCCCGGTCGGCCTGTCCGCCACCACCAAGCTCGCCCCGGTCAAGTACGCCAGCCAGATGATGGGTCTGTGGTTTCTCGCCACCGCCGTCGGTGACGCCATCGGTGGGCAGGTCGCCCGGCTCGCCGAGACCTGGCCGGAGCCGACCTACTTCCTCACCTTCGGGCTGGCGTCGTTCGCCCTCGGCCTCGGCGCGATGATGTTCACCCGGCACATCTCCCGGCTGATGGCCGGCATCCACTGAGCCCCGACCGCGCGGCCTGCGGTGAGCCCGGCGAGCAGTGCGGCGGCGGTCGGGGCCGCCGCGCGCCGCGCGGTGGGGATAGCATCCGCGCCATGGCCCGTACGACGACCCACCCCGGTGCCTGCCCGCTGGACTGCCCGGACACCTGCGCCTGGCAGCTCACCGTCACCGACGGCCGGGCCGTGGCGCTGCGCGGCGACCGGGACCACCCGTTCACCCGGGGCGCGCTGTGCGGCAAGGTCAACCGCTACCTCGACGCGGTCAACGGGCCCGACCGACTCACCAGGCCCCTCGTCCGGGTCGGCCCGAAGGGGGTCGGGCCGGTGTCGTACCGGCCGGCGAGCTGGGACGAGGCGGTCGACCGGGTCGCGGCGGGGCTGCGCGCCAGCATCGACCGCGACGGGCCGCAGGCGGTCCTGCCCTACTACTTCGCCGGGACGATGGGATTCGTGCAGGGCTGGACGATGGGGCCGCGGCTCTTCGCCCACCTGGGCGCGTCGCGGTTGCGCACCACCATCTGCACCGCCGCCGCCCGCGCCGCCCTCGGCTCCCTCTACGGCGGATCGGTCGGTTTCGAACCGGAATCCATCGTCGAGGCGAAACTGATCGTGCTGTGGGGCGCGAACCTGCTCTCGACGAACCTGCACCACTGGCCGTTCGTCCGCGAGGCGCAGGCCCGCGGCGCGTACGTGGTGACCATCGACCCGCTGCGCACCGACACGGCCGCCCGCAGCGACGAGCACGTCGCGCCGCTGCCCGGCACCGATGCCGCCCTGGCGCTCGGCCTGATGCGCCACGTCCGCGACCTCGGCGCCGCCGACCGGGAATGGCTGGCCGCGCACACCGTCGGCTGGGAGCGCCTCGACGCCCGCCTCGACGAGTGGCCGGTGCACCGTGCCGCCGCCGAGTGCGGCCTCGACGTCGACGTGGTCCGCCGGCTCGGCGAGCGGATCGCCACCACCCGGCCCACCGCCATCCGGGTCGGGCTGGGCCTGCAACGGCACGCCGGCGCCGGGCAGGCGGTCCGCGCGATCAGCGCGATCCCGCTGGTCACCGGGGACTTCCGGTACCCGGGCGGCGGCGCGCTGTGCACCACCTCCGGTCACCACATCATCGACCCCGGCCGGGTGGCCACGCCGCCGGACATGCCCGCCCCGCCGGCCCGCTCGATCAACATGAGCCGTCTCGCCGCCGCACTGACCGGCGAGGCCGACCCACCGGTCACCTCGCTGGTGGTCTTCGACGCCAATCCGGCCGCGACCGCCCCCGACCAGACCCGGCTGCGGCGAGGGCTGGGCCGGGCGGACCTGTTCACCGTCGTGCTGGAACAGCGGTGGACGGACACCTGCGACTGGGCCGACGTGGTGCTGCCGGCCACCATGCAGCCCGAACACCTCGACCTGCACACCTCCTACGGCCACCACTACGCCACATTGAACCCGCCGGCGGTCGCCCCGCCCGGGGAGGCGCTGCCGAACACGGAGATCTTCCGGCGCATCGCCGCCGCCCTCGGGCTGGAGCATCCGCGCCTGCGGGACAGCGACGAGGACCTGGTCCGGCAACTGCTCGACGGCACCGGCGTCAGCGTCGAGGAGCTACGTGAGCGCACGTACGCGCGGGCCACCGGTGTCGCCGTCGGCTCCGCCCCGTACGCCAAGGGCGGCTTCCCCACCGCCGACGGGCGGGCGCGCCTGTACGATCCGCGGCTCACCGCGCAGGGCGTCGACCCGCTCGTCGGCTACACCCCGCCCGCCGAGGCCGCCGACCCGGAGCTGGCGCGGCGTTTCCCGCTGGCGCTGATCTCCCCGGCCGGCCGGTTCTTCATGAACTCCACCTTCGCGTCGCTGCCCTGGCACCGCGACCGCACCGGACCGCCTCGCATCCACCTGCACCCCGACGACGCGGCGGCCCGCGGGTTGGTCGACGGGGACGCGGCGCGGGTGCACAACGACCGGGGCGCGTTCCTCGCCACCGTCGCCGTGGACGACGCCACCCGAGCGGGGCTGGCGTTCACCTACAAGGCGTACTGGGCGCGGCTGAGCCCCGGCAGCGCCACCGTCAACGCGGTCACCGGCGTCCGCGACACCGACCTCGGCGGCGGCCCGACCTTCCACGACACCCGGGTGCAGGTCGAGGCCGCACCGGCCGGTCAGCCCGCCTGAGGTGGCGCGCCGAGCCGGGCCAACGCGGCGGCCAGGTCGCTGACCTGGTCGGCGAGCTGCGCCATACGTCGCTGGGCGGCGTCGCGGTCGGCCTCGGCGGCGCGCAGGCGTACCTCGATCTCGGCCAGCCGGGCCTGCGCGGCGGCGCCAGCCTGCCGCGTCGCGGCCAACTCCGCGATCAGGGTGTCGCGCTGCCCGGCCGCAGCGGCCAACTCTTCGCGGGCGCGGACCGTCACCGCGGCGGTCTCCTTGCGGGCCGCGTCGGCCGCCGTCCGCGCGGCGTCCCGGTCCCGGGTCGCGGCCTCAGCCTCCGCGCGGGCCCGCCGCGCCTGCTCGGCGTGCCGGTCGGTTTCGGTACGCGCCCGCGTGGCCTCGGCGGTGGCCCGCTCGGCCTGGCGCAGTGCGTCACCGGCGGCGGCGGTGGCCCGTTCGGCGTCGGCGCGGGCGGTGTCCCGCTCGACGGTCAGGTCGGCGGCGCGCTGCCGTTCGGTGTCCCGTTCGGCGCGCAGCGTGCGCAGCTCGTGGCGGGCGGCGTCGCGGTCACGTTCGGCCTGCACCCGCAGCGCCTCGGCGGCGCTGGCGTCCCGGCGGGCGGCGTCCCGGTCCGTCTCGGCCTGCCCGGCGTGTTCCCGCGCGTCGGCGGCCCGCGCGCCGGCCTGCTCGGCCTCGGCCAGGGCGGCGTCGCGGTCCGTGGTCGCGGCGCGGGTCTCCTGCCGGGCGCGGGTGGCCTCGGCGGTGGCCGTCTCGGTGTCCCGGCGGGCCTCGTCCCGTTCGGTGTGCGCCTGCGCCACCTCAGCGGCGGTCTCGGCGCGCACCTGCGCGAGCTGGCGCTGCACCCCCACCGTGGAGAGTTCGGCGTGCAGCGCCTCGGTCAGCGTCTCCACGATCTGGTCGAGGCGGTCCACCGCCTCCCAGGTGCGGGCCACCTGGCCGGGCAGGCCGGGGGCGTTGCGGTGGCGCATCCGGGAGTTGCGGGAGGCCCGCTGGCAGGCGCCGTCGTTGTCCCGGCAGTAGCGGAACGGCCGGCCGGCGCCGGCACGCTGCGGCACTTCCCGCCCACAGTGGGCGCAGGGTCGGATGTCGGCGGGGGCGGGCTGAGCGTCCATCGAGGCGGAAGTCTAGTGCGGCGACCGGGGCGGTCAGTCCGCGGCGCGGGCCGTGCGGTCCGCCGACGGCACCCGCCGGGCGGCTGGGAGCGTGAGGTACGCCACCACCGCGCACGGTCGCCGTCCGGGTCCTTCGTTTCATACTTGTCGCCATGCTGTGGGGGATCGGTGGTCAGCGCTTCCTCGTCGACTACACGATCGCGGTCGCCGGGGCGCTGCTGATCGCCCTGTCGACCCGTTGGGCGACCGGGCGGCGTACCCGAGGCAAGGAACCGGGACCGATCGAACTGGCCTACCTCACCGACCGCGCCGTGCTGGCCTGCCAGGTCGGCGTCGCCGCGCTGCGGCGAGCCGGAGTCGTCCGCGTCGGCGACCTCGCCACACTTGTGGTCGACGGTCCGCCCCCGGCGTCGTCGGCGCCGCTGGTCCGGGCGATCCACGCCGCGCTACGCGGGCCGCAGACCTGGGCGGCGGTGCTGGCCGATCCGGCGGTGTCGCGGGCCCTGCGGCGGCTGGTGGCCCGGCTCGTCCGGGACGGCTGGCTGCTCACCCCGGCACAGCGGCGGCGGATGACCTGGAGTGTGGCGCCGCTGTTCCTGGTGGCCGCCGTCGGGGTGATCCGGCTGGTGGAGAGCGCCGTCGAGGCGCGCGACGCCGGTGGACCCGCCTCGGTGGCGGGGCTCCTGCTGTCCTGCATGGCGACCCTGCTGACGGGCTGGTGGTTGACCGAGGTGCCGGAGACCGGCGCGGCCGCGCGGCGTCTGCTGCGGCAGCGGCGGCGGGTCCACGCCGACCTCGCGCCCGCGCGGCGGCCGACGTGGAGCGGGCGCGGCAGCGAGGAGTTGCTGACCGCGATGGCGCTGTTCGGGCCGCGGCCCCTGCTCGCCGTCGACCCCCGGTTCGCCGACCTGGTCGGTGTCGACGCCAACCGGACCCGGCCGAAGGAGTACGCCTCCGACAAGCCGAGGCGCGCCCGCGTGTAGCGGCCGGGCTGCCGTCGTCGGCTCTGTCACGTCCCAGCCGAGCCTGCGCCGGGGTGCCGCTCAGCCGGTGGCGACGGCGGCCCGGGAGCGGTCGGCGGCGATGCGCACCGCGAGGCCGGCCAGCACGCTGCCCATCACGTACCGCTGCGCCCGCGCCCAGCCGGGCCGGCGGACCAGGAATGCCGACACCGAACCGGCGGTGAGCACGATCAGCGCGTTGACGGTCAGCGCGATCACGATCTGGGTGAGGCCGAGCAGCAGGCTCTGCACCGCCACGTTGCCGCGTACCGGGTCGACGAACTGGGGCAGCAGCGACACGTACAGGATGGCGATCTTCGGGTTGAGCAGGTTGGTGACCAGGCCCATGCTGAACAGCCGCCGCGGCCGGTCCGGCGGCAGTGCCGTCGGGGTGAAGGCCGAACGTCCGCCCGGCCGCAACGTCCGCCAGGCCAGCCAGAGCAGGTACGCCGCGCCGGCCAACTTCACCGCCGTGTACAGCGGCGGCACCAACACGAAGACCGTGGCGATGCCGGCCACCGCGGCGGCCAGGTAGACCAGGAACCCGACCGCCACCCCGAGCAGGGACACCAGCCCGGCGCGGCGGCCCTGGGTGACCGACCGGGATACCAGGTAGACCATGTTCGGCCCGGGCGTCAGCACCAGACCCAGCGCCACCAGACCGATCCCCACCAGCGCGCCGACCGTGACCACGGCACCCACCTCCCCGTCCCGCGGCGACCCTACGCCCCCTGCCGCCGGCCGGGTCGCAGTGGGCACCGCCGAGACCGGCCCGGTCGGGGGCTGCCGGGTGGGGTGGTCCCGGGTGAAACTGCACGGGTGTCCGTGACCCTGCGAGCCGCCGCCACCGCGTCCGCCCCCACACTCGTCCTGCGTCCGTGGCGGGACGACGACGTCGACGCCCTGCTGGAGGTGTACCGCGATCCGGTGCTACGGGCCCGCACCCGCCATCCCCTGACCACCCCAGCCGAGGCCCGGCGGTGGTTGGCCCGCCACCGGCAGGGCTGGGCGGCCGGCCGGTGGTTCAGCTTCGCCGTCCAGGAGTCGCACCCCGACGGCGACGCCGGCCGTTTGGTGGCGAACATCCTGCTCAAGGACGTGGTGCCCGGGCGGGCGGACGCGGAGGTGGGCTACTGGACGGCGGCCGACGCCCGCGGGCGCGGGGTGGCGCCGCGCGCGCTGGAGGCCGTCACGGCGTGGGCGTTCACCCGGTTCGCGGCCGGCGGGCTGACCCGCCTTGAACTGCTGCACGAGCTCGACAACCCGGCATCCTGCCGGGTGGCGGAGAAGACCGGGTACGCCTTCGTCGAGGTGCTGCCCGCCCGGCCGCCGTTCCCCCTCGACGGGCACCGGCACGTCCGCTGGCGGGCCTGAGGCTCACCAGCCGACGAGGAACAGCGACCCGGCGGCGACCAGACCCGCCTCGACCAGCACGACGAAGAGCCGGTCGCTGATCCGGGCCACCACGCGCCGGCCCAGCGCGGCGCCGAGCAGCGTCGCCGGGGTCAGCGCGACACCCAGCAGCAGCACCTGCCCGTCCAGCAGACCGTCGGCGGCGTACCCGACGGTCTTGGACAGGTGCAGGGTCAGCGCCCCCGCGCCTCGGTGCCGACGTACGCGGCCCGGGTCAGCCCGTACGCGAGGAAGAACGGCGCGGTCAACGGGCCGACCGAGCCGAGCAGCGCCGAACCCAGGCCGGACGCCGCGCCGACCACGGTGAAGGTCCGTTCCCCGGGGCGCTCCGGTCGGGGTTTCCACCGCCGCCAGGCCACCACGACCAGCAGGAACACGCCCAGCAGCCGCTTCAGCGCCGCCAGCGGAGCGTGGGCCAGCACAAGCGCCCCGGCCAGGGCAAACGGCACCGCGCCGAGGGCGAACCGCCCGGTCAGCGGCCAGTGCAGCTCGCGGCGGTTGAGCCACACCCGGGCGCCGTTGCTGGACAGCTGCGCCAGGGTGGGCACCGGCACGGCGACCCGCAGCCCGAACAGGGCGGTGAAGACCGGCAGCAGCAGCACACCGCCGCCGAAACCGGTCACCGCGGACAGCAACGCCAGGCCGCACGCCGCCGCCGAGGCGACCAGCAGAGTGTCGACGCTCACCCGACCGGCGGTGTGGGGGTGGACGCGGGAGCCGGGCCGAGCAGGCGCAGCAGCAGGCGGGGCTCACCGGGCCAGGCGGCCAGCAGCACCTCGCGGGGCACCTGCCGACCGGCGTAGCGCAGCGCGAGGGCGACCACCACGATGTCGTCCAGCGGGCCGATGACCGGCAGGAATTCCGGGATGAGGTCGATCGGGCTGGCCAGCCAGATCCCCGCCACCACGATGGCGACCTTCGCCCGGCGGGGGACCCGAGGGTCGGCGCGCAGTCGACGCACCGTGGTCAGGCAGTCGGGAATGAACGCCGCCAGGTCCCGCAGGATGCCCGGGGGTAGCCGCCGGGCGAGCAGCACCAGCAGCGCCCAACTGGCAAGCAGGCAGACCACCGCCACCCCGAGGCCGACCAACCAGTCGCGCACGGCGTCCTCCTCCGTCGACCCTGCGGGGAATGTACGCCCCGCGGCCCCGGCCCGCCCGGCGCGGGAATGCCGGGCCGGTCGTGGGCGCTGAACCGTCCCAATGGTGTGGCTACCGTGGGGGTACGGGGAGGTGTCGGCATGACCAGCGCGTGGGAGGCAGCCGTCGAGGCGCAGATCCGCACCGCACAGGAGCGCGGCGAGTTCGAGAACCTGCCGGGCATGGGCAAGCCGATCCCCGGGCGGGGCCTGCCGTATGACGAGTCGTGGTGGATCAAGAGCTTCCTGGAGCGGGAGGCCCTGCCCAGCGACCTGCTGCTGCCGACGCCGCTGCAACTGCGCAGGAAGGTCGAGCAGGCCCCCGACGAGGTCCGTGACCTGCCGACCGAGCAGTCAGTACGGGCGTTCGTCGCCGACCTCAACGCGCAGATCGTCGGCTGGCTGCGTAACCCGGACGGTCCTCGGGTCGTCGTCCGGCCGGTCAACGCCGACGAGATCGTGGACCGGTGGCGCGCGGAGCGGGAGCGGGCTGCCGCGCGTATCGTGGCGGCGCCGGCGGAGCAACCGCGCGCCGTGACCGCCCGACGTGGGTGGCGGTGGCGTCTGCCCTGGCGGCGCCGAGGCTGAGTCCGCTGCCGGCGGCGTGTCCCAGTGCTCGACAATTCGCCCGTCTGCCGGCCGTGGGGAACATCGGTACAGCCGTTGGCGCTGAGAACGATCATGGTCCGGCTGTAGCCGGAAGGGCGTTGACACGGTTCGCGTATTCGCGGCGGGCCCTGCGCTGTGCCGGGATCGCCGGGGTGCCGTGGGTGCCGTCGAGGGGCTGGCAGCGTTCGAGGAGCTGGCGGTGAACTGCGGGCGCGGCGCTGACGCGCAGGTGTAGCCCTGGCCGCGCCGTACGGTCACGCCGTGGTCGAGCGCGGACCGCTCGTTGGGCTCCAGCTCGGCGGCACGGAGGAAGTCGGCAATCTTGCCCGGCATGTCGAGGGTGACCGGCAGCTCCGGGGCCGGGGCGTCCTCGTTGTCGGCGGCGGTGTGTTCGGGCATGAGGTCGGCGATCGCCGTGCGGACGGCGCCGTGGCTGACGCCGTGCTCGCGGGTCAGAGTGGCGACGGGAAGCTGCGACGAGACCCCAAGTAGCTCTGCGTAGTGTTCCGATTTCGCCACGCTGCGATTACGTCACAGGCCCGAAGCCCTTAACTACACGTCGTTAGCCTTGAGGCGAGTGGCTCCGTGGCATCCGGCCATGGAGCCTCCGCAAAACCCGTTGGCGACCACGGCGACCACTGCTAGCCTTCTGGAGGCCGTGCGAGAGAACGAGGAGGTGGTACCCGTGAACGTATCGACATGGGTGCTCCCCTCTGGGGTCACGGTCGGGCGATAGGTCGTCCGGGAGCGCCGTTCACGAGCACTCCCGAAAGGCACGACCATGCGATTCACTTCTGAACAGCGCCTCGACGACGGTGTCCTCGAACGCGAATTCACCCTCGGCGAGATCCCCGGCATCCTGTGGACGCCCGCATCCGCATCCGCATCGGCACCGGCGCCGCTGATCCTGGTTGGCCACCCCGGCGGACTGCACAGGATGTACCCCCGACTGGTGGCCCGGGCCCGGCACTGCGCGGCGGAGGGCTTCGCTGCGGCCACCATCGAGCTCCCCGGGGGCGGTGACCGGCCCCGTTCCGCCGCCGCCGAGGAGGCCCGCGCCGACCTGCGCCGGGCGCTGGAGGCCGGCGAGCCGGTCGACGACGATATCGTCGACCGGCTCGTCCTCCCACTGGTCGACAAGGCTGTCCCGGAATGGCGGGCCGCCCTGGACGCCCTCCTTTCGCTGCCCGAGATCGGCGGCCCGGTCGGGTACTCGGGAGGGGTGATCGCCATCGGCCTCCGGCTGGCGGTGGTCGAGCCGCGCATCTCGGCCGCCCTTCTGTTCGCCGGGAGTTTCGTGCCCCGCACCATGTTCGAGGAGGCCCGGCAGGTCACCATTCCGCTGCAGGTCCTGCTGCAGTGGGACGACGAAGGAAACGACCGGCAGCTGGCCCTGGACCTGTTCGACGCCTTCGGCTCCAAGGAGAAGACGCTGCACGCCAATATGGGCGGGCACACCGGCGTCCCGCAGTTCGAGGGGGACGCCGGGAACAGGTTCTTCGCCCGGCACCTGAAGTGAGGCCGGGCCGTCAGGCCGGCAGCAGACGATAGGAGCTGTCGGCCAGGATGCCGCTCATCGAGGACAGGTCCCGGCCCTCCTCGACGGCGGTGGCCAGAAGATGCACTACCGCCCCGACCGCGGCGGTGCCGGCCATCGGCGGTACCGGCCGGTCGGGGCGGCGCTCGGCCACCAGCGCCTCCATCAGCTGGGCCCACGCCGTAGGGCACTCGGCCCGTACCTTGCGGATCGCCGGGCAGGCGACCGACTCGACCACAAGCGCCCGGACCGGGCCGGGGTTGGCGGCCAGCAGCCGGCCGTCTGCGAACCAAGCGCAACATGGAGCACCACGTCAAATTCCACACCGAACGCTGGTCACAGGACGCAGTGATTACTATGCAGGGCTACCTGGGTCTTATCGCAGCTTCCCGAGTGGAGGGCCTAAACGCCCATGATCGTTCTCTGCGTCAACGGCTGTACCGATGTTCCCCAAGGCCATCTGCGTCGTGTGTTGCGCCGCAGCCGCTCATCGGTGGACATGGTCTTCCTTTTTCGGTGGGGACGTCACCTCCGCTTGCTCGGTGGACTCGCTCAGGCGACGGCGGCCCGCCAGCTCCATGCCGTGCGGTGGGGTCGGCCGTCGAGGTCGCCCCGACCGGTCATCCAGAGCAGCACCTCGGCCGAACCGCCGTCGGGGGCGTCCGGGAAGAGTCGGCCCAGTACCTGGGCGGCGAGCGGTTCCGGTAACCGCCAGGGGATGTCAAGGCCCTCGGTGATGTCGTGGGTGTGCAGGAGGGTTTCGGCGACACCCATCGCGGCGAAGCCGGACGGGTCGCACGGCCCCCAGTGCCAGGCCCGCGTGACGGCCCCTCGCTTGGGTAGCTGTCCCAGCCCGCCAAATACTTGATCTTGATTGGGTGATGTCGGCCGTCGGGGTGTCCGTTAGCCGAACCCTCAACGGACACGCGGGTGGCCGTGACGCGAAACGCGCCTACCAGCGACGAGCATTGTCACAGATAGGGTGTCCGGTGGCCTGTCCGGTGATGGGGGGCTATACGTTACGCTGCCGGCCGTGACCGCCGTGCTGATCGGATACGCCCGCTGCTCCACCGACAAGCAGGACCTGGAAGCGAACCGGCAGATCTTGCTCGACCTCGGGGTGCCGGCCGAACGGATCTACCTCGACCGGGCGTATTCCGGCACCACCCGCGCCCGGCCCGGCTTGGACCAGGCCCTCGCCGCCGTGCGGCCCGGCGACACCCTGGTGGTGCCCAAGCTCGACCGGCTTGCCCGGTCCGTGCCGGACGCCCGGCAGATCGGTGACTCCCTCGCCGCGCGCAGCATCCGGCTGCAGCTGGGCACGATGGTCTACGACCCGACCGACCCGATGGGCAAGATGTTCTTCAACATCCTGGCCACCTTCGCCGAGTTCGAGGTCGACCTGCTGCGGATGCGGACCCGGGAGGGCATGGCCATCGCCCGGGCCAAGGGCAAACTCAAGGGACGGGCGCCGAAGCTGTCGGCCACCCGGCAGGCGCATCTGCTCAAGCTGCATGCCGCCGGGGAGCACACCGTCGCCGAACTGGCCGAGTTGTTCGAGGTGTCGCGGCAGACGGTGTACCGGGTGTTGGAGCGTGCCCGGGCCGCGGCGACGGCGGCCGTAGCGTGATCGTCCTCGATGCCGACGGGAGGCCTACTGCTGTACCGGGCCCGGTTTAGCTGGGTGCCTGCGGTCGTAGTCCAGCCTCTTGTCCAGGTCGAGTGTGAACGTGCCGTGTAGGGCGACGTTGGACCAGAACAGCGGGGTCAGCCCGCGCCGATCGTGCTCGGTGAGCCGACCGGCCCAGTCCGGGTCGTCGAGGACCCGGTCGACCATGCGGGTGTTGACCAGCACGAGCGCGGACTGGAGCAGGTGCAGGGCGAGCATGGAGATCTCCTGCGCTTCCCGGTCGGCGCCGGGCAGTTCGGCTTCGCGGCCGTAGTGGATGGCCACGTTTGCCGAGTTCCACTGCTCGACGACCTGGAGCCCTTCGTGGATTTCGCGGCGCAGCGCGGGGTCGGCGAGGTAGTCGGCGATGAACGCCGTCCGCACGGCGCGGCCGAGTTCCTCGATCGCGGCGAGGGTGGGGTGCTTCGGGCCGCGTGCGTGGAACCGGCGCAGGATCTGTTCGGCCTCTGCGGTGCCGAGCTGCAACGCCCGCGCGTACTTGATCATCTGGTCGTATTGCTGGGTGATGAGGTCCCAGTTGATCGCCCGGGTCAGCACCGGCTCCAGGCCAGGGTAGGTGGCACCGTCGGCCGGCCGGTACAGCCGCGCGGCGCCGATGTTCTTCAGCCGGGGCAGCAGCCGGTAGCCCAGCAGGTGCGTGAACGCGAACCCGACCACCGAGGCGCCGTGCGTGTCGGTGTAGTTCGCGGTGATCTGCGAGTCGACGTCGGCGGCGTGCCGGATCAGGCCCTCCATCATCGCCGCCACCTCACTGGAGGAACAGGTCTTGAGCTGCGAGTACACGCACACGCTCTTGCGTTCGACGTGCCAGTAGATCATCACACCGGGACCGCCGTAGCGGGCGTGCCACTCGGTCATCAGGTTCGACTCCCACGACCGGAACTTCTTCGAGTCCGACGCGCATGCGGTGCCGTCGCCCCACCAGCGCGGGTCACGTCCGCGCAGGGTTTCGCCCACCACGGCCGCGATGGCCCGGCGCAGGCCGTCGCGGTTGACGAACAGGTGCCGGCCCGTGACTGACGATCTTGCGAAAACTGGCGCTAAGGATGATCTTGGTCGCCGTGGTTGTGGTGCCGACCCTTTTCTAATGGGTCTTTAAAACGATCGTTTACCGGACCCATTTGACGTGAGCGGCCGATCCAGGCAGGATCAGTCCCGAAAAGCTGTCTCTCCATCAACGTTGCAAAACCTTTCCTGATGACCGTTTGCGAGACTGCTCACGCCTGGGAGGCCGCTCGGATGACCATGTACGGCTACGCCCGGGTGTCCACCCGGGAGCAGAATCCCGAGTCGCAGTTCGACGCCCTCGTCAAGGCCGGCGTCGACCCGGGCAACATCGTGATCGAGAAGATCTCCGGGAAGCTGTCCTCGCGCCCCAAGCTCGACGCCCTCCTCGACAAGCTGGGCGAGGGCGACCAGCTCAAGGTCACCCGGTTGCGGCGCATCGGACGCAGCCACCGCCACCTCCTCGATCTGGCCGACTGGTTCGAGTCGAACAACGTCGACTTCGTGGTCCTGGAGCAGGGCATCGACACCTCCACCCCGATCGGTCGGCTGTTCTTCCGGTTCATGGCCGCGCTCGCCGAGTTCGACCGCGAGGCCATCGTCGAGGGGACCCTGGAGGGCTTGGCGTCGGCGCGGGCACGGGGCCGGGTCGGCGGGCGGCCGACCAAGCTGACCCAGCGCCAACTCGACCAGGCGCAGCACATGTACGACAGCGGCGAGCACACGGTGGAGGAGATCGCCGAGACGTTCGGCGTGACTCGCTCGACGATGTTTAGGCACCTGTCCGCGCACAAGGACGGCCGTGACTGCGCCCTGGTCGTCTACCGCAACAGCAAACCGAAGATCGACCCCGAGACGCTGCGCCGGTACGGCGAGACCGGCCAAGGCGAGAAGGTCCAGCTAGAGGCCGACCGCAAGTGGTACCCGATCGCGCCGTCGAGGATCGCCAAGGTGAAGGCATTCGTGTTCGTCGTCGACGGCACTGTGGCCCGGGTACGCGCGGTCAAACCCGGTGGTCAGTGGACGCCTGATGACCGCGGCTACTACGACGCCCCGCTCACCGGCCCGCTGACCGAGGTCGAGATCGCCCGCAAGTTCCCAACCCTCGGCCTCGCTCTCGATGATCCCCGGCCGCATCAGCGCGGAAAGATCCGCGAATACCTGCCGCTCTGACAGCCACACCTACCCACGTCAGACCACAACATCAATCCAAGATCACGAAAACGTTGTTTTCTTCCGGATTGGTCCTGCTACCCCCTTTTCCCGTTATCTTGGCCGGACCCCCGCTGGCACCTCTCGCAGAAATGACCATTTCTGCGAACCACGCGAGCTACATCCGGGTATGTGCGTACGTGTGGAGCGCGTCGCGGACGAACCTCGCCCCCGCCTCGTCGTCGTACATGGCGGCGAAGCGGGGGTCGTCGACGAACATGTCCCCGATGCCGTTCACCATCTCGATCGAGCGCTCCCGGTCGCCCTCGGCGGTGGGGGTGCCCGGGATCTGACTCAGCCACCGGACGTGCCGGGCGGCCAGCGACTGAGCGTGTTCCGATGTCGGCGAAGCTCCGGCCTTCGCTGCGGCAACCCATGCGGCGACGAGGTCCTCGGTGTCCTGCTTCCAGGCCCGCTGCTGGTCGAGGCTCTTGCCGTGCCACCAGTCGTTGCTCACCTGGAACGCGTGCTCGCCCCAACGTGAGATCACCTCGTCCTTGTAGAGGTCATTGAACCCCGCCAACATGACATCCATCCGCGGTTCCACCCCCGCCTGCAGCGCCTCGAGAGTGTGACGCACAGACCGGACCTGCCGTTCGATGCGGTCCCGTTCCTCTTCCAACGCGGCGATGTGGGCGCGGAGCCCGTCGAGCGCGTCCACCTCCTCGGCCAGGACCTCGGCGATGGCCGGCAAGCCCATGCCGAGCCGGCGCATGAGCAGGATCCGCTGGAGCCGGGCGACCGCCGTGGGGTCGTAGTAGCGGTACCCGTTCGCGCCGACCCGGGATGGGGCCAGGAGCCCGACGCGGTCGTAGTGACGCAGGGTCCGGCTGGTGATGCCGGCTCTCGCCGCGAGTTCCTGGATCGTCCACTCCATCGTTCCAGTGTTACCCGAGGCGGAGAGTGGTCGCGATGATCTCCGAGGCGTCGGCGTGCAGGGCTTGGGCCGCCGTCTGCCCGGTCGCCGCCAGGTAGGTGTCGACCAGCCGGTTGCCCGCAGCGTACCCCGCGCCCATCGGCAGTCCCACCGGGGTGACGCCGAGGTGCTCCGCGCCTGGGTCGCCGTGCACCCAGGCGGTGAAGTTCTGCATGCCTGTCACATCGAGCCCGGTGAGCACTTTGGCGAAGACCTCGTCGTCGTGCAGGTGCGGCACACCGATGCGGGCGGGGCCGAGCTCGTCGCCGTAGAGCTGGCGGGCGAAGGCGTCGGCCAGGCCCTCGCCGACGATGTGCTCGCCGACCGTGACGGTCATCGGGTCCCACACCACCCCGCCCGGACTCCACCGCAGGTTGTGATTGAGCTCGTGCACGGCGGTGGCCTCCAGCCGCTCCACGTTCTCGGGGAAGGGCCAGAACGTGATGGCGATGTTGCCCGAGATGCCGCCGAACCCGGTCAATCCTTTGCAGGGACCCATGAAGTGTTCGTCACCCGGATCGCCGAGGACGAACAGCACGGTGATGTCCGGGGCCTCCAGCCCCGGTGTCGCCTCCAGCAGTATGGCGAGAGCGTGGTCGAGCGCGCGTTGCATCCGCTCCCAGGCCCCGGCCGCTGCCAGGGTTTCGAGCGCCTCCAGGCAACGTTCCTCGTCGCGGTCGATGGGGAACCCGGACGATTGGAGGTGTACGGCTACCAGGTCGAGCTCGCCTGGGTGGTAGCGGTACATACCCTTGTTGGCCTCCAGCATCGAACGCAGCAGGTCAACGCGGTCCGCGACCGGGGACAGCAGGATTTGCCGCATGGTGGCGTAGGTGTCAAGAACAGTGATCGACATGGCCCCGATGCTAGAAGTTGACGCAGCGTCAAGGTCAAACCAGCGGCGCTCTTCGTCGAGATACAGCCGGGCACGCCGTCACCCAGTCCTGTCGCGACCGGCGATGATCGGCTATCGCCATCCCAACCCGTCACGCGGAGCTACTTTGCGGCTGGTGGCACGGACCCGAGTGGGGGGCCGGCCCGGCCGGCTCAGTTCTACCTATCGCCGGTGCCCGGGTCACGCAGCGCGCGGCGGCCGTCAGCGCCGAGGGCGGGCGGGGTGAAACTGTAGTGCCCTGCGACGTTGATGTGCCGGTGCCAGTAGGGGTGCAGGCGGGCGACGTCGGCCTCGCGAACGGGGTACCCCTCAGCACGCAGCCTGTTGAGAATCATGTCCAGGTACACCGTGTTCCACAGCGTGATGGCGTTGACGACCAGGCCGAGCGCGCCGAGCTGGTCTTCCATCCCGGCGTGGTACGCCTCGCGGAGCTCGCCCTTGCGGCCGTGGAAGACATGCTTGGCCAGGCTGTGACGTTCCTCCTGGAGGTTGCGGATCCACTTGATGTCGCGGCGGTAGGACTCGCGGTCAGCGTAAGACAAGACGTGCAGTGTCTTGAAGATCCTGCCGAAATGGGCGAGGGCGTCGCCGAGCTGGGTGGGCTGGCCGCCGTGCTGGAGCATCCGCATCACGTCGGAGGCACTGATCGCCCCGCAGTGCACGGAGGCGACGATCCGGCAGATGTCATCCCAGTGCCGTTTGATCTTCGCCAGGTCGATCTTCCCCCGGGCCGCGGCGTCGAGGTGCCCGTAGTCGGCGTTCGGGTCGATGCGCCACAGCTTCTGGTCCGGCAGCCCGGCCAGCTCCGGCCGGTAGTCCACACCGAGGAGCTTGAGCATCCCGAACACCATGTCGGAGTACGACCCGGTGTCGGAGACAAATACTTCCGGCCGCACCCCGCCGTCGCGCCGGTACATCAGGTCCACCGCGTACAGCGAGTCCTTCGGAGTGCCGGACAGCACCATGCCGGCAATGCCCACTCCCTGATCATTGATCATGTTGAGGTAGGTGGCACCCTTCTTGCGGCCGAAGTACTTCGGGTTCGGGCGGGCGTAGATCGAGCGGACCGGCACGACGAACCGGGTGCCGTCCACGGCGGCGACCAGGCCGCCGCCCCAGATCTCAGCCGTGGGAACCCCGGCCTGGCCTGCGATGAGTGCCCCGTTCGCGGCGGCGTGGGTCTCCGCGCGCACGTAGTTCTGGTACACGTGGCTGATCCGCGAGCGGTTCAGCGCCGGGTCGCCCGGCGTGATCACCGGCTTCCAGCCGACGTTGAGCGCCTGCGAGGTCAGCACGGCGGCCAGGGTCAGGTCCATGCCCTCATCCAGGCGGGCGCCGCCGGAGACGTGGGTGTAGGCGGCGGCGAACTCCGGGAGCCAGCCCATCACCTCCAGGAGCATGTCGCCGATGTCGGCCTCAGGCATCATGTCCTGGCAGCGGTCCCGCAGCTCGTTCAGCGAATCTGGCCGTGCGACGGCCTGCACCGCGGCAGCGTGCACCCGGCCCTCGCCGTCCACGGTCACATCGCCGGCTTCGACGCGGGTGGCCATGTACTGCCACATGCCGTCGAGCTCCGCCGCGTAGGCGGCGAGCAGGTCGCCCGGCTCGCCGGGGATCTGGAGGGAGTCGAGGAGCTGTTCGCGGCGTTCCTCCCACGTCTCCCCGGACAGCAGCAGCGCCCTCGGGTCAGCCCAGCGGGAGGAGGCGGCAGCGAAGATGTCGCGGCGGCGCAGCCGCTGGTGAAACTGGTCCAGGACACAGAACACGTAGGCGACCTTGTCCACCGTCTCAGCCGGGCGGTCCTTGCGCAGCACCAGCTCGCGCCACCCCGGCGTGATCATCTCCATCGAGATCTTGCGGGCGTCTAGGTAGCCGGCCGGCACCCGCTTGGTCGGACTGGCGTCCAGCAGGTCCGGCAGGGCCGTCAGCGCATACAGCACCTCCGCCGCATCCGTGGTGGCCCCGAACTCGATCGTGGTGGCCAGCAGGCACACGAACCGCCGGACGAGGGGGTAGCGGCCCATCAGCGCCTCCCGCCACTCCCTGTCCGGGTCGGCGTCCGGTGGCGCGGCCTGGTGCACCCGGTCCACCGCGGCGCGCAGCTCCGTGCGGGAGGCCACGTTCTCGATCGCGTCCCACAACTGCGTCACCGACAGGTCCGCGCCCCAGTCGTCGGACTCCAGCAGCACCGCCACCACCGCGGCCAGCTTGGAGGCGTCACGGGCCACCCGCGGGTACCGCTTGGCCTTCTCCGCGTTCGACTGCCGTTCCGCACGGGCCAGCAGCTCGTTCGCCATGATCAGGTCGAACAGTTCCAGGGCGTCGTCAACGGCCTTCGCCTCCAGATACAGCACCGTGGAGAGCAAGGTGGCCAGCCGCTTGTCGTACGGGCTCGTGCGCCGCAGATCCGTGGCGTTCGCCGACATGCCGCGCCTGGCCAGGTCCACCACCCGCCGCTGCGGCACCGCGCCGACATCGGTGGCGCCCAGCCCGATCGTCCTCACCTCGAAAGCCCGCCGCAACGCCCCGGCGAGAGCCTTACCTGTGCGGTCAACCGGGCTCTGGCGCAGCTTCTCCAGCTTCGACACCCGCTGACCCTCATCCACCTCGACCAGGTCCAGCAGCACTGCGGCCTGCTGCGCGGACACCATCTGTGCGAGGGTCGTCCACAGCCGGCCGTGCGCCTGGCGCACCACCGTGGCCACCAGCCGCTCCAGCTCCCGCACCGCCGGCAGCAGCACCCGCCGCGCCCGCAGCCACGCCAGCACACCCTCGAAGATCGCCTTCGGGCCCGCGCCCGTCGTCCACGCCCGATGATCAATCCACGCGCACAGCTCGTTCCGGACCTCGGCGAACTCCCGCCACCCGTCCTCCGCCGCGATCTGCCGGCGGTGCTCCCACTTCGTGTTCGCCCGCTCGACATAGGTCTTCACACACGAGGCGTCCGCGATCTTCAACTGCGCCGCGAGCTCGTCCAGCACCACCGTCGGCACATCAAGCGGGTCGTCCAGGAACGTGCCCAAGTACCGCACCGTCGTGAGCTGCAACGCGAACCCGAGCCGGTTAGCGTCCCCGCGCCGTACCTCCAGCATCCACCGATCGGCGTCATCGAGGAAAAAGAACCGCTCCAGATCCTCCACCGGCGGAGGCCCATCAAACTGCCCATACGCCGCGACCTGCCTCGCTGACAGGAAGCCCGTCTCATCGTTCTCGTCCTCAGTAGACACGAATGATCAAATTACGTGACAACCACCAAGATCGATACCTTCCGGCGGTTAACAGAACACGCCCAGCCCCACCCCAAGCCCAAGATCATCCTTAGCGCCAGTTTTCGCAAGATCGTCAGTCACGGGCCGTGCCGCGTGCGGCGCAGCTGCGCCTCGGTGACGCCGTGGTCGCCGGCGTTGACGATTCGTTTGATGCCGATGTTCGTGCCCAGGGCGAACAGCACCAGCAGCAGCCGCTTGCGCAGCTCACCCGGGGCCAGGTGCTCACGGGTGGCGATGGACGTGAACTCGGTGTGCAGGCCGGTCAGCCAGTCGGCCTCCTTGAGCAGGTCGAGCAGGCTGACCACACCCCACCGGCGGGTCACCTCGTCCTTGACCGCGTCCAGGTTCGCCGGGACGGGCTGGGCGGGCTGCTTCGACACCGAGATCCACACCTGCCCCTTGCGGGTGCCGACGCTCGTGCCGGCGGCGCCGGTCCGCATCGCCTCGGCCCACCTGGCGAGGGAGGCATCCAGCCGGGTCCGCAGGGCGCTGACGAACTCGGTCGGGTCGGTCGGCTGCGCGATCGCCGTGTAGTGCACGTCGCGGTGCACCTCGAAGTCGACCGGCAGGTCGGTCTCCGGGTTGCGCCACGCCCGCGCCCCGACGACCCAGATCTCGCGGCGGCGCAGGGCGTCGCGCAGCGCCTGCAACGCGCACAGCTCGTACGGGATCCGCTCGACGCGACCGCGCTCGTCGACGACCGCGGCCCGCCACTGCGCCTGGACCACCCCGTCCAGGGGCACTCGGTCGGCGCGTTCGTAGTGGGTGGCGCGGCCGTCGCGGTCCTTGTACCGGTGCAGCAGCTCCACCGCGTCCATCACCGGCCGGTACGTTGTGTTGTTGCACCGGAACTCCAGCGCGTCCAGCAGCTTCGGCAGCATCGTGCGGTAGTGGTGCGAGTAGGAACTGGCCAGCACCGTACGCACCCGCTGCCGCCGCAGCGACTCGGTGGCCTTCGCCTCCGCGACCAGGTTCTTCAACGTCTGCTCCCCGACCGCCGGGAACACCACGTCACGCACCACCCCGTCCGGGTGCGCCACAGACGCCCCGGCCAGCTTGAATAGCACGTTCTCCTTGTCCGACACCCGCCGGAACTTTGCGATCTGCTGCCGATCGACCCGCCTCTCCGCCCGGGTATTGATCATCCGCACCAGGTCGATGAACAACTCCACCAGCGAATCGGTCATCTCCGTCAGCCGGCACCAGCACAGCACCGCGAGAAGGGTCAGGCTCACCTCCGGCGGGTGATCCCGGCGCAGCGTTGACGGGTACTCCACCGCCGCCCGCGCCCGCCACCGCGCAACCCGCTTCTCCGCCACGTCGGTGAACAGATCCGCCGGCAACCCGATCGCCCGGGCCCGGCGCAGCTTCACGATCTCGGCCAGCAGCGTCTCCAACCCCAGCCGGCCCGGATCCTGCTTCAACTCGTTGAAGAAGCTGCGCTCGCCGTCATCACCGACCCCCACGTCGTCCAGGCCGGCTTCGGCGTCGTCGACCTGGCCGCCACCGGACTCGTCGCCGGTCGGCTCGTCACCGAGCGTGGCCCACAGCGCCGCCACGACATCGGCGGGCAGCCGAGACACCGTGACCCGGCAGAACCGGGTGTCCGCCAAGCGGTTCGCCGCGCCGATGATGCGGTCCATCCGCCCGGGCGGCTCCACCTTCTCCGCCCGGCAGCGGGCCAGCACGGCCTCCCGCTGCCGGTCCTCGTTCAACTCGCTTGGGCACACCTGCTCGGCCAGCCACGCGATCATCTTGTCCTCGTCGCCGCGTGTGAACACCCGGAACCCGAACGCCTCGCGAATCAGCGTCCGGTACCGCTCCGCGCTGCGACCGGTCACCTCGAACCCCACCGGCGCATCGGCGACCCAGCCCAACTGCCGGGCCACATAGTCGACCGCGGCCGGGGGCACCTCGCCGACATGGCGCGGGAACCGGCCCTCGATCTCGAAGAACTTCACCATCAACGCGCAGCTCAACCGGCCCTGGCCGTGCAGCTGCGCCAGCAAGTCCTGATCGGAGTCGACCAGCGTCCACGACGCGATCAGGTCATCGAGTTCCCATTCCCGGCGCACCGCAACACCCTGGCAGACGACGATCCGCCCACCACACCGGGCCGGGAGACCCGTCGATACGCTGACCGCGACACCCGGCCGGGCCGACACGAAGGACGACGCATGCGCAGGTGGGTACGGTACGAAGCGCCGATCATGGTCTGCGTCGAACTCGGCGAAGACGGCTACACCGGCACAGTCGTCAACGTCGTGCTCGGCGACGAACACGACGACCTTCACCTCGCCCGCGACTACCGCGGCCACTTCCTCATCTACCACGAAACGATGGAACGCGTCTCCGTCGACGAACACGCCGCCACCCGCGCCGTCACCATCGCCGAGCACCGCGAATGGCCCGACCGGCTCGACTGGGACGAAGGCCCCGACGCCCTGCGCTACCCCGACCTCTACGACCCCGCCGCGCCCGACACCGACGGCGATGAGGACGACGACCTCGAACCCCTCGACCTCCACGACCGCGACACCGTCGGCTGACCGGCCTGCCGGTCTTGGACCAGTACAACCGCAGGATTGGCCTACTGCCTGGTCAGCCGTTCCACCTGCATACCGCAGGGCTCGGAGGCAGATGCAAAGGCTCCGGTCACAGTGCAGTGACTTCGACGACGGGGCGGGGTAACCGTCCTGGCCTGGAGTCTGGTCGGTTACGGCCTAACCAAACCGCTACGCGGCTGGCGCCCGACGATCCACGACGCGACCGCACCGCACGATGCCCGATGAACAGGGCACGAAAGCCGTCGACAAGACCTGACATGACCATGGACGTCAATGAGATCGATCGGCATGGAGCCTTGACAGGCACCGTGGGCAAGATATCGACTGCAATGAGTGACCCCAGCCGGCGAGTGGATCACAACCCAGTCAGGTTTCGCTGAGTCGCCGAGAACCATGGCGTGCAGCGACTACGGAAAGGGTCGTTATGCGAAAGATCTCACGGGCGCTGGCTACCGGCGTGTTCGCCTTCACCCTGGTCGGCGTGGGGGCCGGGGTCGCCGTCGCCGGCTCCAACACGGTGCAGGCCTGCACCCTCCGCGCCGATGTGCCGGACTCCGACAACAACGCATGGGTCGGCCGCGAGGGCTGCTCCAACACGGTCCCCGGCACCGGCTACATCTACGAGGACCGCAACAACTGGCCCGACGACGAGGTGGGCAAGAAGTCCTTCGACGCCGGAACGGCCTTGGTTGACGGGTCCTGCGGCAACGGCAAGGGCAACTACTACTCCAAATTCAAGTCGAGCACCGGGGCGTCGGCCGAGTCGTCGCGGGCTGAGCGCTGCTGACCGGATCGATCGGACGAGGACAGAGGTTCATTGAGTGACGGGCACAGTTGAGGTTCAAGACCTCTCGTTCTCATACAGGAGGCGCCGGGTGCTTACCGGCGCCTCCTGCACCGTCGGTCAGGGAGTGACCGCCCTGCTGGGTCCGAACGGGGCGGGAAAAACCACGCTGATCAAGTGCGTCGTCGGATTGGCGCGTCCCGATGAGGGGCGGGTGGTCATCGACGGTCGGGATGTCAGCGACGGCAAGGCGGCACAGGCGTTGATCGGGTACGTGCCGCAGACTCCGTCGCTTCCCGGCTTGGCGAAGGTGCGTGACCTCGTCGCCTACGCGGCCTGGCTCAGCGGGGTGGACGCCGCGCGGACGGACGAGGCGGTCAAGGTGGCGTTGGACAAGATGCGGGCGCTGGACCTGGGGTCGCGGCGGATCCGCACCCTCAGCGGAGGGCAACGCCAACGGGTCGCTCTCGCCACCGGCATCGTGCACGATCCGCGGATCGTCATTCTGGACGAGCCCACAGTCGGTCTCGATCCTGGGCAGCGACTGAAGGTGCGAGAGATGATCCGGCATCTGGGAGCCGAGCGGCCGGTGCTGCTGTCCACCCACCTGACCGAGGACGTGGAACATCTCGCGGATACTGTCGCTGTCCTGGCCGAGGGCAAGATTCGGTATCAGGGCCCGCTCGTGGGACTGGCCACGACTCGGCCCAGCGTCGATGGCCGGCCCGGGTCGCCGTTTGAATGCGCGTACGACGACCTGATCATGTCGTTCGGTGGTGCCGAATGAGCCGATTGCGCCTGCTCCTCGGCTGGCCCGGCCCGCTCTGGGTGTTCCCGGCCGCGGCTGGGCTGATGGCAGCGGGTTCGTTCGTGGCGACCAGGAGCATGCTCGCTGCCGACTACGTCACCTGGGCGGCCGTCTCCGCCGCCTGGCATGAGCAGCTGTGGATCCCTGGGTCGGTGGCGGCTGCCGCAGCAGCGGCACTGGGCGCGGCCTACTTCCCGAATTCCTCGCCAGTGGCCTTGCCGCTGCGCCCGAAAGTGGGCGAAGGCCTGTTCCTCACCCACGGGCTTTCCCTGGCGTTCTGGCTCTGCCTGGGGCACGCGGTCGGGCTAGCTCCGATTGAGATCGCTGCGGCGCGTCAGGCTACCGCCGGAGCCTTGGCGCTGCAGGACGTGATGGTCGGCGTGGCCGGTCTGGTCACGTTGACCCTGATCGGGTTCTGCCTCGGTGTGGCCATCCGGCACTGGGTGATCGCACCCGCGGTCGGGCTGCTCGCCTTCGCGATCATGGGCTTGCCCAACACGTCGCTGCTCACACCGATCGGGCTGATTTTGCCGGTGCGGCAGTTCGTCACCACTCCCAGGTTCGAGTTGAATCCTACGACCACCATCTTCGCCGTTGTGGCTTCCACCGCGATCTGTCTGCTCGCCGCCTCGCTAGCGTGCTGGGCCAGGTCCAGGGGGTCGGTCCGCAGCACCGGTCGTCCCTTACTGACGTGGCTAGCCGCAGTGGCAGCTCTGACGGCGATCGCGTTCGCCTGGCGCCCGGAACTGTATGTGGTGGACCGCCCTGTCGCGCAGACGTGCCAGCAGGTGGAGGAAACGAAGGTGTGCCTGCACGCGGCTAACGCTCCGGCGATGGCTCGCACCGTCAACGTCGTAGGACGCCTACGTGATGCCGGCCTCGCACCAGTGCTGCACCGTGTCACGGACTTCGCGGCTTCTGATCACGACACGCCGCGCCCCGGGGAAGCGTTCGTCGAACTCGATCCGGGTCCTCTCGATCGCCGCTTCGTCGCAGCCACCATCCCCGACCAGGTCGCCTTCCTCGTCAGCGAAGCCATGACTCTGGGCACCTGCTCGCAGCCGGGCAGGACTATCGAGGGCCGTGACATCGCGGCTGTGCTACAAGGACGAGTTCTTCAGCTGGCCGGCTTCGACCAACTGGCGAACACCGTGGCACCAGCCCAACCACCGCCAGCAGCGCAGAAGCTGACAACCATGAACGCCGAGCAACTCATCGAGTTCGTTCAGACCAACCAACAGCTGATCCGATCGTGCCTACTCTCACCCGCCAGCCTGCCGTGATGCGTGGCCGCGTCGCCGGGCTCTGGCACGCCCGCGGCGGGCCACTCGCCTCGACCGTCATCGTCGTCGCACTGGTCATCACTGCCGCGTTTCCCGAGTTGAGTCTGTCGGTCAGCACGGTGTTCGACCTGCCGCCCCGCGGCGTCGGCACCCCGGAGCTAGTTGCCGTCGCGCTGGCCAGCGTCCTCCCGGCGATTACCACCCCACGATTCGACGGGCGAGAACTCACCGCGCACCGATCCGCACGGCTCGGACACCTGGCCTACTCCACGATCATGCTCGCAGCCCCTCTGGCCGTCCTGCCGGTCTGGTACTGGGTGATCACCACCCGTCACCCCGACACGCAGTTCCCACCCCTGCACGGCCTCATCGGCAACGTGGTTGTCTTCACAAGCATCGGCGCGATTCTCTGCCTCGTCCTCGGTCCGCTAGTCGCCACCGTCACCACGCCGTCCCTGTTCGCGCTATTCGTGGTTACTCAGCAAGCCCTACCGGAATCGCTACTCAGCACGACTTTCTCCACCGGCCGATCCTGGCACACCAACTACTGGGTTACGACCGCAGCAGCGCTCCTAGCTCTCGTCCTCAGTTGGCGCCTACGAGCCGTTCCATGGCCCAACCGTCCGTGACCACGAACTCAGCCTGACGGCTTAGCTCAGCCGCCCCATCCCCTGCCCAAACGACTGACCATGGACTCCGCCGCGACCGCGGATGATCAACTTCTTGATCCCTCATCGCACGGTTGTTAGCGACACCCCGGGTTCGGCTAACGGACGCCGACGACCAGCATCAGTCAAGATCAAACATTTGGCGGGCTGGGACAGCTACCCAAGCGGGGGGCCGTGACGGGTGGGGCGGTGTCGACGGCCGCGCCGAGGAGCGCGGCGCACGCGGTGACCACCCGCAACACGTCCGTCGGAGTGGCGTCGGCGTGCACCCGCAGGTCGAAGGGGAGATAGCCGGCGGCAGGCCGGCCGCCGACCTGGCCGGCGTAGGCGAGCAGGTCGTGCGCGACGTGAGCGGCGGTCGTCCAGCACGACCACTCGAGCCCGGCGGCGGGCATTGACCAGTCGCGGTGGGCGTGCGGGGTGAGTGCCCGCAGCATCTCGTCGGCTGCAGTCCGCACGTCCGCTCCGTTCATCGCCGTCATGGTCCCCACGCTGCCAGGAACGTTCCCGGTCCGCCACCACGGACGCCCATGGCCATTGTGAAATAACCGGTAACGATAATCCGATAATTAGGATGGGCATACCGGACAAACCTCCGTTGCATCATAATGTCTGTTCTGTTGTTTCCCTGCTTCTTGGTAGGGATTTAGGCTTCGCAGAGGCCCTTGACTAATGATCTTGCGAAAACTAGCGGTAAGGCTGGTCAGAGGGCATGGGGGACGCCTTTGCGGGGGCGGAATCGTGGTGAGGTTCGAGCTGCCGTAGGTTGACCATCGATGTTGAGCGATGGTGATGAGGGGCGATTTCTTACCGCCGGCCAGGTCGAGGCGTACGGGCGTTTCGTGGGGACGCCGACGGTCGAGGAGCTGGAGCGGTTCTTCCTGCTGGACGACGTTGATCTGAAGCTGGTCCGGCAGCGGCGTGGGGCGGCGAACCGGTTGGGGTTCGCGTTGCAGTTGACCACGGTGCGTTATCTGGGGACGTTCCTGGACGACCCGCTCGATGTGCCGGAGCCAGTGATCGAGTACCTGGCCGGGCAGCTGGGGATTCGCCGGCCGGGTGTGGTGCGCGACTACATGATGCGGGAGATGACCCGGTTCGAGCACCGGTGGGAGATCCAGGCCGTGGACGGGTGGCAGGAGTTCGCGCAGGTCACCAACGAGTTGACGCGGTGGGTGGATCGGCGGGCGTGGGCGACCGGTGAGGGCCGTAAGGCGATCTTCGACCGGGCGGTGCCGTGGCTGCGGCAGCGGCGGGTGTTGCTGCCGGCGTTGGACTCGTTGACCCGGCTGATTGGCCGGGTGGTCGGGCAGACGCATCTGCGGTTGTGGGAGACGTTGCTGGAGCTGGTCACCGCCGAGCAGGCCATGCTGCTGCTGAACCTGGTGGAGGTGCCGGACGGACAGCGGATTTCGGCGTTGGAGCGGCTGCGCCGGGAGCCGACCGGGGACACGGCGGCGGCGCTGGTGAAGGCGTTGAGCCGGGTCGCGGAGGTGGCCGGGATCGGTCTGGGCGGGGTGGATCTGTCGGTGGTGCCGCAGCGGCGGGTGGTGGATCTGGCCCGGGCGGGGATGACGGCGAACGCGACGGCGTTGCGGCAGCGGCAGCCGTACGCCAAGCGGGTGGCCACCCTGCTGGCCACGGTGGCGTACCTGGAGGGCAAGGCCACCGACGACGCCCTCGAACTGTTCGACGTGGTGATGACCAGCCAGTTGCTGGCTCGCGCCGAGCGGCAGTCGGCCAAGGACCAAGCGAAACGGTATCCGCGGGTGTCGCGGGAGGCGGGCAAGCTGGCCGCGGCGGTGGGGGTGCTGCTGACGGCCACCGAGGCCGACCGGGACATGCCTCTGGACCGGATCTGGGATCTGATCGAGGACGTGGTACCGCGCTCGGAACTGCGGACGGCGGTGGCGCTGATCCACGAGGTGGCGCCGCCTGGGACCGATCCGGAGCAGGAGTGGCAGGCGGCGCTGTGCGCACGGTTGCCGGTGGCGCGTAAGTTCGTGCGCGCTTTGGCGGAGACGATCGAGTTCGGGGCGACCGCGGACGCCTCCCGGGTGCTGATCGCGTTGAAAGGGCTGCCCGCGTTGTTGGAGGCCCGGCCCACCAAGCGGGTACCGACCGGGTTCTTGGACGCCCGGCTGGCTGACGTCGAGGTGGTGCCGACGGGCTGGCGCCGGCACGTATTCGCCGAAGGCAGGCCGCCGGGCACGGTGGACCGTGCCGGGTACACGTTCTGCGTGCTCAGCCAGTTCCACACCCGGCTCAAGCGGCGCGACATCTTCGCTGCCGCGTCCTCGCGGTGGGCCGATCCGCGGGCCCAACTGCTGGACGGCGAGCAATGGCAGGCCAAGCGGGAGATCCTGCTGGAGTCGCTGGATCTGCCGGAGAACCCCGATGACCTGCTGGAGGAGTGCGCGCAGGAGCTGAATGGGGCGTGGCGGCACATGGCCGAGCGGGCCGCGGCCGGGGAGGTCACCGTCGGCACGGACGGCAGGCTGCACGCCGCCGCGCTGAAGGCGGTCGCGGAGCCGGACACGCTCACCGCGCTGCGGACCCGCTGTCAGCAGATGATGCCGCAGGTCGACATCGGGGACCTCGTCATGGAGGTGATGGGCTGGCATCCCAGGTTCGTGGACGCCTACACCCACATCGGCGGTGGCGGGGCACGGATGGACGACCTGCCGAAGACCCTGGCCGCGGTGCTGACCGCGCAAGCGCTCAACGTCGGCTGGACCTCGGTGATCTCGTCGGACGTGCCGGCGTTGACCCGCAGTCGGATCAGCCACGTCTACCAGAACTACGTACGCGCCGAGACGCACGCCGCCGCCAACAGGTGGCTGATCGACGGGCAGGCCGGGTCGGCCACGGCCGCCCGCTGGGGTGGCGGCCTGGTGGCCGCCGTGGACGGCACCCGGTTCGTGGTCCCGGTCCGGTCGCTGCACGCGCGCCCGAATCCGAAATACTTCGGCCGGCGCAAGGGCGCCACCTGGCTCAACCTGATCAACGATCAGGGCGCCGGCACGGCGGGCATGATGGTGTCCGGCACCGCCCGGGACTCGCTGAACGCGGTCGACTTGCTCTACCGCCGTGACGGCGGCCGGCAGCCCCAGGTGCTGATCTCTGACACCGGCTCGTATACCGACATGGTGTTCGGCTTGCTCAAACTCCTTGGGGTGGCGTACCGGCCGGAACTGGCCGACCTACCGGATCAGAAGCTGTGGCGGATCAACCCGAGCGCCGACTACGGGATGCTGGACGTCGCCGCCCGAGGCCGCATCGACCTGGCCCGGGTACGCCAGCACTGGCCGGACATCCTGCGCATGGTCGCCTCCGTGCACAGCGGCGCGGTGTCGGCCAGCGACCTGATGCGGATGCTGCAACACGGCGGCAACCCGACCCATCTCGGCCAGGCCCTCGCCCACCTCGGCCGGATCTTCAAGACCCTGCACGTGTTGTCCTACGTCGACGCCGAGTCGTACCGGCGGGCGATCAAACGCATGCGCAACCTTCAGGAAGGCCGGCACGGCCTGGCCAAGTACGTCTTCCACGGCCGACGCGGCGAGCTGCGCGAGCCGTATCACGCGGGCATGGAGGACCAGCTCGGCGCCCTCGGCCTGGTGATCAACTGCATCACATTGTGGAACACCGTCTATCTGGACGCGATCCTCGACCGGCTACGCGCCAACGGGTTCCCCGTGCTGGACGCCGACGTGGCCCGGCTCTCGCCATACTCGTACGCACACATCAACGTGCACGGCCACTACACCTTCACCGCCCCCGACCTCGGCGGCGCCCGGCGGCCCCTGCGTGAGCCCGACCCGACGGCCGAGGGCGAGTAGAACCTGTTGCCGAGCCGCCTCCCGAACCATCCCCTCACGCGGAGACTTCTGTCTATATCACATGTCCGCCGGGCGCGTTGACCCGATGCTGGTGAGAAGTCGCACACAGATAGATCATAGTCGGTCTTGTAGTGATAGCTCGATTAATGACAGGGTCGAGCTATCACACAAACCGCACGGGAGGATCACAGCGTGTCACACTCGTTGATGAAGCGGTCTCTTGGAATCGCCGCTGCCGTGACCACAGGATTGCTGCTATTGGCTGCTCCGGCTCAAGCGGCACCTAAAACCGAAGCGGCCGGCGGCCAGCCGGCGAAACCGACGGTTAGTGCCGCCGAGATTGCGGCGAACAATGCCGCCGTGTGGGCGTCGCTGCCGCCGAACGTGACCATGACGGTTACCGGTAAGAAGCCCAAGCTTCAAGGCCCGATCGACCACTACACTCAGAACGGCCCTACGACCACGACGGGAGTGACCACTCTCGCGGTGTCCTCAATTCCGTACTCCTTCACATTCAGTGGAGTGTGGAGCCTGAACGGCCGAGACTTCCAGTCCACGCGAACGACTTTCTGCAAGGACATTGAAGCCACGTGGGATTACCCCCAGGGGTCGTATCATCAGTTTAAGGTTAGCCTTTCAGCGGGCGGTACTATCACCGTTCCCACTGACGGCGTAACGCGCACCTGGTGCTGGTCGAACGTTCCGACGAACACAACTATGCACTTCTACTACTTCTCTACGGGTAACTCCGGCGGGGACATCGCAAAGGCTTCCGGCAGCGGCTACGTCCACTACTGACCTGCAGAACAGTTGAGGATGCGCGGAGGCGAAACGCCTCCGCGCATCCTTGCATCGACAGGCTGCCGTCAGGGGGCGGATGGCGTCATGATCGACAATCTGGTCAGGTTGGCAAGGTCGGCTGTTGGCGTGAGCTCCACCGTGGTCGCGCCTGCCGCCTTGTCCGCAAACGCTCGCCCGATCGTGACAGCGCCAACCTGATTGCTCTGCTGCGACGGATCCGGCATCAAGACACGGTTGGTCTGGTAAACCTCACCGTCAGCGGGAACGTCTTCCATGACCAGCTTTCCGCCGGTGCCGCGTACGGAACCCGGAACATTACTGATATTCGTGTACACCTGGCCGGCGAATCCGGTGCTGGTAATGAGGTCGACAGTGGCTTCGCCGCGGACGGCATCGACTGCCGTTACGCGTCCGACCAAACCTTCGGCGACGACGGCTAGTTGCCCCTGCCGGACTCCCTGATCCTTCGGGAACGCCACGATTATCTGTTGGCCGTTCCTGCCGACTACCTCCGCCGGTACGGCCCGCGCGTCGCCGTCCACACCGTCCTCACCAGGTACCTCGAACACCTTCGTGACGCTGGCGAACGGTCGCTTCGGCTTGATGAACCCCGCGATCGTCGTCGTCTGCGCGGTCGCAGCGATCGGAAATCGTTGTACAACAAGGCGACTGGTGGGTCCGTCCGGTTCTTGTATCATTTCACTATCGACCGCGGTACTCGACACCCGCACCGCTGTCACCCCCGGCATGGCGAGGGCAATGGCATAGGTGCCCCAGGAGTCATTACTGACCTCGCCGGCGGCTCCGGACAACCGTGGACTGACCAGACTGATCACCTGAGTCTTCACCGGGTCGGGCGCTGGCCGATCAACCCGCATCCGCAAGGCGTCCGCCGCACCGGAGTCACCGGTGAAGAACGCCAACCGCGCGTCGCCCTGCTTGTCGTATCCCTGTAGGACGACCACCGTCGAGCGCAGGCGTGGATGGCGCGTCGCGACAAGGGCCCGAACATCAGTGTGCGGGCCTGCCGAGTTGGTACGGTCCCAGACGCTGGAGGCCTCACGTACCAGGCCAGCGTCCACGTCTCCCACCGGGGACCAGCCCAGAAACGGGCCATCCGGCGCCGGTGCAGCGAGTTGCGGTGCGGAGGCGAATCCGACAACCCGAAACATCGTGACCAGCACCGCCAGGCATACTGCAGCCGCGGCTCCGGCGGCGATACGCCGCCGCCCGCGACGCCGGTCTGCCCGCCGCACGATCTTGCCTTCATAGCCCTCAGTCGGTACCACCGACTCCGCCAGATCCGCCAGGCCGTCACGCAACTCGGCCATGTTATGCATAGCGCACCTCTTGATCATCAACAGCGTCGGCCTCAACCCACTGCTTACGCAGAGTCTGCAAACCCCTTGACGAAAGACTCTTGACCGTGCCAACCGAACAACCCAGTACGTGCGCCGTGTCCTGCTCGGACAGGTCCTCGTAGAAGCGCAGTACGACGGCGGCACGCTGTCGTACTGGCAGCCCGTCCAACGCCCGGCGGAGCAAGTCCCGCTGTTCCACCCCCACGTACTCGTCGCGCGCCTGACTCTCCACCAGCCGAACCAGGGGCTGTTCCCACCAGGATCGGCGCCGCCTCCAGGTCACGAAGGTGTTGACTAGGATGCGCCGGACGTAATGGTCGACGGCTTCTGAGCGTTGCAGCCGAGGCCACGCCACAACCGTCTTGGCCAACGTCGTCTGGACCAGATCCTCGGCTTTCCCTCGGTCTCCGCACAGCAGGAAGGCGGTCCGGAGTAGCGATCCGTAACGCGCCCGTACAAAGGCTGTCACCTCCTTATCCTCGCGATCGTGCATCAGCCACCCGCACCCTCAGTTTCAATCTCACGGCCACTACCTACGCTCTCGACCCCAGCAAACGTTGCCGTGACTCCGGAACTTTTTGACGATCGATTATCTCGACCCGCGGGGCGGCGAGGGTGACGACCAGCCGGGTTTCCTCGGTCAGCTCCCGGGCCGCGGCGTCGGCCGCGGTCTCGGCCCGTCCGTAGCTTCCCGAAACCAAGATCAGATGTTTGGCGGGCAGGGACAGCTACCTAAGTGCGGGGCCGTGATGCTCTGACCGCCCGGCACCCGCTTGCCGTGGCACAGTTCCATTGCTGTCGTCAAATGACCCTTTGCCGACAGGCCGGGAGCCAGTCCAATGGACCGCCGCCGACCAGGGGAGAACCGGCCCGCCGATCCAATGCGAGCCGATCAGAGTTGACGGCAGGGTTTGCCGACAGGTAGACGCTGGGATGTCGACAATGAACGGATGAAGGAGGCAGCACGGTCATGGCGGATCTGGTTTACACGCGGGTCTCCACCGACGAGCAGAGCACCCAGCGGCAGACGCACTTGCTCGCCGAGGCCGGGCTCACCACCGACACCCCGGGGGTGCGGATCTTCAGCGATCCAGCCACCTCCTCCAAGATTCCCGCGCTGGACCGTGATGGCTTCCGCCGCCTCGCCGGCTACGTCCGGCCAGGCGACACGCTCACCGTCTCCGAGCTGTACCGGCTGTGCCGGGACCTGGCCGACATCCTCGCCGTCCGCGGCTGGTGCCAACAGCACCAGGTGAAGCTCCGCGTGCTGTCCGGTGCCCTGTCGGGCATCACCGACCTGGCGGCCACCGACGCGACCACGACCATGCTGGTAAACGTGCTCGTCTCAGTCGGGCAGTTCCAGCGCGACCTGCAAAACGAACTCACCCGCGAAGGGCTGGCCGCCGCGTGGGCCAAGGGCAGCACGTCCGGCCGGCGCCCCCGCCACACCCAGCTCGGCGTGACCGACCAGATACGCCAGGC
Source organism: Micromonospora sp. NPDC047548 (assembly GCF_040642975.1). Lineage (NCBI taxonomy): Bacteria > Bacillati > Actinomycetota > Actinomycetes > Micromonosporales > Micromonosporaceae > Micromonospora > Micromonospora sp. NPDC047548. Next base: position 51,276 of record NZ_JBEYTI010000015.1, read on the forward strand.
CTACCGCACAGGGACCAGCATCGCCGCCCTGGCCCGCGAACACGGCGTCAGCCGCGGCGCGATCCGCACCGCGCTCGCCGACCTGCTGCCCAACCAGCCCGACCAGCCAACACCCGCCACCAACGCGGTGAAGGCGAGACGCGTGGAACTTCCCGGCAAGGTCGCCCGCCACCTTGCTGACCACACCGGCCTCGGCGAGGCCGAACGGCACGCCCTACAGCGCGGGCGTATGGTTCGGCGCGGCCAGGGCTACAGCCTGCACGTCACCGCGCTACCCGAGGTCCACCAGGCGCTCCTCGCGGCCGCATCCACGCTCGACACTGGCGGTGCCTCCTCCGCCGCCCGCAAGGCATACCGCATCTACGCCGACCGGCTGAAGGAGTCCTCTACATAACCCGGCGAGGCCGCCCGCCTCAGCCGCAGGCCCGCTGACCAGCCCTACCGCTAGTTTTCGCAAGATCGTCAATCAAGGGCCGCAGAGGTCGGTACAGGCGCGGTCCTGGTGTCGTCTGCCAGTTGAGCTGAGGTACTGCCAGCGTGTCTGAGGCATTTCGCGGTTTCTGCCACTCAAGTTTGAGGCACATCTTGATGGACTGCTGCGGCGTCGGACGGTTCAGGGCTTGCCGAGGGTCCGGTGTCGGTCGACCGTGGTAGCGGACTGGTCGGCGATGGCGGGTGGCGTCACAGCTCGGCGATGGCTTCGGCGGTGGTGGGCGGTGTGCCAACGGCTTCGATGGGGATACGAGTGGCGGGCTGGGTTGTCAGGCGTGCGGCGCTGACGCGGTCGAGGCGGAACCAGCGGATCGCTTGACGAGTGCGGCAGTGCCCGACGAGGTACCAGTGTCCTTGGGTGCGGGCCAGGAGCACGGGATCGAGTTGCCGGGTGGTGTGCGTGCCATGCCGGTCGCGGTAGTCCACGACGAGGACGCGTTGCGCGTGGAGTGCTTGCTCGATCGCGTGTCGAGTCCGGGCATCGCCGGGTGTGTCGGTGTGGTCGATCCAGACACGACCGTTCAACGCGGTGGCGTTTTCTCGTGCGCGGGTGTCCATCACGCCGAGCACCTTGACGAGGGCGGCGCGGGCGTGGCTGTCGAAGGGCTGTCCGCGGTGGGCGGCCACGGCGGCGGCGAGGCCGGAGACCTCGGCGTCGGTGAAGTTCACCGGCGGGAGGGTCGCGGCGGCGTCAACGACGTAGCCACCACCGGGTCCGGGTCGAGCCCAGACCGGGAAGCCGCCGTGTTGCAGAGTTGAAATGTCTCGTTTGATCGTGCGGACGCTGACCTCGAAGACCTCGGCGAGTCGTTTCGCCGAGCGTCCGGCGGGCCCCGCGCGCCGCAGTTCCTCACGCAAGGCGTAGAGACGGTCGGTGCGGTTCATCCAATAAACAGTGACATACCGGTGACATCGCTGGGGGTGACGATGGTGTCATGAGCACTTCACCCGATCCGATCATGTTCCTCAGTGGCGCCGGGCTTCCCGCCTGGATCTGGGATGACGTCCGCCGCGACCTCGGCGAAGGGCAGCAGACCTGTGTCGCTTCCCGACCCCAGGGCGGCCGAGCCCGGTTGCGCGACTACGCCCAGGCGGTCATCGACTCCGCACCGCCGGGTGGGTACGCGATCGTCGCGCACTCGGCCGGTGGTGTGATCGGCGCCGAAGTCGCCCGGCTCGTGCCCGAACGCGTCAGCGCGTTCCTGGCGATCAGTGCCTTGATCCCGCAGCCGGGAGGATCGTTCATCTCGGCGATGCCGGTGCCGAACCGGTGGGTGCTCAGTGCCGCGATGCGATTCGCCGGGACCCGGCCGCCGGACTCGGCGATCAGACGTGGCCTCGCCCATGGTCTGGACGAGGAGGCCGCCGACCGCATCATCGCCGATTTCACCCCCGAGTCACCCGCCCTCTACCGAGACCGGACCGCTCACCGGTCGTGGAACGGGTGGCGCGGTTACCTGCGCACCACCGACGACCATGAGCTGCCGATCGCGCTGCAACAACGATGCGCCCAACGACTCGGCGCCGCCTGGCAGAACGACCTGAACACGGGGCACCTACCGATGCTCGAAGACCACCAAGCCGTCGCGGCCGCAATCAGGCGATTCCTCGATGCGCGGCCGTGACACCGATCGACTGACGGGCAGGAGGCCTCGGTAAGAAGAGACCCCGCAAGTAGCCTCGGCGCGATCGACGCCGTGCTTCGCCGGTGGGCGCAGCCCGGCGAGGACACCGTGTCGGCGATGTACTGCGGGGTGATCGGGTCCAGGAACTCGCAGCCCACCGGCAGGCCGAGGCGCAGCACGTCGAGCAGGAGCGCCCGCGCGGTCCGCAGGCCGCGGTTGACGTCGCCGGAGCCGTCCAGCGCCGGGTCGTTGATCAGGCCCTTCCAGCCCACCGTGGAACGCGGCTTCTCGAAGTAGACCCGCATCACCACCAGCAGGTCGTCGGCGTGCCGGTCGGCGGCCTCGCGCAGCCGGTGGGCGTAGTCCAGCGCCGCGGCCGGGTCGTGCACCGAGCACGGGCCGACCACCACCAGCAGGCGGTCGTCGGCGCGATCCAGTACCCGGCCGACCGCGCGCCGGCCGGCCAGCACGGCCGCGGCGAGCGGGGCGTCCAGCGGCAGGTCGTGCAGGAGCAGGGCGGGGGTGGTCAACGGCACGACGCGGTCGATCCGCTGATCGATCACCCAACGGACCTACAGCGTGGTCACGGTGGGTTCCTTCCATCCCGGCCGCGGTCCGGGGTAGAGGTTCGCCGGCAGCCGCATGGAGGTCCCGCCATGCGGCTGGAGCCAGCTTCATAACCTGCGAGATAGCCGGCCAGCCACGGGGTGTTGGCCTGATAGCACTTGCCCTAGGCAGCCTTGCGGTTTCTGCGTGAGTTCGGGGTGTTGCTATACGTGTTTGGTGCTACTGGCGTACGCTAACCGGTATGACCAGCCCCGTGAGGAAGTTGTCGATCTCCGTCCCCCAGGACGTGGCCGCAACCCTGGCCGAGCAGCCCAACGCCTCGGCGTACATCACCCAGGCCGTTCGCGACCGCAGGGCGGTGGACCAGTTCCGCGCTGAGCAGGCCCGCAGGGGCGTCCAGCTCACTGAGGAAGGCATGGCCGAGGCCCGCGCCCGCCGCCGCAGGGTGGAGGCGGAATGGCCTGCGGAGCGTTACGACGCCGTACGTGAGCGGGTCCGCGAGCACATGCAGGACGATCTGGTCGGGGGCGACCGGCCAGCCTCGGCCGCGTGACCCCCGACGAGGAGCGCCCGGTCACTCTGGTGCTGGACCGCTCGGCGGTGCTGGCGTACCTGGCCGGGTCGATCCACGCCACCGAGCCGGTGGGTGAGGTCATCGAGGACCGGCAGCGGTTCGGCATCACCGCCGTCACCGTGGCCGAGGCCCTGGCCCTGGTGACCAACCCCAAGGACCGGGAGGACCTGCACGTGCTGCTGCGCATGGACGCCTGCGCGGTGCTGTCCACCTGGGGCGAGGACTGGCTGGAGCTGTCCTACTGGCGCGGGGTCACCAGCCGCGCTGACCTGGCCACCACGGCGATGGCGGCGCTGGAGCACCGGGCGTCGATCCTGACCCGGGAGGGCGCGCTGTACGGCACCGACGGGCACCTGCCGGTCATCTACATGCCCCAGTGACGGGGCGGGGGCTCGGGGGCGGGCGGCGCCGAGACGGCCTCGCGGGCCTTCTGGGCTGGCTCGGTGCGAAGTACTACGGCCCGCGGGGCACATCAGCCTCACCCTACTGGCGCCACCAGGCGATGACCGACAATCTCAATGCCGAGCCGATCACCGACGCCGCCCTGACCGCGATCTTCACGGAAATCCGAACCGGACAACGCCACCACCTCGACATTCCCGAGGACATCCGCGAAGTTGTCGCCGGCGTCTTACGCCCAGGCCCCGCGCTCGCACGCTTCACCAGCGAAATACAGCGCACCATCAATCCGCACTACCGCTGGCACGCCTGGCCGCACTACCGCAAGTTGGGGGTTGAGGAAGAACGGAACGGAAATTGGCGGTAAGGGCCCGCCGGGTCGGCCGGTGGCTTGACGGGGCAACCCGCGATCCCGGGTCTATGCTGATCTTGTTTAAGAAACGGTCGATTCACGGACAAGATCAGGAAGCTCGACGCCGGCCGGTCGGAGCTGTCCAACAAACCTGTCCAGAAAGCCGGCGTGTCCAACAAGCCGGTCGCGGGTTTGTCGGACACGCTGAACGGCATGATCACGCCCACGTCCGCCCAAGGTGACCTTCTCGCGCCGGCTCCACTGTCCGGGGTGCTCGTTGGGTACGGCCGGGTGTCGACCCGGGAGCAGAATCTCGCTCGCCAGGAAGCGGCGCTGACCGTGGCCGGCTGCGCGCGCTGCTTCTTCGACAAGGCCTCGGGCAAGAACACCGACCGGCCGGAGTTGGACCGAATGTTCGACTACATCCGACCCGGTGACGCCCTCACTGTGGTGTCGCTGGACCGGCTCGGCCGCTCGTTGGAGGACCTCATCGGCATCGTGGGCCGGCTCAAGCGCCAAGGCGTGGGCTTCCTGTCGCTGCACGAGAAGCTGGACACCACCACCGCCGGCGGCATGTTTGTCTTCCACGTCTTCGCCGCCCTGGCCGAGTTCATCCGCACGATCATCGTGGCCAACACCAACGAGGGCCTGGCCGCCGCTCGCGCCCGCGGCCAACGCCTCGGCCGGCCGCCGGCGATGACTCCGGAGAAGCTCGCCTACGCCCGCCAGCTGCTCACGGAGCCGGACCGGTCCATCAGCGCCATCGCCAAGCTCGTCGGCGTCTCGCGCAGCACGATCTACAAGGCGCTGCCCGAACTCCTGCCACCGCAACTGGCCCGGCAGCGCCTCGCCGCGCAGATTGCCGCGCTGCCCGCCGACCGGCGGCCAGCGCCCGACCTCGCGCCGTACGACCAGCTGCTCACCCAGCGCTGAAGACCGCAAACCGGCAATGCCGGGAGCCGCATGGCGCGAAACCGTAAAGAGCCGATGACCGATGCGCGGCGCGGCCAGCACTCCCACAGGAAATGCCGGTCCCCGCGCACGCCCAACCAGGGCATCGAGCAGGCTGCGTTGACACCAGCGTCGGGAAGGTGACGACGCGACCCGAGACGGTCGTCGTCACCTTTGCGAAATTGCTTTCAGTGGAATTCCCGTCGGCCGAACGGCGTGAATATATGTCATGTCGCGAGGTTCACCTTTCGCAAGGCGCAGCACGTTCGATCCATTGACTCATTGGAATGGGCAAATTACGTTCTGCACATGCAATGTCGCTGCCTGGTGGTCGTTAGGCTGTCGGGCTCACGGAGGGAGAGCGCGTGCGTATCAGCAAAGTGCTGCTGGCGGGGGCGGTGATCGCGGCCGGTGGGCTGGCGTTCCCGGCCGCCGCGTCGGCCGGAAATCCCGCGTTCTGCGGATCCAACCTGGTCTGCATCTACGATGGCAACAGCTGGGTCGGATTCCTGGGTTCGCGTGGTCCCGGTGGAGGTATCTCGAATGTGAGTGCCGCCGCCAACGATCACATGGACTCGTGGGAGAACCGGACGAGCACGAATGCCGCCTGGTACTACGACCACGACGGCGGAGGTGCGTGCAGGAACATGGCGAAGCTGACCGAGGACGACAACATCAACGTCTTCGACAGTGACGAACTGTCGTCGTGGCGGACCGATCGCGGGTGCTGATCTCGCCGGCCGACGCCGCTGAGACCCTGCTCGCCGTCGAGGGTGTCAGCCGTCGCTTTGTGACCCGTTCGGAGACGGTGTGGGCCGTGCGGGAGGCGGACCTGCGGGCGCGGGCGGGCGAGTTCGTCTGCGTGTTCGGCGCCAGCGGGTCAGGCAAGTCGACGTTGCTGAACCTCGTCGCGGGGCTGGATCAGGCGGATGACGGCCGGATCCTCGTTGAGTCGACCGATGTTGGTCGGCTCAACGAGGACCAGCGGGCGCGGCTGCGTCTGACCAGCGTCGGGGTGGTCTTCCAGGACCACAACCTGATTGAGGAGTTCACGGCGTGGGAGAACGTGGCGCTGCCGCTGGAAGTCACCGGTGTGCCCTATCGGGAAGCCCTCGTACAGGCCGACCAGCAGTTGGCGAGGGTCGGGTTGGAAGGTCTGGGAGGTCGCCTGCCGGGCCAGTTGTCTGGCGGGCAGCGGCAACGCGTGGGGATCGCCCGGGCGCTGGTCGGCGACCGGCGAGTGCTGCTCGCCGACGAACCGACCGGGGCGTTGGACTCCACCAACTCGCGGGCGTTGTTCGTGCTGCTGCGGCAGCTGTGCGACCAGGGCACCCTGGCGGTGGTCTGCACCCACGACATGATGTGCCGCGAGTACGCCGACACCGTGTACGAGATGGTCGATGGCCGCGTCGTTCGCCGGGATCTGGCGGCGGAGAGGACAGCCTGACGTGCGGATCCGGCTGGTCGCGTCGGTGGCGCGCAGATTCGTGCGTAGCAGGTCGTTGGGCCGGTCCACGTTCTTGGTCGCGGTGACGGCCGCACTGCTGGTCGCGGTGTTTGTCACGCTGAACGCGTTCACGCTGTCCCCACGGCAGGTCACCGACCGCGATCTCGGGCGTTTCGATTCGCAGATGGATCTGACCGACGTCACCCGGATCCGGCCGGGTGACGCCCATGTGGTCGAGCAACTGGCAGGGGCGGCCCGAGGCGGCGGGGCGTCGGAGGCGGTGGTGACGCTGGCCTCGTTTGACGTGCGCCCCGACATGGCCCGACCGCCGTTCACCCTCTACACCGAGGCCCCCTGGCCGGCTGACCCGTTTCCGCGCCGCTACCAGCTGCGGGAAGGGCGGTGGCCCAGCCAACCCGGTGAGGTGCTGGTGACCGACGCGCTGCGGCGGGTCCTCGGGCCGGTCGAGTCGTTCACCGTGTTCTCCGGCAACGACCGGCTACGCGTCGTCGGCGTCGCCCGGGACCTGTTCGGCGCCACACCGCGCATCCTCGCCGCGAACGGCACCTGGGCGTCGCTGAGCGACGCGACCGCCCGCAACTTCTCCACCGTCCTGGCCACCGCGACACTGCACTGGAAGGGGTGTTAGTAAGAACCGCGACACCCGGGGCCAAAAAGATGATCTAGGTGTGAGGGCTGTTGGGGCGTGTTGGGTGTCGGAATGATCTCCGGCTGTGAAACGTCCTTTGATGAGTCTTGGGGACCTGGTTGAGCACTGGACGTTGGTCGGTGCTGAGCAGGACCTGGTCGCGGCGAAGCACCGCGATACGCAGCTCGGCTTTGCGCTGTTGCTGAAGTTCTACGGCCGGTTCGGTCGGTTCCCACGCGTCCGGGGGGAGCTGCACGAGGACGTGGTGGAGTTCGTCGCGCGGCAGTTGGGCGTCGAGGCAGGCTCGTTGGGCTTCTACGAGTGGGCGGGTCGCACGATCAAGCGACATCGGGCCGAGATCCGCGCTCATCTGGGGTTCCGGGAGTGCACGGTCGTCGACGCGGAGAAGCTGACCGACTGGCTGGCCGGGGACTACGCGCAGAAGGAACGCCGGTTCGAGCTGGCCAAGGATGCGGTGCTGGCCGAGCTGCGAGCACGGTCGATCGAGCCGCCGACGCCGGACCGGGTGGACAAGATCGTGCGGTCGGGCCTGCACCAGGCGGAGAAGCTCCTCGCCGAGCGGATCGCCGGCCGGCTGTCGGCCGACGTACGGGCCCGGCTGTTGTCACTGGTCGCGGTGGCGGACACCGACGTCGACGATGCTGATCCGAGCGTGCTGGCGTTGATTAAGGCGGCGACGGGGAACGTGAGCTTGTCGTCGATGCTCACGGAGATCTCCCGGCTGGAAGCGGTGCGGGCGATCGGCCTGCCGGCGGGGTTGTTCGCCGACGTCGCACCGAAGGTCCTCGCCGCGTGGCGGGCCCGGGCGGCGGTGGAGTCACCGTCGCACCTGCGCACGCACAGTGTGGAGGTGACGTTGACGCTGCTGGCGGCGTTGGTGCACTGCCGCAGTTGGGAGATCACCGATGCGCTGGTCACGTTGCTGCTGCGCACGGTCCATGCGATCGAGGCCCGCGCGGACCGGCGGGTGACCAAGCAGTTGGTGGCGGAGTTCCGGCGGGTCCAGGGCAAGGAGAACCTGCTGTTTCGGGTGGCGGAGGCGGCCACGGCCCGGCCGGACGACACGGTGCGGCAGGTGGTGTTCCCGGTCGTCGGGGAGGACAACCTGCGTCACCTGGTGGCCGAGTACAAGGCGTCGGGGTCGACGTATCGGCGCACGGTGCAGACCACGTATCGGGCGTCGTACTCCCACCACTACCGCAAGGGCCTGATCGCGCTGCTGGAGGTGCTGGAGTTCCGCTGCGACAACTCGCACCGGCCGGTCCTCGACGCGCTGCATCTGGTGCGCCGCTACCGGTCGCAGACCGACCTGACGTACTACCCGGCCGGGGAGACGGTACCGACGCACCCCGGGCTGACGGGCGACTGGGCGGAGCTGGCCTACCGGGTCGACGGACGCGGCCGGCGCCGCGCGGTGCGCACGGTGTACGAGATCCGCACCTTCGAGGCGCTGTGCGACCAGCTCAGGTGCAAGGGCGTCTGGGTGGTCGGGGCGATGGAGTTCCGCAACCCGGACGAGGACCTGCCCCGCGACTTCGAGGTGCGGCGCACCGAGCACTACCAGGCGCTGCGCAAGCCGCTGGACCCGGCGATGTTCATCGACGCCCTGCAGAGCGAGATGCGCGCCGAGTTGGGCGCGCTGAACGACGCGATGCCGCTGGACTGGCTGGAGATCCGTCCTCGCCCGGGTAATCAGGGCTCGGTCAAGCTCAGCCCGCTCGACGCGCTGCCCGAGCCGGTCAACCTGGGCCGGCTCAAGAAGGTCATCACCGGACGGTGGGGCACGGTCCCGCTGATCGACGTGCTCAAGGAGGCGGTGCTGCGCTCGGACTGCGGGACCACGATCGGCTCCATGTTCGGCCGCGCGGACGCCGCCGGTGGTCAGCTACTCGAGCGGCTCCTGCTCGTGCTCTACGCCTACGGCACGAACACCGGCATCCGCGCCGTGGCGGCCGGTGAGCACGGCCACCGCGAGGAAGAGCTGTACTACGTGCGACGCCGCTACCTCAATCCGGAGCTGGTGAGGGCGTTGGCGATCGACATCGCCAACGCCACCTTCGGAGCCCGGCAGCAGAGCATCTGGGGCGCCGGGTCGAGCACCGTGGCGTCGGACTCGACGCACTTCGGCGCGTTCGACGCGAACATCTTCACCGAGTACCACTCCCGCTACGGCGGCCGCGGCGTGCTGATCTACTGGCACGTCGAGCGTAAGTCCATGGTGATCCACTCGCAGGTCATCAACTGCTCCGCGTCCGAGGTCGCGGCGATGATCGACGGGGCGATGCACCACGGCACCGCCATGGACGTCGAGGCCAACTACGTCGACACGCACGGCCAGTCGATCATCGGGTTCGGCCTCACCCGGCTGCTCGGCTTCGACTTGCTGCCACGGATCAAGGCGATCAACCGGGTCCGGCTCTACCGGGCCAGCGCCAATGACGCCTACCCGCAGCTCGGCGCCGCGCTGATGAATCGGCCGATCCGCTGGCACCTGATCGCCGACCAGTACGACCAGATGATCAAGTACGCGACGGCGATCCGGACCCGCTCGGCGCAGACCGCGGCCATCCTGCGCCGCTTCCAGCAGACCAACCTGATGCACCCGACCTATCAGGCCATGTTGGAGGTCGGCCGGGCGCAGCGCAGCATCTTCGTGGCCCGTTACCTGCGTGATCGGGACTTGCAGCGGGAGATCAACGCCGGGTTGAACGTGTCGGAGTCGTGGAACGCCGGTAACTCGATCATCTACTTCGGCAAGGGCGGTGACATCCCCGCCAACCGGCGCGATGAGCAGGAGCTGTCCGTGCTGTGCCTGCGGGTGCTGCAGGCCGCCGTGGTGTACGTCAACACCCTGATGGTTCAGGACGTCCTGGCCGAGGACATGGTCGAGTTGACCTCGGCCGACCGGCGCGGTCTGACCCCGCTGTTCTGGTCCAACATCTCTCCGTATGGCGAGGTCCGCCTCAACATGGCCAACCGGCTCGCCCTGCGCGCCACGACCACGCCGGATCCGGCCGGCGGCGATGATGACCCGACCACCCCGAGCAGCGAGGGACCGCCACGATGACCTCCACCCGCACCGGCGCGCACACCGCGACGTTCCGCGAGCAGTACGGCTGCTCCTTCACCGATGACCTGACCGCGACCACCGAGGCCGCGACCGCCGGCGACTTCAAGCAGGCCACGACCCTGACCGGCCGGTTCACCGCCGCCGCTCAGCACTTGCATCACAGCGTCGTCCGCGACGCGCTGGCCGCTGGCTGGGACTGGTGGCAGATCGGTGACCTGCTCACCGTGCATCCGCAGGCCGCGTTCGACGCCTACGCCAACCTCGCCGACGCCACCCACGCCCCGGCCCAGCAGCGCCCGCACCTGGCCGTGGTCTGCACCGCCGGCCTGGTAGCCGAGCACGACATGGACACCGCACACGGCATCGACCTCGACGACCTCGATCCGCGGCACAGCCTTACTACCGACCCCACCGTGGTGCGGCTACGCGCGGCCGCGCAACTGCTCGGCGACGACATCTGGATCGCCGTCAAACTGCCCGGCGAGTACGAGGGCGACGATGACCTCGACGACGACGCGGCCATCCGCCGGTGGACCACCGTGGCGCTCTACCCCGACGAACTGGGCTGGCTGCGCGAGGCCCTGGCGCTGAACGCCGAAGAACCGGACGACGACGACGAGGACGAGGACCTGGAACCGCTGCGCTGAGCAGGTTGCGCGCGGGCGGGATCACCGGGGGCCGTCGATCAGGCGGTGTCGTCGTCCTGGTGGTCGACGACATCGCCGAGGCCCTTGAGGACCAACGCTCGGAGAAGTCCCGTTAGGCAAGATCGTTGTACCCCCGACACCGCGCCAGGGCCCCTGCCCGTGGTGGAGTCGCGAGGAGTAACACATGGCAATAGACAGAAGTAACGATTGCTGACAGTATCAGGACGCTCACTCATGATTACGGGGGCCATGGGTGTGGCGAGGACTCTGCTGCCCCCGAACAGGAGGCGGCATGAAGCGCACCTTCCTCTCGCCCGGCCGAATGCTGATGACGGCCTTGGCGGCGATCGCTCTCGTCCTCGGGCTCGGCGCTACCAGCGCGAGCGCCGACGACAGGCTTTCACCGTCCAACAAGTCGATCCTCGTGCCCGACTACACGAAGATGCTGTGGTCCCTCGCTGGGTCGCAGAGCGAGGAGTAGATCGACAGGATCGCGAAATCCGGACACAAGGTCCAGTTGCTCGTCGACTCCGAGTCCGGCAAGATCCTGGCCGCAATCGACACCGAGAGCACGTTCACCCCGGCCGCGCTCATCTTCCTCAGCCCGGGGTGCTCTACGACCAGTCTCTGCATGCTGAACGGCCGCCCGAACGGCTACACCGGCACTGGTTCCCTGTACGGCACCTGGTCGAGCGTGTACCGGTACGCCACCGGCGACAAGATCGGTACTTTTCGCTACAACGGTCTCGACTGGACGCACAATCCCTACACGACCGTGAACCTCACGACCCCGGAGACGATCACCTACATCGCTCGACGATGAGCTCCATCTGACGAGCGGAACGTGGAAGGGCCCGGGTCGTCCGGGCCCTTCCACGTTTCACGGTCTGCCGACCGCAGTCTGCCGTGGGAACTCCAAGGCCTCCCCACGCGAGCAGGCTCCGTGTCAGAGCGAGCTAAGGAGTGTGGCACCGCACCGAAACGATACGGCCGGCCTGAGGATCGATGGTGAGCTCGACGCTCGACCACGAGGTTGTTGAAGTCGCCGTGTTGTCTGCTTCAACCGTAGGAGGTCCGCAAACCGACGTCGTATCAACCCGCAAGGGTCCTCCAGCAGGCTCGCCGGTGAGGACGCCAAGGCCCAGCATCACGCCGGCTGCAATGACAAACCGAGGGTGCGGGCGCCGCAGAGGCGGCGAGCTGCGCGGCGGCGCATCCAGATCAATAACTGGCATACGCTACGTTAGCGCACTGGGCCAGCCCAAGGACCATCTTAAACCCGACTCACCCATGCACTTGCCGGCCGCCGCGTAGCTTCTCGGCGTCGGGCCCTTGCCCTTTTTCGGGCTCTTCTGACGTTCTCGTGGGTGGGTTGCGACCCTGATCAACAGGGCACGCCGTGTCCCGTCTAGGTTTCTGGCTTGTCGAAGGTCAGGAACCAAAGATCGGAACACGGCGTGCGTTTGACCAGGGTATTTCATCGGCAGGCGGGGTTCGATCGGGCGGTCGTCGAGGACGTGCGCCTCGATGAGGACGCCGACGGCGAGGTCCTCGTCGTCGCGGCCCGGCCACGTAAGGGCGCCACGCGCCGGTGCGGGCGCTGCCAGGCCCGGGCACCGTGGTACGACCGCGGGTGGGGACGGCGGCGGTGGCGGCATCTGGACTTCGGCACTCTGCGGGTGGTGATCGACGCCGCCGTGCCCAGGGTCGACTGCCCGGTGCACGGGCCGACGGTCATCAGCGTGCCGTGGGCGCGTCACGGCGCCCGGTTCACGGCCGCGTTCGAGGACACCGCGGCGTGGCTGGCCGCACGCACCAGCGCCTCGGCGGTTACCGGGTTGCTGCGTATCGCTTGGCGCAGCGTGATCGGCATCGTCAACCGGGTCGTCGACGAGGCCCTGGCCGGCACCGACCGGCTGGCCGGGCTGACCCGTATCGGTATCGACGAGGTCGCCTATCGCAAGGGTCAGCGCTACCTGACCCTGGTCGTAGATCACGACACCGGCCGCCTCGTCTGGGCCGCCGACGGGCGGGACAAGGCGACCGTGCACACGTTCTTCGACGAGCTGGGCCCTGAGCGGGCCGCGATGCTGACGCACGTGTCAGCCGACGCCGCCGGTTGGATCGGCGACGTCGTGGCACAACGCGCGCCGCGGGCGGTGCGCTGTCTGGATCCCTATCACATGGTCGCATGGGTCACCGACGCCCTCGACGAGGTGCGCCGGGCGGTGTGGAACACCGCCCGCGGCGGCAAAGGCCGCGCCACCGAGCAGTCCCGCCAGCTCAAAGACGCCCGGTGGGCGCTGTGGAAGAACCCGCCGAACCTGACCGACAAGCAGAAGGTAACCCTCGCGTCGATCCAGGCCACGAACAAGCCGTTATACCGGGCCTACCTACTCAAAGAACAGTTCCGGCAGATCATCGCGGTCAAGGGCGCCGACGGCAAGCTCCTGCTACAGGGCTGGCTGCGCTGGGCCAGCCGGTCAAAGCTGCCCCCGTTCGTCAAACTCGCCCGCTCGATCCGCCGTCACCTCCCTACGATCCACAACATGCTCGACAGCGGACTGTCCAACGCCCGCGTCGAGGCCAACAACGTCCACCTACGGGTACTGACCCGCCAGGCATACGGCTACCACAGCGCGAAAGCCCTGATCACCATGGCCAACCTCCGCCGCGGCGGCCTGTGCCCGCCACTCCCCGGACGATCATGAAAACCGACCCACGAGAACATCAGTAGACCCCTTTTTCGGCGGGGTGTTCAGCGCCGTGCGCGGGGCCGTCGATCAGGCGGTGTCGTCGTCCTGGTGGTCGACGACACCGCCGAGCGCCTGCCCGAGCCGGCGCATCGCCTGATCGACGCGCAGCAGGCTGGCTGACGTGTACGGGCGTGGCGTCGGCGCCGCCCCGTGGTCGGCGGTCACGGTCAGCGGGTGCAGCGGGTCGGCGTCGACGGTGACCGTCAGGGTCTGGGTCGACTCTTCGTCTTTCGGGTAGAGCCGCACGGTCGCCGTGCCGATGGTCGTGGTGAATCCGGCGTCCAGCGCCCCGAACGACTCCGCCTGGGCGGCAGCGTGTTCGACCGTCAGGCCCTGCGCGGCGATCTGCATCGCCGTACCCGCGATGTCCGAGCCGATGTCGGCGACGTCCCACCAGCGGGAGAACCGCTGATCGGCTGGCGATCCGGTCGCGTAGTCCAGACCGCCGGCGGCCGTGTTGACCAGCTTCGCGGCCTGCCACAGCAGTTGTGCCTCCGGCGCCGGATCGGCCCCGGCCATCTGCTTGCCCAGCACATCGTGGAGCTGTTCGGCGAGCTGCCGCACCTGCGTGGCGATGTCCTCGGGCAGGCCGCTCATTTGTCGTCCTCGAGCGCTGCGACGGCGCGCTCGGCAGCGTCGCGGTCGTAGGGGCAGGGCATCAAAACCGGCTCGTGCACGGTGTCCTCGGCGGACTTCGGGCGGCTGTAGGGCATACCGGGGTCTCCTTCAGGTTCAGTGGGCTGGCGCTGCGGTCAGTTGGTCCGGCTTCGCGGCCGCGGCGCGCTCGATCGCGCGGTAGACCGTCGAGCGGGCCACGCCGAAGAGCTCGGCCAGCTCGGCACTGGTGTGCTCGCCAGCCTTGTGTAGGGCCACCAGGTGAGCTTCCTGCTTCGCGCTCAGCTTGGGCGCCTTGCCGCGCAGCCGGCCCTTGGCCTTGGCGATCTTCATGCCTTCACGGGTTCGCAGTCGGGTCAGGTCCGCCTCGAACTCAGCGATCATCGCCAAGGTGGTGAACAGGAGCTTGCCCATCGCGTCGGTCGGGTCGTGGATGGACCCGCTGAGGTTGAGCTTGACCTGTCGGGTGGTCAGCTCCGTGGCGATGTCGTGCGCGTCGGTGACCGAGCGGGCGAGTCGGTCCAGTTTCGTCACGACCAGCTGATCGCCGGCCCGGCACGCCGCGAGGGCCTCGCGCAGACCCGGCCGGGCCCGGTTGGTTCCGGTCAGGCCCTTGTCGACGTAGATCCGGTCAGTGCCGACGCCGAGCTCGGCGAGCGCGGCCAACTGCGCGCTCAGGTCTTGCTCGTCGGTGGACACCCGGGCATAGCCGATCTTGAGGCCATTCATGGCGTCACTGTACCGGTTGGCCCCCGTTGACCGGGCATTTCACCGGGCAGGTCTTACGGGATCAACTGACCAGCGGTGGAACGCCCGGGCCGGCCACCTCAACGGGTGCCCGGTGGACGATCCCCTAACGGGACACCAGCTCACCGACCACCGACCGCTCCAGGCGGGCTATGAAGATCAACGATTTGGCCCCGGGTGTCTCGGTTCTTACCAACACCCCGACAAGCCCAGCTCGCCGGACGCCGGCGAACGCCGGTCCGACTACCGGCTCGTGGCATAGGGCGCCCCCCTCTCATGGGGTGTTGGTAGCAACGGCCCCATGAACACCGTTACGACGTTCAGTTTTCTGAACGCTGCTGGCAGGCTGTTCGTGTGACAACGATCAACGAGCGGGTTGAGGCGGGCCGCCGTCGGCGGCGGGTATTGGTGCGGGTGACACGGGCGGTGTGGCGGCTGGATCAGGCCGAGCGGGAACGCGGGTGGGCGCTGGTCTCGGCCCGCGCCGAAGGGGTCTCGATCCGCGCTCTGGCCAAAGCGGCCGGGCTGTCGCCCTCGCGGGTGCATCAGATCGTGGCCGCCGCCGACCCGGACGCGCTGGACTCGACGCTCGGTGAGCTGCGGGCGGCGGGCTGGCCGGCGCCGGAAGACCCCGATTCCGATGAGGACGCCGAGCTGAACGGCCGCGATAGCATCGCTGAGCGGATCTGCGACGAGGTGGAATGGCTACGGCGGTGTGTGGACTGGCTGGCCCAACTGGATGCCGGCGGGTACCCGCCGGCGGTCAACCTGCGACCGGACGCCGACTGGCCGGACACCGCTCACGTCACGGTTACCCTCGCGCGGGTGCGGGCGGTCCTCGACCGCGTCGCGGCCGATCTTGACGAGCTGGCCCGTGCCCGCCGAGTGGCCGATCTAAACACCGCGGCGGTGCTGCCTGACCGGCACGCCGAGCGTCGCCGGCGTCTGGCCGAGCCGGACCTGGACTTCCGGGACTTCTGCACCGCCCAGCGCCTGCCCGCCTCATCCACTCGGCAACTGGAGCGGGCCTGGGACGCCTGGCAGGCCGAACGATACCGACGCGGAGAGACCGGCCAAAGGGCCTCCTGCATCAACAATCCGTTCCGCCCATGCTGACGACCCTGATTACTGGAGCCGGAGGTGTTCAGCAAACTGGACACCGTAACGGTGTTCATGGGGCCGTTGTTACCGGCACCCCTTCTTCGGTGAACCGTCGAGGCGGTCATCGCCGGCGATCCGCTTCTCCAGATCCTCCAGCGCGGGCCTGCCCGCTTTCTCGCGCAGGTCGTAGAGCAGATCGCGGACATCCCGCTGCGGCCCGGCGTCGAGCTCGGGCCGGGCCAGCTTCCGCGGGCGGCGCACCGGGGCGCGCTTGGCGGCCGCCGTAGGCGGGCGGGGCACTCGTCGGGACTTGTCGGCATTCATCGCCGACCGATGATGCCCCACCGCCACCAGTCGCGGGCTGCTCGACACTCGTCGGCACTCAGGTCAGCCCTCGCGAGACGGGCCGAATCTGAATACGCAAGCCGGCGCTGGCTCCGCTTTCGTCTCCGACATCCAGGGAGCATCCGATGACCCGATCCCCGCAGCACCCCCATGGCCCCCAGCCGCGCCGCATCCGGATCACCCTCGCAGTGATCACCGGCGTCCTCGCTGGCGCCACCCGCGCTCTGACCGGCTGGCTCCTCGACCACCTGAGCACCGACAACTGACCGGCCCCCAGGCGGGACCCCGCGCTGTACCGACGGGCTGGCGGGATCCCGCCCTCCTCCCTTACGCGTGCAGAGGAGTACGGACCCCCGTGCAGGCGACTCCGGAAATCAACACTGGCGTCACCCTTGCGAGGACAGGGCGATGATGGCCACGTTCCAGGTAAGCTGCTGAACGGCCGGATGACCTTAAGCACCTACCGGTGTTGCAGACAGCCGACGATGGAAGCCACCAGTTCCTCGGCGATGTTCGCTGCCAGCGGTGGGCTTGCACCGATCGGGGCGAGGTCCTCGCCCAGTAGTGGCTCCAGTTCCTCGGCGAGCTGATCCAGCAGGGCGTCCGACAGCCTCACCGGAACGACCTGGTACGTGATGTGCATCGAGCCTTCATCACCGGCGACGGCAGCGTGAACCCAACCCACGGGGATGTACAGAGAGTCTCCCGGATGCAGGTCCACCGTCATCGCGGGCGGGCCCAACTGGTCGGGATCGACATGACGGGCAGACACGCCGCCCTGGTTCGGCCAGAGCGACCAGCTCTTGCTCCCGTCGATCTGCAGCAGGAAGTTGTCCTCGCCGTCGACGTGCGGAACAAGCCCGGCTTGCTTGCCGCCGGTAATGAAGACATGGGCCTGGATCTCACAGCCGGACTCCTCGGCCAGGAGTGCCGCGAGGGCGATCGACCACGGCATCCAGTGCTCACCGTCAGCGAGGATCACGGTTGCGCCCTGCTCGACGAGGCCGGAGAGCCGGTCGGGGTCGACGACGTCGGGCACCGTCCGGCCCGAGATGACCCGCTCCACGGTGAACTCGGCAGGGTGATGCAGCCGGCCCGTGGTGGAGACAGTGACCCGGTCGGCACGCAGGCCGCAGGAGAGGAGTTCCCGCACCTGTACGGGCGCCGGAACGCCGGGGGCGTCGGGGTTCTGCCGGCCCGCAGCCGGCGAGCATCGCCAGTGCTTTTCCATGAAGTCGTGCGGCATGCCCCAGCCGCGCAGGGCCTCATCGAACACGAGTCACCTGATCGATTTCCTCACGCCGGAACCAGCAGGCTGCCAGGCAGGCGACGGTGGTCGAACCGGCATTCTCCGCGACGGCGGCTCGGGCGACGTCGTACATCGCGGCCCAAGCTTCACGAGGAGATCCGGACCGGAACCGGTTGCCGTCCGCGGCGGCGAACGCCGGCCGGTGGCGGCGCCATTCCGCGCCGCCCGCCGCGACCGCCGCCGAGAACGAGATCCTGAACTCGCCGTTGTGCAACGCGGAGTCCACGACCAGCACCGCAGCACCGGGATCGGCTGCCAGGGTCGCGAACCCGAGCATGGCCAGGATCCGTTCGGCGTCCAGGCCCAGGAGAATCAGGCCCGCCTCGGATATCGGATCGACGTCCAGGTAGGGAAGGTCGAACTCAGCCGGGTCGGCGTATCGAAGCTCAGACATGCGTTACCTCTGTGCGTCGCGTAGAGGTTTCCAGCTGCCACAGGATGCTGGTCACGATCCGCGAGGTTCCGACCCGATGACCGTCGATGTTGCGCGCGGCCGGGCCCAGAACCATGCAGGCGGCCGCGCCCAGGGCATACACCCGCGGGGCAGCACGATAGGCAAGGGAGACCTCGTCGAGATCGGGCCAGCCGTCCCGGGCGCAGACCACGTCGGCGGGCAGCAGTTCCGCGCCGATCAGTGGGCGGGTGCCCAGGGCGAGAACGACCTGGTGGCCGCTCGCCGACGTGCCGTCGGAGAGGTCCACGGCAGCCGGACCGCCATCGGTCCTGCCGTGCACAGCGGTGACGCCGGTGCCGCGGTGGACGACCAGGCTGCCGCGTTCCTCCGCTGCGGTGAGGGCCGGCCGGAACTCGAACATCACCGAGGCGCGCCGGTGTTGCCCCATCATCTGGAGCCGGTTCTGCCAGGTGGTGCCGTGGAAGCGCGATCGGCCCTCGGCTCGGAAGAACGAAGCGTTGACGTCCGCGCACTGGTACCGTTCCGCCACTTCGCGGATGACCCAGTGCACCTGTCCGCCGGCGGCCAATGCCTTACTCACCACGTGCGCCGCGCTCAGGCCGGCGCCCACCACGACGGTCGGGCCGTCTGCCACGCCCACCGGCTCGGACCAGTACCCCACGCCCTCGGGCGGGGTGTCGCCGGGCCACCAGTCCGCCGGGGCGGTCACCGATTCCTCGCCGGTGCACAGGACGACGTTCTCCGCCCGGATGTCGCCGAGCGACGTCCGTACCAGCACCTCGTCGTCATTGGGGTCGATCTGCCGCACATCACCCTGCCAGGCTCGGTAGGCAAGGCCGTGGAGAGCGACGACGTGGTCGCAGTACGCCTCGAAGACGTCCATCGGTACTACGGATCGATGTCCGGCCTGAGCCATCCGCACCTGGAGGCGCTCTCCCTCGGTCAGCAGTGACCAGCGCAGCCGAGCGAAGTCGAGCAGTTCACAATCCCGGTAGCCTTCCGCCCCGGGATGGTGGTCGTACGGCGAGCGCAGGACCCGTTGTCCGAGGGTGTCGGCTCGATCGAAGAATTGACCGCCCAGCCGGCTGGATCGATCCACAATGACGAAGTCACGGATGCCGGCATGCCAGAGAGTGCCGGCCAGACCGATGGCCGCGAGTCCGCCACCGACGATCACCACGCTGGAGGTAGACGGCAGCGCGTCGGTTCGGTACCGCGGCGGCGGCGCTCCGAACTGGCGTCCGCGCGGCGATTCGAGAAATTCGGGCGGGGGCAGAAAGACGGTCACGCTACTCCGTTCCGACGGTCTGTCTGAAGGTGGCGGGCGTTTCTGAATCCTCGGCGGCGAAGCCGGAGCTGTGGGAGGCAGTGAGCAGGAGCAAAATGAACGGAATACCGATGAGCGCAAGCCCGATCAAGACGGGATTCGGGCCGAACCGTTCGGTGAGCGCTCCGACGGCGATGATGCCGAGAAGCCGGACGAGCGCGGTCACCGCGCCGCCCGCCGCCAGCACCCGGCCGCGAAGGTGGTCAGCGGTGATGCGCTGACGGGTCGCGGACACGATGATGAAGGCGAGCGCCGAGGCGCCATCGAGGATCAGCACCGCGAGGGTCAGCCAGCCGGCGCCGCCGAGTAGGGCGAAAGAGCCGGCCGCAGCGCCGTTGACGCCGAGCACGACGGCCAGCAGCAGCGGCCATTGCCGGGTCTCGCACCAGCGGGCGATGTACAGGCCGCTGATCAGGCCGCCGACGCCGGCTGCGGAGATGACCAGGCCGATGGTCTCCGGGTCGAGTCCCAGCTCGTCGCGCATGCGCACCAGCAGCGGCAGGAATGCGACGGCGGTCAGCAGATGCATGTAACACGCGGCGGTGAGCAGCAGCCGTTGCCACCGTTGGTGAGTGATCAGGCGCAGTCCGGCGAATAGGGATTCGTCGGCGGCCTCGTCGGCTCGGGTGGGCGGGCGGTTGCCGGGCAGCCACATGAGCAGTAGGGCGGAGGTAAGAAAGCTGACGGCGTTGGTCAGGAAGGCCACGAACGGACCGAACGCTTGCAAGAGCCATCCACCCGCAGCGGGACCAGCCAGGGTGGCGGCGGCGTCCGATCCCTCGGCCAGGCCGTTGGCCCGCATCAATTGCTTCTCGTCGACCAGTTTCGGCAGGTAGCTGCCGGACGCCGTGCTGAACACCGTCTCCGCGGTGCCAGCGAGAAGCGCGAGCAGAACCAGCACGGGCAGCCGCCCGTCGGCGAGCACGATCTCAGCACCGATCGCGACGAACGAGACAGCGCCGACCACATCGGCGCAGATCATCAGAGTGCGCCGGTCGAACCGGTCGACGAGCGCGCCGAGGTGCAGGGCGGCCAGGACCGCCGGAAGTCGCAGAGCCGCGGCGACCAACCCGGCGGCGAGCGCCGAACCGTTTGCCGCCAGAATCGCGAGTGGCAGAACGACACCAGCCACCCGGTCGCCGAAAATACTGACCGTGCGTGCGGCCAGAAATACCTTGAACCCGTTTTCCATTTGCGCTCTTACGACTAAGTCCAGGAATGGCCGCGGGCCCCCCGCGACCATTCCTGGAATCTATTTCAGAAAATCAGCCGATCAAGGTCACGGGAACGACGACCTCGATAACGGGCTTCTTCGGCATGCCGTTGGCCACGTAGTCGTCAACCATGTCCTTGATCTTCTTCGGGCTCTCGGTAGGCGCCGGCGAGAAACGGGCGTGAGAAGCGTCACCGCGACGCTTGGTGCACTCAATTGTGAACATCTTGAGCACCGCCTCGCCCGGACGGACCTCACCGTCGTAGAACGTGATCCGCTTCTGGTCTGGCGTCATGAACGTCTTCGCGAACTGCTGGGAGACGACCATCGCCTGCTCGTCCTGCACGAAATGGACGCCCTCACCTGCGGTCATCTGCCAGGTCAGCCACGACGCGTCGGACAGGTTGGTCTCGGACTTGATGACCTGCCAGCGACCCGGCTCGGGAAGCAGGAAGGTCACCGCGACGTCGTGGTCCTTGGTGTCGATGGCCCCGGAGACCATCAGAACCCGACGGCTGAGATCGGCGCTGGCGGCCATTTGGATGTCGCGGGCGCGGACCTGGGTGCGCAGGTCATACCCCGGAATGGACAGTGTCATCAGAACCCCTTCACAGGTTTGGATGGCAGTCGCAAAATGTAATCTACATACATCACCACAGAAGTGCAACCAATCGAATCTGCGAATAGCCCTTGCCTGCTCGCTCCGGAAGCGCTAGGGTGCGCACATCTACATGGACTCTAGACACGCTTGAGCGGGTTCGCTATATTGGCGGCGATGCTAAGCGTAGATAGCCATACGAAGTCATCAGGAATTTACAAATTCCGAGCCGTATTGCCATTCGGGTTGCGTGTCCTGGTGCGCGCAACGCCGGACAGCGAGGTCGTGTCCGCCACCCTCGCCGTGCGCGTCGGCTCCCGGAGCGAGACCTCGGCCTGGTCCGGCCTGGCGCACCTCGCCGAACACGTCACCTGTGGTCAGGAGACGGCCGCTGCACAGCGGCTCAGTGCCGCCGGCGGCAGCTGCAACGCGGTGACTCAGCCCGATCTCACGCTGTATCACGGTCAAGTCGTCGCCGAGGAAGCTCCCACCCTGTTGGACCGCCTGCTCGAGATCCTAGGTGAGCCCGCGATCGACGCGCGCCGCATCGCTACCGAGGCCACCATCGTCGGCGACGAGATCTCGGCCGCGATGGACAGCACCGTCATGGGCGGCTTTCCCTGGTTGTGGCTGCCGGCTGCACTCTACGACTCGCCAGAGCTGGCCCATAACGGGTACGGCGACCTGGAGTCGCTGAGACGGGTCGACGAGGCCGCCCTGACGGCGTTCTTCAGCCGGCATTACCGAGCGGACAACGCGGTCCTGGCCATCTGTGCCGCTGACCCGGCCCCCCTGATGGCCGTGCTGGGCGTGGCCGAACGTGAGGCGGCCGTCCCGGTGCAGGACCACACCCCCGGGCCTACTCCGGTGCTCACCCCCGCGGCGCCGTACGCGCTGATCGCGCCGCGGCAGCCGCATCAGGCCACCGCGATCGCCTGGTCGTTGCCCGATCAACCGATGAGCTGGGGCCACATCGCGACGACCGTGCTCGCCGACATCCTGGTCGGAGACCACGGTGGCGCACTCGAGGAACAGATCGAGGCGCTGGAGGTCAGCGCGTACGTGGGCCCGTTCGGTGACCCCTGGGGCATCGCGGCCCCGCTCCCGTTCGTCGTCGAGATACACCACTCGGCGGACCTCGACCCTGAATCCTGGGTGCCGTCGGTACGTGAGGTGCTGCGGTCGCTCGCGCACGACACGGATGCCGACGCAGTGGCGGCCGCCGCCCGTACCCTGGCGGTCCGGTTCTTCGCAGCGTGGGACGACCCCGCAGAGCAGAGCAAGATCATGGCGACCACCGAACTGGTGTACGGCGACGCCAACCGTGCCCTACAGATTCCCGGCCTGCTCGCGGCCACCGATCCCGCCGAGGTCCGAGCCGCCGCGGCGGCCCTCGCCGCCGCCCCGGCCCGCCTGCTGACGAGAGGGCCGCGGTCATGACCGGTTCGGTGACTCTGCTGCGCCCCAGCGCCGATCTCGCCTGGCTTCGGCTGCGCATCCGGGTGAAGTCCGGGACTACTGCTCAGCGTCTAGTCGCAGCTCGCCTGCTGCGCGCCGCAGTGCCGGAACTCCCGGTGGACGGGCTGCCCCTGCACACGCGGTTGACCACCCTCGGGGCTCTGCTGACCGTCTCGGCCGACGGTCACGGCATCGCGGTGTACGTCACGGTGGTCCCCGAGCGGCTCGCGGCGGCCACGGATCTGATTCGTGCCGCACTCCAGACGCCGCCGCCGGCGGAACTGGCCCGCGCCGCAGCCGACGAGGTCGTCGCGGTATGGGAGTGGATGAGCGCGGACAGCGAGAGCGCGGCCGATCTCATCGCCGATCTGGCCCTGCACACCGCTCCGCCGTCCTGGCCGGAGTTGTACCAGGAGATGGCCCAGGCGATGTCCGCCGTGTCCCCGTCGTTCCCCGGCCTCGGACCGGCGACCGCCACCCTCGTCAGCCCGTTCGTCCCGGACCCGGCGGTGGAGCGGGCCATCGCCGGACTGACCGAAGGTGCCCACGCCGTCGTGGCCACTGCCGAAGAGCCCGTCGCCACGACCCCGGCTACCCTGCGTCTCGACGTGGCCAGCGAAGCCAGTGCGCTGGTCCGGCTCGGCTGGCGTACGCCGCCCCGGACCCATCCGGACTTTCCATCGCTCGCCGTGGCTGCTCGCATCCTCGGCGGCCACTATCGGTCGCTTCTGATGCGGACGTTCCGTCAGGAACGCGGGTGGAGCTACTCGCCGTGGGCGATGCTGCGTTCCGGCCCGGAACGCGGCCTGTGGCAGGTGTCCGTACGGGTCCCAGCGGACCGTGTCGACGAGGCGACGGCCCGCGTCAGGGAACTCGTAACCGGCTGCCGCCCCACTCCGGCCGAGTGCGCCGTTGCCGTCGCACACACGGTGGCCGAGCATCGGACGCTGTGGTCGTCCGGCGAGTCGCGGCTCACCCTCTCCGGTTATTGGCAGGACCTGGGCCTGCAACCGGAGGCCGAGCGCCGGGACTGGCCGCGGCGAGTGGGCGAGGTGTCCGCCGACCGGCTGCACGGCGTCATGCGGACCCACCTGTCTCGTCCCCCGGATCTCACCATGATCCTGACCTAGGAGGAAGACGTTGGCTCTCAGCGTCAACACCCGCCACCACCGGGCCGCCCTCAACATATTCATGGCCGTGGTCCTGGCCCACTGGGCCGAGCATCTTGTCCAGGCCGTCCAGATCTGGTACCTCGGCTGGCCGCGACCGCAGGCCCGGGGCGTGCTGGGAATGCCGTTCCCATGGCTGATCTCGTCCGAGTGGCTGCACTACGGGTACGCCCTGGTCATGCTGGCCGGGCTGTGGCTGCTCAGAAGCGGGTTCCAGGGCTCGGCACGCCGCTGGTGGACCGCGGCGCTCGCAATCCAGTTCTGGCATCACCTCGAACACCTGCTCCTGCTCGTACAGGCGCAGACGGGTCACTTCATCGCCGGGCAGCCAGTGCCCACCAGCCTGCTCCAGCTCGTGGCGCCCCGTGTCGAGCTGCACGTGTTCTACAACACGGTGGTCTTCCTCCCCATGGTCGTCGCCGTATACCGGCACCTGCGCCCGACCGAGACCGAGGCAAGCGCGATGACTTGCAGCTGCCGGCCGCACAAGTTCGGGGACCGTGTCGCGCTGGCCTCCGGCGCCGGGATCTAAGGTATGGGCGCGCGGGCCCTCATCGCGTGCTTGGTCATCACGCTGCTGACCGCCACGGTCGTGACCACGTCTCCCACACCAGGCCACGAAGCCGCGCTCGTCTCGGCTTCCCCCGCCGACGGCAGCTGGCTCGCTGCGGTGCCGCCGGCATTGGTCCTTGTCTTCGACGGGCTGGTGGATCCGGACGCAACCCACCTGGCGGTGACCCGGCCGGACGGCGCGCCAGCCGCCTCGGAGACATTCACCGTCGATGGCCGCCGGTTGACGATGCCGCTGCCCACCGCGCTCGACGGCGCGTACTCGGTGGCTTATCACGCGGTGTTCACCGACGGAGGGGAGGCTTCCGGGACGATCGGATTCGGGATTCGGGCGAACCCACCCACCGCCTCCGCCCATCACGATCATGTGGAGCGGAGCGCGGCGAACATGGCCCTACTCGCGATCGATACGGCCTTGTTCGTCGCGCTACTGGCCGTCCTCCTCGGGAGATCGCGGGTACGAGCTCCCCGTCGATTCCGGGAGAAGTGGGTCCTGCGGGACATCGACGTATGACGCGGCTTCGCGCCGGGGAAGAATACGCCGAGCTCGGCGGCCTCGGGGTCAGTCGGCGCCGCGTTCGTCGGCTGGCCGCCGTCGCAGGGCGACGCGCCTGAGCGCGGGCGGCGCGTAGGCCATGTCGAGCTGGCCGACGTCGGTGCCGGGCGGGACGATCGCGTCGATCTCGTCGAGGAGCGCGTCGTCCAGGGTGATGTCGGCGCCGGCGAGGCTACTGCGAACTCCCCGAAGAACAGCCCTACCTGACCCGGCGTCTATATAAGATCACTTATGGAGGCATCAATAATTGATCTTGCGGCGGGTCATTCCGCAGAATCACCCCGCCCGGTCAGCGCCCCTCCCCACCGAACAGGCGGGCGACCTCGAAGGCCGGGCGGGGCCGGTCCGGCCCCGCCCTTGGTTCGTCAGCCGCCGGTTCGACCGGACCGGCTGGTCTCGAAGTAGCCGACCGGGTTGCGCGACAGGTGCGACGTCTGGGTCGGCTGGCCGACTCGCGGGTCGCCGGCTAGCAGGGCCTGGCTCTCGCGCAGGGCGGACATGACCCGCCCCAACACCTCGTAGTAGCGGGCCGGGTCTGTCAGCCGCACCTGATCCGTCATGACCTGTCCAACGAAGCCGTCCGGGTTCAGGTCTTTACGGTTGTCGTACCCGGCCTTCAGAATCCGGCAGGTGGTCGTCGGCGACGCTCGCCCGCTCGGGTTGATCCCCACCTACCGCACCGTCGAGATGTGCTGCCTTGAGACGCCGAGGAAGGCGTTGCTGCGGCACCGGATCACCGCGGCGCGGTACCGGGAGTTGCTACGCGAGCAGGGCGGTGGGTGCGGAATCTGCGGCGACTCCGCGTGGCGCGAGTCAGTCGGCCTGGTCCCCCTGCCAATCGACCACGACCACCTGTGCTGCCCTGGCCGGGAGTCGGGGTGTTGGTAGCAACGGCCCCATGAACACCGTTACGACGTTCAGTTTTCTGAACGCTGCTGGCAGGCTGTTCGTGTGACAACGATCAACGAGCGGGTTGAGGCGGGCCGCCGTCGGCGGCGGGTATTGGTGCGGGTGACACGGGCGGTGTGGCGGCTGGATCAGGCCGAGCGGGAACGCGGGTGGGCGCTGGTCTCGGCCCGCGCCGAAGGGGTCTCGATCCGCGCTCTGGCCAAAGCGGCCGGGCTGTCGCCCTCGCGGGTGCATCAGATCGTGGCCGCCGCCGACCCGGACGCGCTGGACTCGACGCTCGGTGAGCTGCGGGCGGCGGGCTGGCCGGCGCCGGAAGACCCCGATTCCGATGAGGACGCCGAGCTGAACGGCCGCGATAGCATCGCTGAGCGGATCTGCGACGAGGTGGAATGGCTACGGCGGTGTGTGGACTGGCTGGCCCAACTGGATGCCGGCGGGTACCCGCCGGCGGTCAACCTGCGACCGGACGCCGACTGGCCGGACACCGCTCACGTCACGGTTACCCTCGCGCGGGTGCGGGCGGTCCTCGACCGCGTCGCGGCCGATCTTGACGAGCTGGCCCGTGCCCGCCGAGTGGCCGATCTAAACACCGCGGCGGTGCTGCCTGACCGGCACGCCGAGCGTCGCCGGCGTCTGGCCGAGCCGGACCTGGACTTCCGGGACTTCTGCACCGCCCAGCGCCTGCCCGCCTCATCCACTCGGCAACTGGAGCGGGCCTGGGACGCCTGGCAGGCCGAACGATACCGACGCGGAGAGACCGGCCAAAGGGCCTCCTGCATCAACAATCCGTTCCGCCCATGCTGACGACCCTGATTACTGGAGCCGGAGGTGTTCAGCAAACTGGACACCGTAACGGTGTTCATGGGGCCGTTGTTACCGGCACCCCTGGAACGGCGGCGACCAGCAGCGGATGATCGCGTCGGTGACCGCCGTCATCGCCGATGGCCTGCCCAAGGCATCACCCGGCGCCGTCGAGAGGGAACTCGCCGCCGCGGTGCGGACCCGGGCAGACGAGCTGACGAAACCCCGCCGGTCGTGGACCGACCGGCTCCCGATCGCCTACGACATCCCATCGCTGGCACTGCCGTTGCTGGCGGTACTCACCGTCTTCGGCCTCAACGCCCGCCGCTTCCGCCGCAGCATGGCGATCATGACGTCGGTCGGGATGAGCAGAGCCACCGCCACCGCAGGTGTCGCCGCCGCGACAACGGTGTGGACCCTGGCCGCAGCTGCCGCTGGCATACTCGCTGGTGTTGGCCTCGGCGCTGTCGCCCGGCCGGTAGTAGACCGATTCCTTCCCGGACCGGTCTCCCCATGGCCGGACCTGCTCGCCCCGGCCGGGCGGTTGCTCGCGGTCACCGCCGTGGCGTGCCTGATCGCGGCGCTCATTCTGCACATGGCCCACCCCCGGCCCGTGCCGGCGTCAGTGGCCGGGGCCGCGGCACCAAGGCAGACAGCCGCGGAGCGTCGCCGGCGGGTCAATAGCAAGGCAGTTCGTCGCGTCGCCGCCGTCATCGCGGGCATCGCGATTGTCATCCAGATCGGCATGCTCGACAGCGTCCCGAAAGCCATGGTGCTGACGGCGACCCTCGCCGCGGCGGTCCTGCTGTTCACCCCAGAAGTGGTCGGCGCGGCGATCCGCCTGCTGCCCATCACCGAACCTCGCACGCGCCTGGGCCGCCAGCAGCTGCACAACGACCGCACCCGAGCCGTCGCCGCCGTCGCGGTCCTCACCGCCGCCCTCGGCGCCCCGCTGGGCATGATGACCCTGCTCGCCACCCTGATCACTACCGCGCAGGACGACGTCGTATCCACCGTCGCGCCACATCAAGTGGTCCTCTCAGGACCCGGTGGTGCCATGCAACCTTCCTCGCCCGAGGTGGTCGCCGCCGTCTCGGCCCGGCTCACCTCAGCCGCACCACCCGTGAAGACCGGATACCTGACGACCGACAAGGTGCACGTCACGGTTAAGGACGCCGGCATTGGCGCCGTCCTCGTAGTCGACACCCCCGAACAGGCCAGCCGGCTGAACAACCACCCGCTCACCGACGCGCAACTCCAGACACTGCGCCGCGGCGGCCTGCTCGTCTGGGATGACGGACCCGCCCAACGGCCGCTCCTCACACACGACCTGGCCAGCGACCGGGTGATAGCCACCAGCCCCGCCCTGCCCGCGATCCGCACCACCTTCGAACCAGCATGGACCGCCGGCGTCAGCGGCCTGCTGCTAAGCGCGACCGCGCAGCGCTTCAACCTCACCATCGCTCCTGCGGCGGTCGTGTTCACCGACGTCAGCGATGCCCAGGCAACCGCCGCCGAGCAAGCCGCCATCGACAACGGACTCGACCCGCTGCAGGTCGGCATCTACCAACCACCCGAACCCATCAAGGTCCCCCCGGCCTACTACACGGCCGTCCTCGGCCTCGCCGCGATCGTCCTGGCCACGACCATGGCCGTCGCCCGCAGCCAAGTGATCACACTGCGCAGTTACCTCGGCCGGCTCATCGCCATCGGCCTGTCCCCACGATGGGCCCGCCACGTCCTGCTCATCCAGAACGGGCTCGTCATCCTGGTCAGCACCGCACTCGCCGTGCTCATCGCCGTGCCACCAGTCGTCATCACCGCCGTCAAGCTCCGAGGCTTCACCTTGTCCATCCCGTGGACCTGGCTACTGATGATCACCGCCGCGTTCTACCTCGCCACCATCACCGCCAGCATCCTGGCCAGCCGACGGCTCGCCAGCAACGACCGCCTCACCGCCTGATCTCACCACCACAGACCCAACGGGTGGGCGTCACGGTTGCTCGTCGGAGGTATCGGGATCGCGCAGCGCCCGCAGCGCCGTATGTGCCACCGGTCGGGGGAAGGCGTAGCGGCCGAGCAGGTTGATGTGCTCGTGCCCGAGCGGAGACAGCCGGGCGGCGTCAGCATCGCTGACCGGCCGACCGGCGGCGCGTAGCGCCCGCACCGCGGCGTCGATGTAGCGGGTGTTCCACAGCACCACGGCGTTGAGGACCAGGCCGAGCGCACCGAGCTGATCTTCCTGCCCTTCCCGGTAGGCCTGGCGGAGCTCCCCGCGCTGCCCGTGGAAAATTTTGCGGGCCAGCCGGTGCCGGGATTCCTGGACGTTGAGCTGGCGGGTGACTCGGCGCCGGTACGTCTCATCGACCGGGTCGACCATGGCCAGCAGGTGCAGGGTCTTGTCGACGCGGCCGTACTCGGCGAACGCCTGCCCGAGCGGGGTCGGGTTGCCGTCGCGGCTGATCATTCGGATCAAGTCGTAGGCGCGGACCTTGCTAGTCACGAGCGAGCCGGCTACGCGCAGCATGTCCGGCCAGTGGGTGCGGACCCGGTCGAGGTTGACCTTGCCCCGGGCGACGGCATTGAGTGGCCCGTAGTCGCCGGGCAGCCCGGCCGGTGGGTCGGCTCGCCAGAACTGAGTGCCGCCCATGTCCGCGATCCGTGGGGAGAACCGGTACCCGAGCAGCCGAAACAGGCCGAACACGATGTCGGAGTAGGAGGCGGTGTCGGTGGTGACCATCTCCGGTTTCGGGCCGGCGTCGAGGTTGAGCAGCGTGTCGAGGATGTGCAGGCTGTCACGGCGGGTGCCGGGCACGAACACCGCGCCGATGCCGGCGACCTGGTCGTTGACCGCGTTCAGCCAGGTGCCGCCCCGTTTGAGGCCGAAGTAGCGCGGGCTCGGGGCAGCGTTGATCGTGCGTACTGGGACCACGAACCGCAGCCCGTCAACGGAGGCGAGCAGACCGCCGCCCCACAGCTGGGCAATCTCGATGGCGGCCTGCGCCTCAATCAGCCGGGCGTTGGCCGCGGCGTGGGTTTCGGCGCGTACGTAGTTCTGGTCGACGTGGGAGAGCCGGTCGCGGGTCAGCGCCGGCTCGCCGGGTTTGACGACCGGGGTCAGGCCGACGTTGCATGCCTCGGCGACCAGCAGTGCCGCGATCGTCACCGGCAGGTCCTCGATGCGGGTGGACAGGTCCCCGACGTGCACGTACTCGTCGAAGCAGCCGGTCCAGGAGTGCACCTCCATCAGCAGTTCGGGCAGGTCGATGCGGGGCAGCATCGCGGCCACCGTCTTGCGCAGCGCCACAAGCGATGCCGGCTCGCCCAGCGCATCCAACTTCTCCACCGACAGGCGCATCCGCCCGCCGTCGCCGGGCACGATCCGCACACTGGCGTCCGGGCCGGCCTCTTCGATGCGCTGCGCAAGCAGCCGCCACGCCGCGTCCAGGGTGGCAGCATAGGCGGCCAGATGCTCGTCGACCGGCTCGCCGAGCCCGAGGCCGGCGAGCACCTCGTCGCGCACGGCCAGCCAGTCCGCGCCGTCGAGCAGCTGTGCCCGGGGATCGGCCCAGCGCAGCGACGGTCGGGCGAACACGTCCCGGCGGCGCAGCGCGGCACGCAACTGCTCCAGCAGGCACAGCATGTAGGCATCCCGGTCGACCGCCCCGTCCGGCAGGCGCCGGTTGGCGAACACCGCCGGCCGCCACATCAGCGGCACGAGCGCCGCGGCGACCTCGACCGGCTGCAGCGGTTTTTGCGACACCCGGCGGCGCAGCAGTTCGGGCAGCCGCCGCACCTCGCTCAGTAGCGGCACCGCGGCCGGGGTCGCGTCCAACGGCAGTGCCTCGGCCAAAAGCTCAACGAACGGGCGGACCACCCCGTAGCGGGCGGCAATGTTCGCCCGCAGCGCCGTCTCATCGCCGTCGCCGTCGGGCAGCAGATCCTCCACCATCGCCGCTGCGGCGACGACCTGCTCGCGCGGGGCGACCTGCTCGACCGCCGCCCATGCCGCGGCCACCTCAACCTGCCCGTCTTGGGTGCCGGCGAGCAGGTCGAGCAGGGCTTTGTTGACCGCCAGCAGCAGCGCCGACGCCCGCTCCAGCCTCGGCAGCGTCGCCAGGCGCTGCTCACGGCTGGCCCGCCGGGCCGGGTTGACCACCCTGGTGGCCATCAGCAGGTCGAAAAGGTCCAGGGCGTCGTCGACGGCGGCGGCTTCCAGGTGCCGGGCGGTGGCCAGCAGCGTCGCGGTCTTGCGCGGCTCGGCCAGCTCGCCCAACTGCGGTGCTTTCGCGGCCAGGCCGTAGCGGGCCAGCGCCGCCAGCCGGTTCGCCGGAATCGCTTGCACCTGTGCCGTCCGGGCACCGATGGCGAGGGCGGTCGACACCCGGTCCAGGGCCTTGCTCATCGCTATACCAGAGGTGCGGCGCGCGGGTCGGGGCCCGGCGCAGCAGCTCCAGCCCGGACACCCGCTGCCCGTCCGGCACGGCGAGCAGGTCCCGCAGCCGGTACGGCAACTCCGCATCCGCCGACGCCGCGGCCTCGGCCATGGAGCGGTACATCCGTTCGGCGGCCTGGTCGCGCACCTGCGACACGAGCCTGGCGAGGGTGCTTACCCCAGGCAGCAGCACCCGGTGCCGGCGCAGCCACGCCGTGGCCTGCGTGAACAGAGCGAGTGCGCCCTCGGCGTGCGTCCACGCCCGGCCGTCCATGAAGTCCCGCAGCTGCTCCTGCGCCGCCGGGTCGGAGAAGTCCCGGTACCCGTACGCATCCCGGATCTCCCACGCGTGCTCGTACGCCGTCTTCTCCCGCTCGGTGTACCGCTTGACCACCGACGGATCCGGCACACCGAGCTGGACCGCCACGTAGTCCACCACCGACCACGGCACATCAATCGGGTCGGTCAGGAACGTACCCAGGTAGCGCGCCGTCCCCAGCTGCACCGCGAACCCGAGCCTATTGTGCTCACCCCGCCGCTTCTCCACCAACCCGCGGTCGGTGTCATCCAGGAAGAAGAACCGCTCCAACTCCGCCCGCGACGGCTCACCCGTGAACCGCCCGTATCCCGCAGCTTGATCATCAGTCAGGAACTCCACCGGCACGGCCGCCCAACCTACGGCCTCGATCCGGATCCCGCAGCCCCACGCTTAGCGCCAAATTCCGTTCCGTTCTTCCTCGACCCCCAAGTTCCCACCCATCACCCAATGGATCATGGACCAGATCGAGGCGATCCGAGACCCCGACAACCAGGGGCTTTTGCGCAGACAGCCACCGCCGGAGCACTTCGACCGTTGACGTCCCGAGCCCACGACGAGAGGCTCGCTTCGCCCACGGCCTGCAGCACGACGACAAGGACCGCACGCTCGACGCGTACCGGGACGAGATCATCCCCGCGATGCGGGACCGATAGACGCTGTCGTCCGGGTACGCGCGGCACCGATAGGGTAATCGCGTGGAACAGGGCGAACGGCTCCGTCACGCCTCGTCGTTCGGCGCGGGCGGCGACCGCATACGCCGAGCACCGCCCGGACTATCGCCAGGGTCCTGGTGCCCGGCGGCATCCTGGCCGGCCTGTGGAACGTCATGGACGACCGGGTCGACTGGGTTGCCGGGCTCGCGCGGGTCAGCGGGAGCGCGGCCATCGGCCCGCGTGACACGCCCACCAGCTGGCGCGCCGAGACGGCCGACGCACACCTTCCAAAGACCGGCGTGGCTGCCCGGTTCGGCTCGCCGGAGCAGGCCGAGTTCCCGCACGGGCAGCGCCGCACCGCCGACTCTCTCGTTGCGACACTTGCAACGAGGGCGGGATGCTGGTCATGCCGGAACAGGAACAAGAGGCCACCCTCGGCCGGATCCGCGCCTTCCTCGCGAGCAGACCGGAGACTGCGGACGGCGAGTTCACCCTCCCTATGCTGACCTGCGTGCTGCGCGTCCGGCGGCGGTGAAAGGCACCCGCGGCGAACTCCTTGACCGGCTTATTCATCGCGCGTACCGCGGACGGCCCCAGGCGGTCGCGCACGGCGCGGTTGACCGCACGGCCTCGCTCCAGGCAGGGAGCACAGCAGGTGGTGGGTTGTCCGGAAGCGCCGACGAGCGGTTCGGGCTGCGCGCCTTCCGGCACCGTTTGCACCTCCTGCTGTCGACCATGTGCGCACCGTATCGATGGGTGCCGACATTCTGAGCATCCACCGTGGAACCGGAGACGAATACCGCCTCGTCCCGAGCGCCCCGTCCGGTTAGCGTGCGGCGGTGCGCAACGCGGAGTTCAACGACCCCGGGCTCGTCGCGGTCTACGACGCCGAATGCCCGTGGGGCCCCGACGACGACTTCTTCCTCGCCGAGGTCGGCGCCGACCCGGCCGCCCGGGTGCTCGACTTCGGCTGCGGCACCGGCCGGTTGACGCTCGCCCTGGCCGCCGCCGGGCACACCGTCACCGGCGTCGACCCGGCCCGCGCCTCACTGGACGCGGCCCGGGCCAAGCCCGGCGCCGACCGGGTCACCTGGATCGAGGGTGGCGGAGAGGCGCTGCTGCCGGCCGGCGCGTACGACGTCGCACTGATGACCAGCCACGTGGCGCAGTTCGTCGTGGACGACGACGAGTGGCGGCAGCTCCTCGGAGCGCTGCGCCGCTCGCTGCACGACGGTGGCCGGCTGCTCTTCGACTCCCGCGACCCGGCCGACCGGCGCTGGCAACGGTGGAATCCGATCGACTCCCGTCGGATGGTCCACCTGCCCGCCGGTGATGCGGTCCTGACCTGGATGGACGTGACCGCCGCCAACGACCTCGTCGTCCACTTCACCCGCCACTTCCGCTTCCCGGACGGTGAGCTGCGCAGCGACGCGGTGCTGCGGTTCCGCACCGAGCAGGAGCTGCGTGGCTCCCTCGACGAAGCGGGCTTCCGGGTGGAGCGGATCCACGGTGGCTGGCAGGGGGAGCCGGTGGGTGAGGGGAACGACGGCGAGTTCGTGGTGGTGGCGACGGCGGTCTAACCCAGGAAGGACGCCACCTCGGCGGTGAACCGGGCCGGGTCGTCCAGCCAGGGGCAGTGCCCGCCGCCGGGCTGCACCACCGCCCGGCCGTGGGCGAACAGCGCGGCGTACGCGGCGGCGTTTCCCGGCGGGAGGTTGATGTCGCGGTCGCCGCCCAGCACCAGGGCCGGCGCCTCGAGACGGGCCAGCGCAGCCCGGGTGACCGGCGGGTCGAAGGCCCCCTCGGCGCCCCAGGCGGCCGCAGCGTCGGCGTTGCGGACAGCGTTCGTGGCGGCGGCGTGAGCCCGGGCTGTGTCGTCCCACCGCCCGTAGGTGAACGGGGTGATGGCCTCCCAGTCCTCGCTGGAGCCGGCCCCGGCGACCACCCGGTCGAGCGCGGCGGTGGCGCGCGGGTACCACTGCTGGTCACGACGAGACCGGGTCACCGCGTGGCGGTCCTCCGCAGTGATCGCCAGGGCGACGGCCCAGGGGCTGGGGGTGACCAGCACCAGCCGACCGATCCGGTCGGGGTGGCGGGCCCCGTACGCCACCGCCAGGTTCGCCCCGGCGCTGTGTGCCAGCAGGTCGATCCGGTCGAGGCCGAGGTGTACGCGCAGCGCCTCGACGTCGTCGACCTGCCGGTCACAGCGGTAGCTGGCCGGGTCCGCCGGGGTGGCCGAGTCTCCGGTGCCGCGTAGGTCCAGCCGCACCAGTGGCCGATACGCCGGCAGCCCGCCCAGGTCACCCAGATAGGAGGAGGCGCACATTGGGCCTCCGGGCAGGCAGATCAGCGGAGCGCCGTCACCGGTGCGGTGGTAGGTGAGCCGGGTGTCGTCGTGCCCGGCGGAGCTCGTCGTGCCCGGAACCTGTTCGCCCACCTTTTCGATCACCTCGGAACTGTAACCAATGTGCTGCGGCGATGACGTCAGCCGGCGTGACGTACCTCCTGGTCCCAGATCTGGTCCCATGGGCGCCGCAGGCCCTGGCAGAGCCAGATCGGGCCGCCGTTCTCGTCGTTGTCCACGTCGACCGCCTGGTCGACCCGGCCGGCGAGGGTGACCTGCTGGAACCAGCCGCGCAGCTGGTCGGGGCGGTCCCAGCCGACCGCGACCACCACGTCGGCGTCGGCCGGCGGCCGGCCGAACCCGGCCATGCTGTTGTGCCCGGAGTAGGCCCGCGGCAGCCCGCGGGCGGGGCCGTACCGGGCGACGGCGCCGGCCTCGCCGTAGTTGCCGGTGAGGATGACCGCGCGGTCACGCTGCTCCGGCGGCAGCGCGCGGTGCACGGCGGCGAGCGAATCGGCGAACGCCGGCCAGCCGATGGTCTCCCCGGCGTCGTAGTTGACCTCGACGACGAAGCCGGGCAGCCGGTCGGCGGGCAGCGTGGGCAGCAGCAGCACGGCGCTGCCGGCGACCGCGACGACGCCGCCGGCGGCCAGTAGCACCCGACGGGGCAGCGTGCGGGCCCAGCGGGCGGCGACGACCGCGCCGGCGGCGGCGAGCACCAGCAGCAGCGGCGCGTCGTAGTAGCCCTTGC
This sequence comes from Micromonospora sp. NPDC047548, assembly GCF_040642975.1. Lineage (NCBI taxonomy): Bacteria > Bacillati > Actinomycetota > Actinomycetes > Micromonosporales > Micromonosporaceae > Micromonospora > Micromonospora sp. NPDC047548. Next base: position 86,461 of record NZ_JBEYTI010000015.1, read on the forward strand.
CGCCGGCCACCAGCACGACGCCGAACACCACGAGCCAGGCCCAGGCCAGCGACCGGTAGGCCCGCCAGTCCGGGCGGCGCAGCAGGGCGACCAGCCCGGCCACCCAGATCGGCACCGCCATCGGGCTGATGATGAGCAGTTGCAGGACGGCGGCGTCGAGGCGGCCGCTGTAGGAGCTGTCGCCGTCGGCGATGGATGAGGCGACCGCGAGCTGCGGGAAGTCGTGGACGGCCTGCCAGGCCAGGTTCGGTGCGGCGAGCAGCGCGGCGAGCGCGACACCGGCGAGCACCCACCGGTCGCGCAGCAGCCGACGCGGCCCGGCGATCACCAACCCGGCCAGCAGCCCCACGCCGAGCAGCGCGGGCAGCAGCTTGTTGAGCATCCCGACACCGAGCGCCGCGCCGAGGCCGAGCGCCCAGCGCGGCTCGCCGCGCAGCACCCGGATCGCGCAGTACGCCGCGGCCAGCCACACCAGCAGGTCGACGGTGGTGGTGCTGAGCAGGTGCCCGGGCGCGAGGACGATGCCGGCCACGGCGGCGGTGCCGGCGGCGAGGAGCTGCCCGCCGCGGCTGGCGCCGAACTGGCGGGCCAGCGCCGTGACCAGCAGGACCGCGACTCCGGCGATGAGCGCAGACGGGGTACGCAGGACGACGAGGTTGCCGGGGGCGAGGGTGTCCAACGCCCGGGCCAGGGCCGGGGTGAGCGGACCCTGGTCGACGTAGCCCCAGTCGAGGTGCCGGCCGCAGAGCAGGAAGTACAGCTCGTCACGGTGGTAGCCGTAACGGGAGGCGAGCGCCAGCAGCACGATCGTGACCGTGCCGGCGACCACCCACGGTCCCTTCGTGCGGGGCCCGGGTGGGGGCGGTCCGGCGGGAGCTGCCGCGCCGGGGCGGTCGGTGACGGGTACGGCCACGCTCCCATCGTGGCCCGTCGGGTCCGGCGGGCGCTGTCCCGTAACGGTCACGGTTCGGTGCCGGGCGCCACCGGATCCGGTTGGCGTCCCGGCGGTGTCCCGGCTAGCTTGCACCGGTGCTGATCAGAGAGTTCGCCGGTGCCGACTGGCCGCGGGTGTGGCCGATCGTCGAGGAGGTCGTCGTCGCGGGGGACACCTTCGTGTACGACCCGGGGTTGACCGCCGAGTCGGCGCGCGGCCTGTGGGTGGAGGCGCCGCCGGGGCTGACCGTGGTCGCGGTGGACGGTGACCGGATCCTCGGCACGGCGAAGATGGGCCCGAACCGGCCCGGGCCGGGCGCGCACGTCTCGACCGCGAGTTTCATGGTGGCCGCCGACGCGCGGGGCCGGGGCGTCGGCCGGGCGCTGGCCGAGTACGCCCTGGACTGGGCCCGCCGGCAGGGGTACGCGGCGATGCAGTTCAACGCCGTGGTCGAATCCAACACGTGGGCGGTCGAGCTGTACCGGCGGCTCGGGTTCACCGTCATCGGCACCGTGCCGGAGGCGTTCGCGTTGCCGGGCGGGAAGCGGGTCGGCCTGCACGTCATGCACCGGTTCCTCTGAACCGGGGACGCCGTCGCGGGTCCGGCGGTGCCAGGATGGGCCGATGAGCGATGAGCCGATCGACCTGGCGGTCGCGCTGGCCGGCTTCGACCAGCTGTGGAGCCCGCGGATCGTCACCCGGGTCAACGACTACGACGTGCGGATCGCCAAGGTGGCCGGGGAGCACGTCTGGCACGTCCACGACCATACCGACGAGTTCTTCCTGGTCCTCGACGGACAGCTGCGGATCGCGCTGCGCGACGGCGACGACGAGCGGGCGGTGGTGCTGCCCCGCGGCGCGGTGTACGTGGTGCCGCGCGGAGTGCCGCACCGGCCGTCCTCGGAGGACGGGGCGTCGATCCTGATGTTCGAGCCGTCGGGCACCTCCAGCGTCGGGGACCGGCACCACGAGGTCCCGGACCACGTGGACGCCACCACCGGCCACGCGCTCTGACCGGTCAGCCCACCGCCTCCTTGGCCGGTTGCGGCGCCGGGGTGGCGGGCCAGGTCAGCCGGCGTACGCCGGGTACGGCGGCGGTGCCGGCGCAGGCGAGCGCGACGAGCACCGCCGCCCCGGCCAGCGGCGCGGGTGTGCCCCATGCTCCGGCGACGAGCGGGGCGACGGCGTAGCCGATCGGCATGGCCCCCAGCGACATCAGCCAGTCGTAGGAGGTGACCCGGGCGAGGACCTGGGGCGCGAACTGTGCCTGCACGACGGTCTCCCAGATCGGGTTGAGGAAGCCCAGCGCGGTCAGCGCGAGGCAGTACGCGGCGATGACCGCCGGGGCGGGTGCGGCGGCGGCCAGCAGCGCCAGCGGGACGGCGTACGTGGCCAGGGCGAGGTTGCCGACCAGGATTGGCCGGCGCGGTCGGACCCGGGTGGCCAGCAGCGATCCGGCCAGCAGGCCGACGGCGCCGCCCTGGAGCATGAGCACCCACACGCCCTCTCCGCCGAGCCGGTCGACGGCGACCGCCGGGCCGAGGGTCATCAGGACGGCGGCGGCGCCGTTCCACACGCCGTGCCCGAGCAGGCTGGTCCAGTACCAGTCGCGGCCGCGCACCTCCCGCCAGCCGTGTGCCAGGTCGGCGCCGAGGGAGCGGCTGGGTACCGGCACGTGCCGGACCCGGACCGCGGCCAGCAGCAGGGCGCTCACGGCGAAGGAGATCCCGTCGAGGACGAACGCCCAGCCGGGGCCGGCGGCCCAGATGAGCAGGCCGGCCAGGGCGGGGCCGGCGAGCCGGCTGGCGTTGGCGGTGACCCCCAGCAGGGCGTTGGCGCGCTGCCGTCCGTCGGCCTCGACGGTGCCGGCGACCAGCGGTGCGGCGGTGGGGATGGCGAAGGCGGAGGCGGCGCCGCCGATCGCGGAGGCCACCGCCACGTGGGTCAGCGACGGGGCGTCGCCGAGCAGTTCCACCCCGACCATCAGTTGGGCGGCGCAGCGCGCCAGGTCGGTGGCCACGGCGACCCGTTTGGCGTGGAACCGGTCGGCGACCACGCCGCCCAGGGGCAGCAGGAGCAGCCGGGGGACCATCGCGCAGGCCAGCACCAGGGCCAGCGAGCCGGTGGAGCCGGTCGCCCGGAGCACCGCCAGGGCGAGGGCGGCCGGCACGACGGCGTCGCCCAGGGAGGAGACGGTACGGCCGAGGAACAGCAGCCGGAAGGCGCGTACGCGGAGGGGATGGGTCACCCCGACAAGCTATTTCGACACCGAACATTTCGTCAACGAATATTTTGCTGTCGACGTACAGTGGCGGCATGACCGGACCCGACCGCACCGATCGGCACATCGAGCGGTGGCTGCCCGTGCTGCCGGAGCTCGACCCCGACGTCGAGGGCGCGGTCACCCGGATGTCCGGCTTCACCCGGCACCTGCGCGCGGTCAAGGACCGCTCCCTCGCCGACCTCGGCCTGCCCGCGCACGAGTACGACACGCTGCACGCCCTGGCCGGGCGGCGCGGCCGGGCCACCCCCACCGAGTTGGCCGACGACCTGGCGATGGCGCCCGCCTCGGTGACCGCCCGGGTCGACGCCCTGGTCCGGCGCGGTTTCGTGCGACGCATCCCGTCCACCGTCGACCGGCGGCGGGTCGACGTGGAGCTCACCGACACCGGACACGCGGCCTGGCACTCGGCGATCGAAGTGATCGGCCACGAGGAGCACCGGCTGCTCGGCGTGCTCACCCCGGACGAGCGTCGGCTCCTGGCCGACCTGCTGCGGCGGGTCTCCCTGCATGCCGAAGTGACCACCGGCTGAGCGGGCCCGAACGACGACGCCTGCGCCGAGCAGTGGTTCGGGAAGGTCCTGCGACGGTGACGCCGCAGCGCGTCACCGTCGCTGCCGGAAGCAACGGGCACCGGCAGCTCACCGCGTGACGGGCGGGTCGCCGGCCGGAGGGGCCGGTGCTCCCACCGGTACTGGGTAGATGGCGGCCATCGCGTGGGCGCTGGCCGCCATCAGCTGCCGTAACTCGGCCGGGGCGAGCACCTCCACCTGCGCGCCCAGCTTGAGCAGTTGGGTGTGCCCGTGCCGCACCGACTCGATCGGCACCGTCGTGACCAGCCAGCCGTGGGCGTCCGGGTCGCCCGCCGCCGCCCGGGCCGCCCGGCTCATCGCGGGCGGGAAGACGTACGCCATGAACTCCAGCGCGGCGGCGGTGACCCGTACCCGCGCCTCGTCGCGGTAAACGCCGTGCTCGTACCGGTCGGTCCACTCCCGCCAGAAGGCGACCAGGTCGAAGTCGGCGGGCCGGTCGAACCGTTCGTCGCGCACGGTCAGCTCCAGGATGGCCCCGACCCGGTAGGTGCGGACCTGCTCCCCGGCGCGGGCCGCCAGATACCAGCGGCCGGCCTTGAGCACCACGCCCAGCGGAGCCAGCACCCGGCTCACCTCGCGGGGGCGCTTCCACCGCTGGTAGCGGATCTCGACCAGGCGGTCCTCCCAGATCGCGTCGGCCAGCGCCGTCAGGTGCGGGGTGGGCTCCGGGTCCCGGAACCAGCCGGGCGCGTCGAGGTGGAACCGCTGCCGGATCCGGTCGCCCTGGTCGGCCAGGTCCGCCGGCAGGGCGGCGCGCAGCTTCAACTCCGCGGCGGTGAGGACCGCGCCGAGGCCCAGTTCCGCGGCCGGTCCGGGAACCCCGGCCAGGAACAGCGCCGCGGCCTCGTCGGAGGTCAGCCCGGTCAGCCGGGTGCGGTAGCCGCCAAGCAGCCGGTAGCCGCCGGCCGGGCCCCGGTCGGCGTACACCGGGACGCCGGCGGTGCCGAGCGCCTCGACGTCCCGGTAGACGGTACGGACCGAGACCTCCAGCGCGTCGGCGAGTTCCTGGGCGGTCATCCGCCCCCGGGCCTGCAGGAGCAGCAACAGGGAGACCAGCCGGCTGGCACGCACCCGACGACGGTAGCGCGCGGCGGCAATCCGCTCGGGCGCGCCTCGTGGTCATTCCCTGCCGGGACTGAGAGCCTTTTTCACATGCTGCGTCCCGACTTCCCGGTCCTGCCCCGCGCCTCGGCCCGACCCGCCCTGCCGACCGGGCCGGTCGACTTCACCGAGGCGTGGCTGCGCAACCGACGACTGTCGGAACACACCCGCGTCGCGTACCGGCGGGACATCGCCGGCTGGCTGGCCTGGTGCGCCGGCCGCGAGCTGGACCCGCTGCTGGCCAACTTCCTCGACGTCAACGCATACGCCCGCGACCTGGAGGCCACCCTGGGCGCGCGGACCCGCCGGCCGCTCACCCCGGCGACCGTGGCCCGCAAGCTCTCCGCGCTCTCCAGCTGGTACGAGTTCCTGGTCAAGCTGCGGGCGGTCGAGGCAAACCCGGTTTCCGGCGCCGACCGGCCACGCGTCGACCGGGACCACTCGGCCACCGTCGGGCTGACCCCCGAGGAGGTGGACGCGCTGCTGGCCGCCGCTGACACCGACACCGGCCCGACCGCCGCCCGCAACCGGGCCGCCATCGCCCTGCTCGCCGACCTCGGGCTGCGGGTGGGGGAACTGGTCTCGCTCAACCTGGACGACCTGGGCGCGGAACGGGGACACCGCAGCGTGCGGTTCGTCGGCAAGGGCGGCAAGCCACGCCGCCGGGCGCTGACCCCGGGCACCGCGTACGCCGTCGACGCGTACCTGACCGACCGGGCCGCCGCGCAGGGGGTGGGCGTGCCGGAGCTGACCGGCCCGCTGCTGGTCACCGCCACCGGCGGTCGACTGGACCGGCACTCGGTGTTCCGGCTGGTCCGTCGCCTGGCCCAGGCCGCCGGCATCCCGGCGGCCGCGAAGTTGTCGCCGCACTCGCTGCGGCACGCCTTCGCCACCACCGCCCGCTCCGAGGGCGTCCCGCTGGAGGACGTGCAGGACGCGATGGGGCACGCCGACCCGCGCACCACCCGCCGCTACGACCGGGACCGGCACAACCTCGACCGCGACCCGGCGTACACGATCTGGGCGGCCCGGGCCCGCCGCCGCAGCTGAAAGCCGTTGACGGAGTGAGCACCCACTCCGATGCTGGCGGCGGCGGGACGGCCAGCCACCCGGGTGGCTGGCCGTCCCGGCGCAGCGGTGACGAAGCCGTCAGCCCCGCGGGCGGGGGCAGATGCAGAACGGCTGGCCGATCGGGTCGAGCAGCACCACCCAGCGCCCGTCGCCGGGCTGGAACTCGGGCTTCGTCGCGCCCGCCGCCACGAACTCCTTCTCCGCGACGTCCAGGTCGTCGACGTGCAGGTCGAGGTGGTAGCGCTTGGCGGAGGTCTCGTCGGGCCAGCGCGGCGGGACGAAACCGTCCACCTTCCCGAAACCGATCGCGACGCCGTCGGGGCTGCTGATCATGGCGTACGCGTCTTCCCTGTGGGGGATCTTCCAGCCGAGCACGCGGTGGTAGAAGTCCACGTGCGCGGCCGGGTCGGAGCTGTCCAGGTTGACCATGGCGAGGTCGGCGGTGACTGTCATGACCGGCAGCCTGCCCCAGGTACCTGACACCTTCTGGCAGGTTCAGTCGGCGGATCCGGGACGGCGGCGGCGCTGGTTGAGATGCTTGCGGACGGCGAAGCCGTACGCGTCGGCCAGCAACTCCCCGACCAGCTCCCGGGTCGCCGGGCCCGGGTTGACCACGCACACCCAGTGCTGCGGGGCGTAGACCGGGTGCGGCAGCAGGGTGTCCGTCACGGTGTGGTCGACGGGCGCGCCACCGGCCGGCGCCGTCGCGAACACCGACGCGTACCTCGCCCTGGTCAGCCCGATGTTGAGCCGCCACGCGCCCGGCCGGTCCAGCGCGGAGGCGGTGTCGTGGTGGTCGCCGGTCACGATCGTGGCGAACGGCAGCCACCGATCGGCGGGAAGGTCACCGAGCGGGTCGTAGACGAAGTACGTGTCGTCGCCGCCGTCCACGGCGGCGACCCCCTCGAACGAGTCGCTGATGTGCCGCTTCATGTCGTCCGTGTCCATGCTTCAATTTTTTCATTGAAGCTCCTTGTGAGACTTGAGCCGGACGTCGCGCTCGCGGACCGGCTCAACCCTCAACTCGGGCAGCAACCCTCAGCAGAGCAGTTCGAGGTGCTGGTGGGCGTCGGCGGCGATGTCCTCGTGCCGCAGCCAGCGCCGCGCCCAGAGCCGGGCGGCCAGCTCGGCCTGCTCGTCGCCCCACCCGGCGTGCTCGACCAGCAGCGCCGTGGTCAGGGCGTACGCCATCCGCAGGGCCAGCCCGCGCGCGCCGGCCACCACCGCGACCGCGGCGGGGTCGGCGGCGATCTCGGCGAGCGTGTCGCGCAGCTCGTCGGTGACCGCGGCGAGGGTGTCGGCGAGCGCCGGGGACAGCCGGCGGGCCAGGTCGGTGGCGTCGGCGAGCCGACGCAGCAGCGGGGCGCCGGCGTCCTCGCGGGTCACCGCGCGCAGCACGTCCAGGGAGAGCACGTTGGTGGTGCCCTCCCAGATCGGCAGCACCTGCGCGTCGCGCAGCAGCCGGGGCACCCCGGTGTTCTCCACGTAGCCGGCGCCGCCGAACGCTTCCACGTACTCGCCGGCGGCGGAGACGGCGAGCCGGCCGGTGGCCAGCTTGGCCAGCGGCGCCACCACCCGTAGCTCGGCGGCGGCCTGCGGGTCGGCGCCCATCTCGACCCGGCCGAGCAGCGCGAACGCGTGCCCGGCCAGGGCGAACGCGCCGGCCGCGTCGACGGCGAGCGCGCCGAGGGTGGCCCGGTGCAGCGGATTTGCCGACAGCGGCCCCCCGGCGACGTGCCGGGCCTGCGCGTACGCCCGGGCGTAGGCCAGACCGCGACGCATGCCGCCGGCGGCGGCGGAGGCGTTGTGCACCCGGGTCACCACCACCAGGGTCATCGCCCGGACCAGGCCGGGCGCCGCCGGATCGCCCAGCGGCAGCGCGTACGCGTCCCGCAGCCCGATCTCGGCGGTGGGCAGCGCCCAGGTGCCGAGCTTGTCCTTGAGTCGGTGCACGGTGACGCCGGGCGCCGGCGCGTCCGGCGCGGTGGTGGCCCCCGCGAGGGGGGAGTCGGCGGCGTAGCGGGGCACCAGGAACGGGGCGAGCACCCGGCTGCCCCGGCCGGCGCCCTCGGGGCGGGCCAGCGCGACCGCCATCGGCGCGTCGGCGGCCGAGCAGAACCACTTCTCCCCGCTCAGCCGCCACGACCCGTCGGCCGCGGGACGGCCGGTGGTGCTCGAGCGGGACAGGTCGGAGCCGCCCTGCGACTCGGTCATCCACTGCCCGCTGACGATCGCCGTGTCTGGGTCGGTGGAGGTCAGCCGGGGCAGCCAGGCGTCCCGTACGCCCGGGTCGACCTCGGGGAGGCTGAGCAGCGCCGCCGCGCCGTCGGCCATCGCCACCGGGCAGGAGAAGGTCGCCGACTCCGGCCCGTAAAGGTGCAGCAGGGCGTGCTGGACGACCCGGGCCGCCGCCCCCCACGTGCCGCGCGCCGACTCCAGGTAGGGCAGCGCGACCACGGCGTGCCGGGCGGCGGCGGCGCGCTGGGCCTGCCAGCCGACGGAGGTCTGGACCCGGTCGACGCGGGCGCCCCACGCGTCGTAGCGGACCAGGGTGGGCGGGTGCGCCTCGGCGTCGGCGTGCGCGGCCCGCAGCGGCCCGGTGACGTCGGCGGCCAGGTCGGCCAGCCGGCCCTTCGCGGCGGCGTGTCCGGCCGGGCCGAGGTGGCGTTCCAGCCAGGATCGCAGCAGCGCGTCGCCGGTGTACGGGTCGTCGGGGGTCGGTACCGGCTGCACGTATCGGCTCATCGACGGCTCCTTCTCAGGTTGCGCCGACGGTAGACGATGCCGTGCCGGGCGCGACAGGGGCGATGTTCCTGCGCGCGCGGGCGGCGTGCGCATACGGTCGCAGTGATGGGCGGTCAGCAGGCGTGGACCCGACCGGCCCGGCCCCGCCGGCCGGTGCGCTCCGGTCTGATGCTGGGCGGCCTGACGATGATCCTGTGCCTGGTGGGGGTGGCCGGGCTGGGCGCCTGGAACGTGCAGGTGGTGACCCAGGCCGGCGGCCCGGTGCGGGAGACCGCCGACGGGTTCCTCCGGGAGCTGTCCGCCGGCGACGTCGAGCGGGCGTACGGCCGGCTCTGCGCGCAGGCCCGCAAGAAGTGGAGCGAGGTGGGCTTCGCCAGCTGGGTGAAGACGCCGCCGGTGGTCACCGGCTATGAGATCGTGGACGTGTCGGTGCGCACGAAGGCCGGCCGCCCGACCGGCGAGGTGGCCGTCCGCCTCACCCGTGACGGCGGGGCCAGCGAGGAACGCCGGCTGACGGTGGTGAAGGACAGCGGCAAGTGGCGGGTCTGCGGGGATCCGTTCTAGGAGCGCGGGCCGAGGTCGCCGGAGCGGTAGTGCCGCCGGCAGAGCACCTGGTAGCGCACCTCGGCGGAGTCCACGGTGTCGCCGATGACGACCTGCTCGCCCTCGCGGGCCACCCGCCCGTCGGCCACCCGGGCGTTGAGCAGGCCCTCCCGGCCGCACCAGCAGAGCACCTCGATCTGGATCCGGGCCACCTCGTCGGCCAGCTCGAACAGCCGCTGCGCGGCGGGGAAGAGGCAGGACCGGAAGTCGGTGGCCAGGCCGAAGGCGTACACGTCGACGTCGTAGCCGTCGACCAGCTCGGCCATCTGCTCCACGTGCGCCACATCGTAGAAGGACGCCTCGTCGCAGATCAGGTAGTCGACGCGTACCCCCTCGGCCCAGGTGTCGCGGACCAGCGTCCGCAGGTCCAGCTCATCGGTGACCTCGATGGCGGAGTGGGCCAGGCCGATGCGGCTGGTGACCTGCGGGCCCAGCGACCGGTCGATGCGGGTGGTGACCAGGCCGCGGCGGCCCTGCCGGGCGTGGTTGTAGTTCATCTGCAACGCCATGGTGGACTTGCCGCAGTCCATCGGCCCCCAGAAGAACTTCAGCGCGGCGGCGTGCAGCGGCCGCCCGTCGACGCCGCGGGAGGCGGCGCAGCCGGTCCAGCGGTCGTCCGGGCCCGGGAGCGGGCGGGCCAGGCAGGTCGGGGCGGCAGCGTCGTCGTCGGTCACGTCCGGGCAGCCTAGTCCATCGATCCGGCCCGATCGGGTTGATGGACCAGGTCGCTCACAGCACCCGGGGCGGGGTGTTGCCGGCGGCGACGATGGCCCGGCGGATCGGCACGGCGGCCAGCAGCGCGAAGCCCAGCACGAAGAAGATCAGCAGTGAGACCAGGCCCACCCGGTAGGAGGCGGTGAGCTGGAACACCAGGCCGAAGGCGAGCGGCCCGAGCCAGCTGGTGCCCTTGTCGCTGATCTCGTAGAAGCCGTAGTACTCGCCCTCCTTGCCGGCCGGGATGAGCTGGCTGAACAGCGACCGGCTCAGCGCCTGGCTGCCACCGAGGACCAGGCCGATCGCCCCGCCGAGGACCATGAACGGCAGCGGCGCCTCGGCGGGCAGCCGGAACGCGGCGATGATCACACCGGTCCACAGCACCAGGGACAGCAGCACCGTCTTCCACGCGCCGATGCGCCGGGCCAGCGCGCCCAGGGCGAGCGCCCCGCCGAAGGCGAGGAACTGCACCAGCAGGATCGTCACGATCAGGGTGTCCTGCTCCAGCTTCAGCTCCTCGGTGCCGTACTGGCTGGCCAGCGTGATCACCGTCTGGATGCCGTCGTTGTAGACCAGGAAGGCGAGCAGGAAGAACAGCGTCAGCGGGTACGCCTTGATCTCACGCAGGGTGCGGCCGAGCTGGCGGAAGCCGTCGGTGAGCACGTTGCCGCCGCCGGCCAGCGCCGCGGCGGTCGGGTGTTCCCGCAGCCAGCGCAGCGGCGCCAGGGTGAACGCCGCCCACCAGACGCCGGCGGACACGATGGACCAGCGGGCCAGGTCGAGGGTGCGCTGCGGGTTGCCCTCCTCGCTGAGTAGGGTGACCGCGACCAGGTTCAACGCGAGCAGCAGCCCGCCGCCGAGGTAGCCGATGGCCCAGCCGCGGCTGGAGATGGTGTCGCGTTCGTCGGGGCCGCCGAGCTGCGGCAGGAACGAGTTGTAGACGACGATGGCCGCACCGAAGGCGATGTTGGCGACGAGGAACAGCGCGCCGCCGAGCAGGTACCGCTCGCCGGTAACGAAGGCCATCGCGATGGTCGCCCCCGCGCCGGTGAACGCCGCGCCGGCGAGCAGCCGCTTCTTGTGCGTCGACCGGTCGGCGACCGCCCCGACCACCGGCAGCACGAAGACGGTGAGGAACACCGACAGCGAGATCAGGTACGGGTAGTAGGAGCCGGCGGCGACCCGGATGCCCAGTGGGTGCACGTACCCGTCGCAGCTGTCCGCGCCGAGTTCGCAGCCGGCCGCCAACTCGGTGACGGTGGTGAGGAACGGGCCGAGGAAGACCGTGATGACGGTGGTCTGGAACGCAGAATTGGCCCAGTCGTAGAGGTACCAGCCGCGGCGTTCACGGCGGGTGCTCGTCGGCGGTGGGTCCTGCACCGCTGGGGTGACGATCTCGGCCATCGGGTTTCCTCCGCCGGTTCTCAGGCGGCCCAGTGGCCGCGGCTGCGATATACGTCGCGCAGCAGGCCGACGTGATCGGTCATGATGCCATCCACACCAAGATCAAGTAAGTCGTGCATCTCGGCAGGTTCGTCGATCGTCCAGACGTGCACCTGCAAGCCCAACCGGTGGCAGTAGGCGAGGAACCGGCGGTCCACCACCGGCACCCGGCCGTAGCGCGGCGGCACCTGCGCCGCCACCACCGACGGCGGCAGCCGCAGCCGCCACCCGTGCAGCGACGCCAGCCGCAGTCGGGCCACCCCGCGCATGCCGAGGCTGGTGGCGACCCGCCCTTCGGTCAACGCCCGCAGCCGGGTCAGCCGGGCGTCGCTGAACGAGGCCAGCAGCACCCGGTCGGCGGCGCCCGCCCGGGTCACCGTGGCCACCGTCGGCGCGACGCCCCCATCGGCCTTCACGTCGATGTTGAACCGCACCAGCGGCCAGGCGGCCAGGACCTCGTCGAGCCGGGGTACGACCGCGGCCCCGCCGACGCGTACCGAGGCCAGGTCGGCCCAGCGCAGGTCGGCGATGCGTCCCCGCTCGCCGGTGACCCGCTCCAGGGTGGCGTCGTGGAAGACCACGGCCACCCCGTCGGCGGTGCCATGCACGTCGGTCTCCACGTACCGGTAGCCGAGGCCGACGGCTCGGGCGAACGCCTCGACGGTGTTCTCGTCGCCCTCGGCGGCGCCGCCGCGGTGGGCGAAGGCCAGCGGCGCGGGCGCGTCGAGGTAGCCGGATCGGGTCAGCACGCCGCGCAGTATGCCCCGCGCCGGTGGCGTCCCGGTGACCGGCCGGCGATCACTCGATGTCGCCCCACCGGCGCCCGGTATGGTGCCCCCCTCCCCGTCGTGGCGCGACCGCCGCGACCGGCGCGACCCGGGGAGACGCACGTGCGGCCCAGCATCCTGTTCGTCACCGACCTGGCCTACCCGGCGCGGCGGCGCGCAGCCGGCCGGCGCGGGTCGAGCGGGGTCAGCCCGGCGGGCGGCGGCGGTGCGCACGGCTGGTGTCGACGGGGCGGCCCGGGTCGACGTGCCGGGGCCGGTCCGGCTCGTCGGGGCGCAGCGGCGCCAGGGTGTCGGTGATCGCGTCGATGATCCGGTCGGTGCCCAGGCGGGCGGCGCCGGGCGTGCCGTGGGCCAGGTCATGCAGGCCGAGCGGCTCGCCGAAGCGCACCCGGATCACCGGGCGGCGCAGCACCGACCGGGCGATGCCGCGCAGCATTCCCCTGGGCGCCCGGTAGGGCAGCACCTCGTGCGAGCCCCACTGGGCGACCGGGACGACGGGGGCCCCACAGGCCAGGGCGAGCCGGGCGGCGCCGGTCTTGCCGCGTTCGGGCCACAGGCCCGGGTCCAGGCCGATGCGACCCTCGGGATAGACCAGCACCACCGAGCCGCGGGCGACGGCCGCAGCGGCGTCGTCGAGGGCCCGGTGTACGGCGGCTGTGCCCCGGTCGACGCGCAGGTGCCCGGCGTGGCGCATCAGCGCCCCGACGACGGGGGCGCGGAAGAGCCCGCCGGTGGCCATGATCCGGGGCGCGACCCCACGGGCCCGGCAGGCCGCGGCGAGGACGATCGGGTCGAACGGGCTGATGTGGTTGGCGGCCAGGATCAGCGGGCCTCGCCGCAGGTGGGCCGGCACGTCGCCGCTGACCTCCAGCCGGGCCAGCAGGGCGACGACGAGGCGGGCGAGGACCTGCGCGGCGCGCCAGAACAGCGGCGGCCGCCAGGGGGCGGTCGGGGTGTCCATCAGTGCTGGATGGTCGCACGCGGGCGGGTGCCGGCGGGGCGCGACCCCGGGCCGTACGGCAGAGGTGATCAGGGTCATTGGTCCCGGGCCGGCTCGGGACCCCCGGCCCTGCCCCATCTCTACGACGAGCAGTAGTATCTACTACGTCTCGTAGTATGAAAAGCTGGGGGTTATTGGTGGACGCGTTGGACGTCGCCCGCTGGCAGTTCGGTGTCACCACCGTCTACCACTTCCTATTCGTGCCGCTGACCATCGGCCTGTCCGTCCTGGTGGCCATCCTCCAGACGATGTGGCACCGCACCGGCAACGAGCGGTACCTCAAGCTCACCAAGTTCTACGGCAAGCTCTTCCTGATCAACTTCGCGATGGGCGTGGTCACCGGCATCGTGCAGGAGTTCCAGTTCGGCATGAACTGGAGCGACTATTCCCGCTTCGTCGGCGACATCTTCGGCGCCCCCCTGGCCATCGAGGCCCTGGTCGCGTTCTTCCTGGAGTCGACCTTCATCGGCCTGTGGATCTTCGGCTGGGACCGGCTGCCCAAGCGCCTGCACCTGGCCAGCATCTGGGCCGCCGCGATCGGCACCAACCTCAGCGCCTACTTCATCCTCGCCGCGAACTCGTTCATGCAGAACCCGGTGGGCTACCGGATCAACCCCGACACCGGCCGCGCGGAACTCACCGACTTCGTCGCCGTGCTGACCAACAAGGTCGCGCTGATCACCTTCCCGCACACCCTGGCCGGCGCGTTCCTGGTCGCCGGCTCGCTGGTCGTCACCGTCGGCCTCTGGCACGTGATGCGCAACCGCGGCAGCGCCGACACCGGCGCGTACCGGTTCGCCACGAAGTTCGGCGCCTGGGTGGTGCTGGTCTCCGCCACGCTGGTGGTGATCACCGGCGACATCCAGGGCAAGATCATGACGCAGGTGCAGCCGATGAAGATGGCCGCTGCCGAGGGCCTCTACACCACCGAGAGCCCCGCCTCGTTCTCCGTGCTCACCATCGGCAGCCTCGACGGCACCCGCGAGCTGTTCGCCATCAAGATCCCGTACCTGCTGTCGTACCTGGGCACCGGCGACCCCAACGGCACCGTCCACGGCATCAACGACCTGCAGGCCCAGTACGCCAGCCAGTACGGCGCCGGCAGCTACACCCCGATCATCCCGGTCACCTACTGGAGCTTCCGGTTCATGATCGCCTTCGGGATGGCCGCCGCCGCGATCGCCCTGCTGGTGCTCTGGGCCCAGCGCAAGGGCCGTACCCCCCGCAGCCGGTGGCTGCTGCGCGCCGGCCTGGTCATGCCGGCGCTTCCCCTGCTCGCCAACTCCTTCGGCTGGATCTTCACCGAGATGGGCCGCCAGCCCTGGATCGTCTTCGGCGAGATGCTCACCCGCGACGGCGTGTCCCGCAGCGTCTCGCTGACCGAGGTGCTCACCTCGTTCGCCGCCTTCACGCTCATCTACGCCGCCCTCGCCGTCGTGGAGTTCAAGCTGCTGGTCCGCTACGCCCGCGCCGGCGTGCCCGACCTCACCCCGGCGCCCGAATCCGACGACACCGACGACGCCGAGCGCCCGCTCGCCTTCGCCTACTGACCCGGAGCCCACCGTGGAACTGACGACCGTCTGGTTTCTCCTCGTCGCCGTGCTCTTCACCGGCTACTTCATCCTCGAAGGCTTCGACTTCGGCGTCGGCATGCTGCTGCCCGTCCTCGGCCGCGACGACCGGGAACGCCGCGTCCTGATCAACACCATCGGCCCGGTCTGGGACGGCAACGAGGTCTGGCTGATCACCGCCGGCGGCGCCATGTTCGCCGCCTTCCCCGAGTGGTACGCCACCCTCTTCTCCGGCTTCTACCTGCCGCTGCTGCTGATCCTGCTCGCCCTGATCGCCCGCGGCGTGGCCTTCGAATACCGGCACAAGCGCCCCGAGGCGTCCTGGAAGCGCCGCTGGGACACCGCGATCTTCGTCGGCTCCGTCGTGCCCGCGGTGCTGTGGGGCGTGGCCTTCGCCAACATCCTGCGCGGCGTGCCGCTGGACGCCGACCACGAGTACGTCGGCGGCCTGGTCGACCTGCTCCACCCGTACGCGCTGCTCGGCGGGGTGACCACCGCGGCGCTGTTCCTCACCCACGGCGCCGTGTTCATCGCCCTGAAGACCACCGGCGAGATCCGGGAGCGGGCCGGCGCCCTCGCCGTGCGCCTGGGCGTGGGCACCGCGGTGGCCGCGACGGCGTTCCTGGCCTGGACGCTGACCATCCGCTCCAGCGCGGCCGCCGTCGTGTTCGCCGTCGGCGCGGCGCTGGCCCTGATCGGCGCGCTCGCCGCCGCCCGGGTACGCCGGGAGGGCTGGGCGTTCACCGGCACCGCCGTGGCGATTGCTCTGGCCGTGGCGACCCTGTTCGCCGCGCTGTTCCCGAACGTGCTGCCGTCCACCCTGGACGCCGCCGGCACGCTCACCGCCACCAACGCCGCCTCCACCCCCTACACCCTCAAGATCATGACCTGGGTGGCGGTGATCTTCACCCCGATCGTGCTGGCCTACCAGGGTTGGACGTACTGGGTGTTCCGCAAGCGGATCGGGGTAAAGAACATTCCGCAACACTGACGACCTGCGAGGCGCGGGAGGCGGGGCCGGGGCGAGGAGTCGCACCGGCCCCGCGTCGGTGTTTCGGCCCACCGCCGGCGCCCCCGCGAAAATCCGTCCACCGGCAAGATCCGCGCCGCTAAGGTGGGCCGATGGCCACCACCCCGCACGTCCGTGAGCTCACCGCCGACGACCTCACCGACGCCTGGAACCTCGGCCGGCACGCCTTCGGGTCCGACCCGCAGCGGGCACCACAGGCCACCGTCGCGGTGCCCGGCATGACCCGCTACGGCGCCTTCGACCACGCCGGCCGGCTCCTCGGCAAAGCCGTCGACCTGCACCACCAACAGTGGTGGTCCGGGCGGGCCCTGCCCGCCGCCGACGTCGGCGGCGTCGCTGTCGCCCCCGAGGCCCGCGGCCGTGGCGTGGCCCGCGCCCTGCTCACCGGCCTGCTGCGCGGCGCCCACGAGCGTGGCGCCGCGATCAGCGCGCTGTTCCCCACCGTCACCGCCCCCTACCGCGCCTGCGGCTGGGACGTCGCCGGGGTGATGCGCACCGTCGACCTGCCCACGGTGGCGCTGCCCCGGCACCGGCCGGCCCCGCACCTCACCGTCCGCGCCGGCACACCGGCAGACATGCCCGCCGTCGTCGGCCTCTACGAACGCCTCGCCCGGGACCGGCGCGGACTGCTCACCCGCCGCGGTGACCTCTTCGACCGCCACACCACCGCTGACACCCTGCCCTTCGACGGCCTCACCCTCGTCGAGGACGACGGGCACCTCGTCGGCTACGCCAGCTGGGACCGCGGCCGCGGCTACGGCGACGACGCCGTCCTCACCGTCCACGACGCCCTCGCCACCACCGCCGACGCCACCCGGGAACTCACCGGCGTCCTCGCCAGCTGGCACAGCGTCACCCCCACCCTGCGGCTGCGCCTGCTCGACGGCGACGCCGTCACCGCCCACCTGCCACTGGAAGCCGTCCGCGAACACGAACAGCAGCCGTGGATGCACCGACCCGTCGACGTGACCCGCGCTGTCGCCGCCCGCGGCTGGCCGACCCACGCCCGCGGCAGCGTCGACTTCACCCTCACCGACGACCTCGCCGACTGGAACACCGGCACCTGGCGGCTGGACGTCGCCGACGGCGACGCCACGCTCACCCGCGTCACCGCCGACGCCGACCTGCACCTGTCCATCCGCGGCTTCGCCCTGCTCTACAGCGGCGCCAGCACGGCCCGGTCCGTCGCCGACGCCGGCCTGCTACGCGCCACCGGCACCGACCCCTGCGCCCTGGACCTGCTGGCCGCCGGAGGACCGGCGCAACTGCTCGACTACTTCTGATCCCGCGGCGGCGCCACCGGGAGGAGCAGCCGCGCGCTGCGGGCCACCTCGGGCACCCGCAGCCGCACTCGACCCCCGCCGTCCAGGAGAGAACGAGCCCCGCCCAGCGTCAACGAAACGCCGGGCGGGGACACCGTCACCGCGCCTCGCGCAGCTCCGCCAGACGCGCCTCGATCTCCGCCAGCTCCGCGCGCAGCTTCTCCGCCTGCTGCTCCGCCTCTGACCGCTCCGCCGCCAGGATCTGCTCCACCGCCTCCTGCACCCCCGGCACATCCACCAGCGCCACCATCTTCAACGCCTCCGCCGGCTTCACCACGTACGGCTTCGCGAGGGCCCTGGCGCCCTGCTGCGCCGCCACCGTCCACTCGCCGTCGGCGTACGCCAGGGTCACCGTCAGCCCGGCCGGGCTCTTCGGCTTGGCTGCCTTCACCGCCCGCCGGGCCGGTGCCTTCTCCACCTGCTGCTCCACCTTCGGCTCCTCCCGACGCGGCGCCGGCACCCGCGGGGTGTCCAGCACGAACTCCGGCTCCGCCGGCGCGGCCGGCTCCTCGGCCGGCGGCTCCGGGTTCGGCTCGACCACCTTGCGGCCCGCGCCGCGTGGCGCCACCGCCACGTCGGCGGGGGAGAAGGGCAGCTCGTCGCGGCCGAACCGGACCACCACGAACTCGTCGGACACATCGGGGTCGGTCAGCTCCACCACCTGGCCCAGTTGCCCGGCGATCTGACCCGCCGAGGCGGTGAACACCACCTTGGGCTTGCGGCCCGCGGCCAACGCCTCGCGGATGCTCTGCACCTCGTCAGTGGACAAACCCTGGCCCGCCATCACAGCCCTCTTCCGTACACCTGTTTGATTCCTGCCTTGATACCAGTTGGCTGCGACACCCGGAAGATCAACCCCCCAGCGCCCGCAACGCGGCGTCGGCGTGCTCGTTCATGCCCCACTCGCTGTGGATCACCGCCAGCACCCGGCGCTCCGGCCCGATCACGAACGTCATCCGCCGGGTGCTCAATGGCCCCAGCGGCACCCGCCGGCGCACCCCGAACGCCTGCGCCACCGCGCCGTCCACGTCCGACAGCAGCGGGTAGTCGAACCCGTGCAACCGGGAGAACTCCGCCTGCTTCTCCACCGGATCCCGGCTGATCCCCACCCGCTGCGCGCCCACCGCCGCGAACTCCGCCGCCAGATCGCGGAAGTGGCAGCTCTCCGCCGTGCAGCCCCGGGTCATCGCCGCTGGGTAGAAGAACAACACCACCGGCCCGGCCGCCAGCAACTCCGACAACCGCCGGGGCGTACCGGTCTCGTCCGGCAGCTCGAAATCCTCGACCACATCACCGACACCCACGCCCACCGCGTACCTCCATCTGCGATTCCGTCGCGGGTGAGCGTAGGCGAGCGTCATCGGCCGTTGTCGTTCCGGCCATGCCGACAACGATATCACTATCGATAGTGATATCGTTGTGGCCGTGAAGAGTTCGCACGACCGGTGGGCCGACCTCGCCCTGCACCCGGTCCGGATCCGGATCCTGCGGGCCGTGGCAGGCAGCCGGCGCACCACCCGTGACCTCGTCGCGGCACTTCCCGACATCCCGCACGCCACCCTCTACCGACACCTGGCCACCCTCGTGCGGGCCGGGCTCCTCGACGTCGTGGAGGAACGACCGGTGCGGGGCGCCACCGAACGGGTCTACGCGCTACCCGCCCAGGGGAGCACGCCCGACGCCGTCACCCTGGCCACTGCCGACCGCGAGGACCACGCCCGCTGGTTCACCGCGTTCGTCTCCAGCCTCCTGTCCGAGTTCTCGCGATACCTCGACCGCGACCACATCGACTACACCGCCGACGGAGTCGGCTACCAGCAGCTCGTGCTGCACCTCAGCGACGCCGAACTGGCCTCGTTCGCCCGCGACCTCGGCACCCTGCTGCTGCCGCTCATCGCCCACCAACCGACCGCCGACCGAACCCCCCGGCTGCTCGCCACCATCCTGCTGCCGGTCGACCAACCCGACGCCGCCCCGGGCCCACCCACGCCCGAGGACCCACGGAAGGACCAACCTGATGGCCACGACCACCCTCACCCATGACCGGGTCCACATCCGGTTCACCTCCGGTGAGCGGCTGTGGACCCGACGGGAACGGCTGAGCGTGCCACTCACCGCCGTACGGGAAGCCAGCCACGCCCCGGAGCCGCTCCGGCTGCCCCGCGGCGCCCGCAGCGGAATCGCCATCTCCGGCTTCCTCAAGATCGGCACCTGGGGGATCTTCGGCGGCCCGAGACAACTCGTGTCCGCCCGCCGCGGCCAGCCCGGCCTGCACCTCCTCGTGGACCGCGCGGCCGCGGCCGGCTACGACGAGATCGTGCTCTCCGACCCCGCCGCCCCCACCCTCGTCGAGTCGATCCGCCAGATCATCAGGAGCCACCGGTGAGCGGCGAGCACCTTCGGATCGAGGTGAACCACCTGACCAAGCGATACGGCCCGGTGACCGCCGTGCGCGACCTCACCTTCACCGTCGAACCCGGCGTCGTCACCGGCTTCCTCGGCCCCAACGGCGCCGGCAAGACCACCACACTGCGCATGCTGACCGGCCTCGTGTCGCCCACCTCCGGCACCGCCACCATCGGTGGACTGACCTACCGACGCCTCCCACACCCCACCCGCACCGTCGGCGCCGTCTTCGACACCGTCGCCTTCCACCCCACGCACACCGCCCGCGATCACCTACGCGTCTACGCGGCCCTGGGTGGACACCCCGACACGCGCGTCGACCACCTGCTGGACGAACTCGGCCTCACCACCGCGGCCCACCGGCACACCCGCACCTTCTCCACCGGCATGCGGCAACGCCTCAACCTCGCCACCGCACTGCTCGGAGACCCACGCGTGCTCCTGCTCGACGAGCCCAGCAACGGCCTCGACCCGGAAGGCATCGCCTGGCTACGCGACTTCCTGCGCACCCTCGCCGACGACGGCCGGACCATCCTGGTGTCCAGCCACGTCCTGGGCGAAATCGGACCGCTGGCCCAGAACGTCGTCGTGATCCGCCACGGCGAACTGCTCGCCTGCGGGCCGTGGTCGCAGCTCACCGGCCCGCCGACGGTCATGGTCGGCTCACCCCACACCGACGCGCTCGTCGCCGCGCTCACCGGCACCCGGACCGAACGCACCGGACCCGACCGGATCCGCGTCCACGGATTGACCGCCCCCGCCATCGCCGACCTGGCGGCACGGCACAGCCTGCGCGTACACGAACTCACCACCGAAGTCGGCGGACTCGAACAACTCTTCCTCCGCCTGACCGCTCCCACCGGACAGAAGGACACCCGATGACCCGGCTGATCACCGCCGAGTTCCGCCGGCTCCGCGCCACCCGCCTACCGCTGGGCATCCTGGCCACCGCCGCGCTGCTCGGCGGGGGACTGGCCGGCCTCATGACGGCCGTGGGCCCGGAGAACTTCACCCCACCCATGCCCGGCCTGCACACCGAGACCGGCATCCGCGCCCTGCTCGGCATCCTCGGCATCACCGGATTCGTGCCGGCCGCCTTCGGCGCCGTCGCCGTCACCTCCGAGTACCGCCACCACACCGCTGCGGTCACGTTCCTGTTCGCGCCCCGCCGCTGGCAGGTCCTCGCCGCCAAACTCACCGCCTACGCGACAGTCGCCATCGGCTACGGCACCGTCCTCGCCGGCACCGCCGCCGCCGCGATCCTCGGCGTCGCCGCCGCCCGCGGCGTGCCACTCGGGCTCCCCACCGGCACGGTGCTCGAATTGCTGGCCCGCGTCGGCGTGGCCATGGCCGCCTACCTGCTGCTCGGCGTCGGCGTCGGCGCGCTCCTGCGCCACCAGATCGCCGCGCTCGGCGTCGTCGTCGGCTACCTCTACCTCGGCGAACCACTGCTCATGCTGATCCCCGGCGTCAACACCGCCTACCCCGTCCTGCCCGGAGGAGCGACCGCCGCCCTGACCGGCTTCACCTACCTCACCGACTCGGTCGCGAAGGAACTCGGCACCGCACCCACCCCGCTGCTGTCACCCGTCGTCGGTGCACTCCTGCTCGCGACCTACACGATCATCGCCGCCGCCATTGCCGTCGTCATCCCGATGCGCCGTGACATCACCTGACCGCGAGGAGGTGGCGGCGCAGACCGCCGCCACCTCCTCGGCCACCGCCGCCGCCTGCGCCTCGTAGGACTGGCGCATCGGCCGCCCCGAACACCACTTCGCCCCACCACCGACCCCGCCGACGTGCCCACCACCAGATCCGCGTCCGTCAGCGCCCCCCCTGCGCCAGCCCGGCCAGCAGCCCCCACTCCCAGGCCAGCCCGCTCACCCCGCCAGCGCCAAAGCCCGCGTCGTCTGTGACCACCCTCTCCGTGACCGGCCCGAGCCCGAAACGGTAGCGTCGCCACCACACAGGCGCAGGGGAGCGGTCCATTGAATCCGGTCACGGTCATCACCGGCGGCAGCCGCGGCATCGGCGCTGCCGTCGCCCGACGCCTCGCCCACGACGGCCACCACATCGCCATCGGCTACCGACGCGACCACGACGCCGCCACCACCGTCGCCGCCGACATCCGCGCCCTCGGCCGGCACGCCGTCGCCGTACCCGCCGACACCACCGACCCCGACCAGGTCGCCCGGCTCTTCGACGCCGCCACCGACCTCGGCCCGCTCACCGGCCTGGTCAACAACGCCGGCGTCACCAGCCCCATCGGACCCTTCACCGACCTGCGCCCCGACGACCTGCGCCACGTCGTCGACGTCAACCTCATCGGCTACGTCCTCTGCGCCCAACAGGCCGCCTGCCGCCTCACCACCGGCGGCGCCATCGTCAACATCTCCTCCGCCGCCGCCACCCTCGGCAGCCCGGGGGAGTACATCCACTACGCCGCCGTCAAGGCCGCCACCGACACCCTCACCATCGGCCTGGCCAAGGAACTCGCCCCGCACGGCATCCGGGTCAATGCCGTCGCCCCCGGCCTCATCCGCACCGACATCCACGCCCTGTCCGGCATGCCCGACCGCCCCGACCGCAACGCCGGCCGCGTACCGATGGGCCGACCCGGCGAACCCGACGAGGTCGCCGGCGCCGTCGCCTGGCTCCTCAGCCCCGACGCCTCCTACACCACCGGCGCGGTGCTGCGGGTGGCCGGCGGCCTGTGACCCGTCCCCCGAGAGCCCGGTAGCCGAAACCATGGGCACCCCGGGTGCGCGTCCCAGGCCCTCGACGCCTGATCTTGTAAAAAACAGCGGTAGGTGACGGTGTCCTCGCCGACCCATGCTCACCCCAGACCAGGCCGCGCTCGCCCAACGCCTCTACGACGAGCGGGAGAAGACCGTCCAGCAGATCGCCGACATGTTCGGCGTACCCGGTCGACGGTGTACGGACACCTCGACAAGACCAAAACCGTGCCCCGCCAGTCGAAGAAGGCCGCGGTAACGAAGTCCTGACCACCACCTTGCGGCTGGTGTCTGAGCTGAGAGTCCCAGGCCGAGTACGGCTTCATCGACTGTTTACGCTCCAGCACTATGACCGGTTCGACAGGAAGTACCCCCCGCCGATCGCGCAGGCGGACGTCGAGATCCCCATCAACGGCACGTTCTGACCTCGCCGACCTGATGCCCCACAGGCACACGCCGGGCCGGGTCCTGGTCGTCACGCTGCTCGTCGTGACGGCCGGGTACCTGGCCTGGCGGGTCGCCGTCCTCGCGGGCCTGGAGGCCCACTTCGGCAGCGGCTTCGACGAGCAGCGCTTCAACCGGCTGCAGCAGGAGTACGACCGCCGCGAGGACGCCTTCGCCCGGGCCGACGCCCGGATGCGGAAGCTGATCGCGGAACACCCCCGCGCCGAACGCATCGACTGGAGCCGGTACCGGACCTGCGTCCGCGAGCCCGGCCGCCCCTCCGACACGTGCACGACGACGCCCCCGCGCGACCAGAAAGTGTACGACGCCCTCTGGGGCGTCAGCGTGATCCTCTACCAGCCCAAGGACGAGGGCCGCACGTTCTACCGCTTCTACCACGAGGACCCCCCGCGCTACACGATCATGCGCGCCCCCGAGGACACCGCGGAGGAGGCCGAGGAGTACGCGGACGCCCACGGCTTCCGCTCCACCCGTCCCCTCGGGCCCGGCTGGACGATCCTCGGCCCGATCGACGACATCGGCCGCGAGGAGAAGCAGTTCCCGTAGGAGGGCTCGCGGAACGCTTCGCCGGGAAGCAGCAGGGAAGCAGCAGGCACGAGAGGAGACCCCCACCCCCGTGGACACGTTACTGATCACCGCCGACCGTGTCATCGCAGGCCCCGCGGACCGGGTGACCGCCGACGGCGCCGTGCTCGTCGACGAGAGCACCGGCTCCGTATCCGCCGTCGGCCCCGCCGCCGAGCTGGACGCGACGGTGGACCCCCAAGTGCCCCGCCTGCGCTGCCCGGGCGCGACGGTGCTGCCCGGCATGACGGACTGCCACGTCCACCTCGCCTTCGACTCCGGCCCCGACCCCATCGGCACGACGGCGCAGGCCACCCCGGCAGAGCACTCCGCAGGCATGGCGGAACGCGCCCGGCAGCTCCTGACAGCCGGAGTGACGACGCTGCGCGACCTCGGCGACCGCGACGCCCTCGCGGCCTCCCTCCGCTCCGCCATCACCTCCGGCGCCCTCCCCGGCCCCCGCATCCTCACCGCGACCGCCCCCCCTGACCTCGCACGGCGGCCACTGCGGCTTCCTGGGCGGCGAGGTCACCACCGACGACGACATTCGCGCCCGCATCGCGCACAACGCTTCGCTCGGCGCCGACGTCATCACGACGATGGCCAGGAACTTCAGCCCCTGCGCCGTAACGCTCGGGCGCTCCATCCAGACCGGGCGCTCGGTGTGGCGGCGGTCGCGGCGCAGCAGAGCCGTAAAGGAAGCGGTGCTCATCGATGGACCCCCTGCTCGCCGAGGCGGTGTGCGACCTTGTTCGCGAGGTAGATGAGGACGAAGCCGATGACGCCCTTCATCAGACCGGCCGCCTCGAACGGCAACTGGACGCGCTATCTGCCGCAGGTATCCCAGACGAGCGGATCCACACCGACAAGAAGACCGGCGCCACCGTCGACCGCGACGGCCTCACCGCACTCTTGAAGTACGCCCGCCACGGGGACACGGTCGTGGTCTACACCCTCGACCGGCTCGGCCGGAACCTCCGCGAAGTCCTCAACCTCATCCACGGCCTCGCCGAACGCGGCATCGGCGTGCGCTCCCTCGCCGACCCGCTGCCGATCAACACCACCAACGAGGGAATGGGCCGCATAGCGTTTCTGCTCCTCGCACTGTTCGCCGACATGGAACGCACCTTCACCGCCGAACGCGCCGCCCACGCCCGCGCCGTGGCCGAAGCCGGCGGCCGCCCAGTCGCCCACCCCGCCGACAAGATCGAATACGCGCGGCTACTCAAGGAACAAGGCCACAGCCTCGGCAAGATCGCCGCGAAGGCCGGTATCCCAAAGACCTCGCTACACCGCTACATCCACGCCTGACAGGTCACTCAGGACCTACCGCTGTTTTTTGCAAGATCAGGCGTCAAGGGCCTCCCACCGCCGGTACCGGTCCTCGGCCCGCAGGCGTGTCGGGCGGGTTGTGGGCGCAGGCTGTCGCGTCGCGGTGCAGCGCGTGGATCGTTCCCACGTCGGCGGCGACCGGCCGCCGCAGGAACAGCCGCGCGGTGAACAGTTCCTCGCCGTCGTACCGACGCCCCGGTATCCGGCGACTGTAGAGGCCCCGACCCCGCTCCACGTACCCCCGCTGATGACCACGACTGTGGCGCTACCCCGCCAACGGCGTCGCCGGGCGTCGGTCCGCGTAGGCAGGCCGGGCGAGGCGGGGCAGGACTGCCCAGGTGCTGCAAATGTGCTGGTGGGCTGGCGAAGACCCGAGTGTATGTACGCGAGGTATACCTTCGGTGTAGTCTGCTGGCATGAGCGTTCCACTCACCCTCCTCGGCCTGCTCGAACGGGAACCCCGACACGGGTACGACCTGAAGCGCGACTACGACGCCTACTTCGGGCGGGGCAAGCCACTGCCGTTCGGCCAGGTCTACTCGACCCTCAGCCGCCTGGCCCGCGACGGCAAGGTGGTGATCAGCGAGGTCGGCCCCGGCGCCGGCCCCGACCGCAAGCGCTACATCATCACCGATCTGGGCGCGACCGAGGTCGAGCAGTGGCTGACCCAGCCGGTCGAGCCGGAGCCCCACCTGCAGACCGTGCTCTTCGCCAAGGTCGTGCTCGCGCTGATGCTGGACCGTCCCGCCGGCGAATACCTCGACACCCAGCGCAGCGCACACCTGCAACGGATGCGCGACCTCACCGAAATCAAGCGCACCGGCAGCCTCGTCGACGCGCTGCTCGCCGACCACGGCCTGTACCACCTGGAGGCGGACCTCCGGTGGATCGAGATAACCGGCGCCCGGCTGGACGCCCTGAAGAAGACGGTGCGGGCATGACCATCATGATCGAAGCGCGGAACGTCGAGTTCTCGTTCGGCAAGACCCCCGCGCTGCGGGGCGCGAGCATCGCCGCGGACGCGGGCGAGATCCTCGCCATCATGGGCCCCAGCGGCTCGGGCAAGTCGACGCTGCTGCACTGTCTGGCCGGCATCCTCGTTCCCGACTCCGGCGAGATCCTGTTCGACGGGGCCCGGGTCGACTCCATGACCGAGACCGAACGCAGCAGCCTGCGCCGCGACCGCTTCGGGTTCGTGTTCCAGTTCGGCCAGCTCGTCCCCGAACTCACCGCGGCGGAGAACGTCGCCCTGCCGCTGCTGCTCAGCGGGGTCCGCCGGACGGAGGCGCTGCGCAAGGCGTACGGCTGGTTCGAGCGCCTCGGCCTCGACGGCATGGAACAGCGCCGGTCGGGGGAGCTGTCCGGGGGGCAGGCGCAGCGCATCGCCCTCGCCCGCGGCCTGGTCGCCGAGCCGGAGGTCCTCTTCGCCGACGAGCCGACCGGCGCGCTCGACTCACTCACCGGCGAACAGGTCATGGACCTGCTGGTCGCCGCGGCCCGCGAGCAGGGCACCACGGTCATCCTGGTCACCCACGAGCCACGGGTCGCCGCGTGCGCCGACCGCGAGGTCATCGTCCGAGACGGGCGCGTGAACGCGCCGGAACGGATCGCGTCATGATCGGCTTCGGGCTTCGCCTCGCCATCGCCGGCGGCCGGGAGGCGCTCACCCGCCTCGTCATCATCGCCGCCGCTGTCGCCGTGGGCGCCGGGCTGCTACTGGCCACCCTCGCCGGGGTCAACGCCGTCAACGCCCAGCTCACGCGGTACGCGTCGATGAACCCCATCGCATCGACGGACGGCGACGCGGATCCACTGTGGTGGTCGACGCGGCAGGACTACTTCCACGGCAAGCAGATCTTCCGCATCGACGTCGCCGCGACCGGACCGACCTCGCCCACCCCGATCGGCATTCCGACGACGCCGGGGCCGGGGGAGTACTACGCCTCACCGTCGATGCAGAAGCTGCTGGCCGCCAACCCGGCCGACCAGCTCGGCAACCGATACCCCGGACATGACCTCGGCACGATCGGTCCGGCGGCGCTGACGTCGCCGGACACCCTGCTCGTCATCGTCGGCGGTACCTCCGACGACGTCGCCAAGCTACCCCAAGCCAAGCAGCTCACCAGCGTGGGCGACAACACTCCCGCGGTTCCCGAGACGGTGGTGAACCTCATCCTCGGCGTGATAGCCGGCGGACTGCTGTTTCCGGTGCTGATCTTCATCGGTACGGCCACCCGGCTCAGCGCCGCCCGCCGGGAGCAGCGGTTCGCTGCGATGCGCCTGGTCGGCGCGACGCCGAAGCAGATCTCGGTGGTCGCAGCGGTCGAGGCGGGCGCCGCCGCCGTCGCCGGCACCGCCCTCGGCTTCATTCTGTTCTTCGCGTTCCGCGGCTCGCTCGCGAACATCCCGTTCACCGGGACGCGGTTCTTCACCAGCGACATGTCGCTGGGTGTACTGGACGTCCTGCTCGTTGCGCTCGGGGTCCCGACCGGCGCGGCAGTGGCGGCGCAGATCTCGCTGCGCCGCGTGCGGATCTCCCCGCTCGGCGTCACCCGGCGGGTCACCCCCCGCCCCCCGCGTGCGTACCGGCTGATCCCGCTCGTGCTCGGCGTCGGTGAGCTGGCATTCGCCATCGGCCACCGGCCCGAAACGTCCGGCGGCCAGACCGCGGTGTTCCTGCCAGGGCTCCTGCTCATCATGGCCGGCCTGGTCCTCGCCGGCCCCTGGCTGACGATGGTCGGCGCCCGGGTCATGGCCCGGTTCGCCAGCCGGCCCGCCACGCTCATCGCCGCCCGACGCCTCGCCGACAACCCGAAGGCCGGCTTCCGGGCGATC
The DNA here is from genome assembly GCF_040642975.1 of Micromonospora sp. NPDC047548. NCBI lineage: Bacteria > Bacillati > Actinomycetota > Actinomycetes > Micromonosporales > Micromonosporaceae > Micromonospora > Micromonospora sp. NPDC047548. The sequence continues at coordinate 113,994 of NZ_JBEYTI010000015.1, forward strand.
AGCGGCATCATGCTCGCGCTCTTCGTCACGAGCGTCGCCGTCGGCGTGATCACCACGATCGGCGCCAACCGCGGCCCGGCACCGATCGGTTCGACCGACGCCGGCACCCTGTCCACCATCTTCACCGAAAACCCGCCGTCGGTGCCCGGCACGGTGCTGGCCGACCTGCGCTCGATCCCCGGCGTGCAGACCGCGACCGTGGTCCGCGAGAACCCGGTCAGGACCGGCGAGGCCGGGGTGATCACGTGCACCGACCTCCCGAAGGAGTACGGCCGGTGCGCCGACGGCGCCACCGCGGCCGTGGTACCGACGGACTTCATCCCCTTCGGTGAATCGGCGTCGTCCACGAGGGTCTGGCCAGCCGCATCGGTCGCACCAGGCGACCTCCAGCGATTGCCGGTGGCGTCGATCGTCGTCGGAACGGACGGTTCGACCGCCGCGCTGGAACGCTCGCGCACGGTCCTCGAGTCGGCCTACCCGACGGCCTTTCGGGTGGCCCCGCACGTTCCCGGCGACTTCGAGTCGGAGTTCGCCAACACGCTGCGTGCCTGGCAACAAATGGCCAACGTCATCATCATCGCCAGCCTCGCGCTCGCCGGCTGCAGTCTCGCGGTCAGCGTGGTCGGCGGTCTCAGTGAGCGCAAGCGCCCGTTCAGCCTGCTCCGCCTCAGCGGCGCGCCGGTGCGGGTCCTGCGCCGCGTGGTCGCGCTCGAAAGCGCCGTACCGATGCTCGCCGTCGCCGTGGTCGCGATCGGCATGGGCTTCCTCGCCGCACAACTGTTCCTCAGGGCGCAGATGGACTACACGCTCACCGCGCCGGGCGTGGGGTTCTATGTGATCGTCGTCGTCGGGCTGGCGGCCTGCCTCGGCATCATCGCCTCCACGCTGCCGTTGCTGGAGCGCATCACCGGCCCGGAGACCGCACGCAGCGAATAGTTGTGGGCAAGCACTGTCGCCAGGCGCGGCGGGATGATCAGTTCGTGGTGGTTGAACCTGAGACTCCCGTCGCGCTCGGCGAGCTGATCCGCAGGGCCTGAACGGGTCGAGAACGTAACGCGGAACACAACCAGGCCTGAGCGGACACGGAGTGGAGTGGGACGCCAGCGGCGCTGGGCAACGCCGGTGCGACGTGGCACGATTTCGCAGGTGACCAGCAGTCCCGCCGCTGCACAGCACCTGCGCGACCTCGCGCGGCTGCGCCGCGTCCGCGACCGGATCGACCGGGAGTACGCGCAGCCGCTGGACATCGAAACGCTCGCCCGCGGCGCGCACATGTCAGCCGGGCATCTCAGCCGCGAGTTCCGGCTCGCCTACGGTGAGTCGCCGTACGCCTATCTGATGACGCGGCGCATCGAGCGCGCGATGGCGCTGCTGCGTCGTGGCGACCTCAGCGTCACCGAAGTCTGTTTCGCGGTCGGCTGTTCGTCGCTGGGCACCTTCAGCACTCGCTTCACCGAGTTGGTCGGTGTGCCGCCCAGCACCTATCGGAGCCAGACAGCTCGCGCGACGGCGGAGATACCGCCGTGCGTCGCGAAACAGGCGACCAGACCGATCAGGAATCGAGAAGCGCGGGCCACGAGCCGCACGTAGCGTGACCGCCATGACCGACTCTTCCATCCAGGGAATCAAGCCCGTGCTGCATCCCGTGTCCGACCTGGCGACGGCCAAGGCGGTGTACACCGCCCTGCTTGGCGTACCGCCACAGACCGACGGGCCCTACTACGTCGGCTTTGAGGCCGCGGGCCAGCACATCGGGCTGCTGCCGGGCGGTGGACCGCAGCGCATGACCTCACCGGTGACCTACTGGCACGTGCCGGACATCGAGGCGAAGCTGGCCGAGGTGACCGCCGCGGGCGCCACCGTGAAGGAGCCCGCGCACGACGTCGGTGGCGGCCGCCTGGTGGCCACCGTCACCGACCCCGACGGCAACGTCCTGGGGCTGCTCCAGGACCGATGAGTGCCGGCCCCCGCTCCCGCGCTCAGCGTCGTCGCGACACCGCGCATCGGCTCACCCACGACATCGATGTCTGGGTGGCCAGTGCCTCGGCGGACGGTGCGCCGTACCTGGTGCCGTTGTCCTTCGCCCAAGGAGGACGAGGCGCTGCTGGTGGCCACGCCGACGGACAGCCCGACCGGCAGTAACCTGGCTGCCAGCCGAACCGTTCGGCTGGGGCTGGGCCACACCCGCGACGTGTCGATGATCGAGGGCGAAGTCGAGATCCTCGAGATCGACGCCTCGGCCGGGCGTCGCGCCACCCCGGCCGTCACCGCCATTCAGGTGGACAACGGACCGGTGCCGCGACCGCGCCGCCGAAGGAGAACCAGACGTACTGCTCGAAGCTGGTCAGATCGAGCCAGGCGACGCCGACGGAGGCCGTGAAGGCGGCCCCGCCTCACAGATGGAGACACAATGAGCATGGCCACGAGGACGGACCCGCAGTCGCCTGCGCCGCACGCTGCCGACAGCCACGATCTGATCCGCGTGCAGGGCGCGCGCGTGAACAATCTCAAGGACGTCACCGTCGAGATCCCGAAGCGCCGGCTGACGGTGTTCACCGGCGTCTCCGGCTCGGGCAAGAGCTCGCTGGTGTTCGGCACGATCGCCGCGGAGTCACAGCGGATGATCAACGAGACCTACAGCGCCTTCGTGCAGGGCTTCATGCCGACGCTGGCGCGGCCGGAGGTCGACGTACTGGAAGGCCTGACGACGGCGATCATCGTCGACCAGGAGCGGATGGGCTCCAACCCCCGCTCCACCGTCGGCACCGCCACCGACGCCAACGCGATGCTGCGCATCCTCTTCAGCAGGCTCGGGCAGCCGCACATCGGCTCGCCCAACGCGTACTCGTTCAACGTCCCCTCGGTGAAGGCCAGCGGTGCGATCACCATCGAGCGCGGCGCCGGCAAGACGAAGACCGAGAAGGCGACCTTTACCCGTCTCGGCGGCATGTGTCCGCGCTGCGAGGGCATGGGCTCGGTCACCGACTTCGACCTGTCCGCGCTGTACGACGACAGCTTGTCGCTCAACGAGGGCGCGCTCACGATCCCCGGCTACAGCATGGACGGCTGGTACGGGCGCATCTACCGCGGCAGCGGCTTCTTCGATCCGGACAAGCCGATCCGCAAGTACACGAAGAAGGAGCTGCACGACCTGCTCCACAAGGAGCCGACCAAGATCAAGGTCGAAGGAGTCAACCTGACGTACGCGGGGCTGATCCCGCAGATCCAGAAGTCGTTCCTGTCCAAGGACGTCGACGCGATGCAGCCACACATCCGCGCCTTCGTGGAGCGGGCGGTGACGTTCACGACCTGTCCCGAGTGCGACGGCACCCGGCTCGGCCCGGAGGCCCGCTCGTCCAAGATCAAGGGCAAGAACATCGCCGACCTCTGCGCGATGCAGATCAGCGACCTGGCCGACTGGGTCCGCGACCTCGACGAGCCGTCGGTCGCCCCGCTGCTCACCGGACTGCAACACCTCCTCGACTCGTTCGCGGAGATCGGGTTGGGCTACCTCTCGCTCGACCGGCCGTCGGGCACCCTGTCCGGGGGAGAGGCGCAGCGCACCAAGATGATCCGCCACCTCGGCTCGTCGCTCACCGACGTCACCTACGTCTTCGACGAGCCCACCATCGGCCTGCACCCCCATGACATCCGGCGGATGAACGACCTGCTGCTCCAGTTGCGCGACAAGGGCAACACGGTGCTCGTCGTGGAACACAAGCCGGAGGCGATCGCGATCGCCGACCACGTCGTCGACCTCGGCCCGCGTGCCGGCACCGAGGGCGGCGAGGTGGTGTTCGAGGGCACCGTCGAGGCGCTGCGGGGCAGCGACACCCTCACCGGACGCCATCTCGACGACCGGGCCGCCCTCAAGGAGACGGTCCGGACGCCGTCCGGGGTGCTGGAGGTGCGCGGCGCCAACACCCACAACCTGCAGGACGTCAACGTCGACATCCCGCTCGGCGTGCTGGCCGTCGTCACCGGGGTGGCGGGCTCCGGCAAGAGCTCACTGATCAACGGCTCGGTCTCCGGCCGCGACGGTGTGGTGGTGATCGACCAGGGCGCGATCCGCGGTTCGCGGCGGAGCAACCCGGCGACGTACACCGGACTACTCGACCCGATCCGCAAGGCGTTCGCGAAGGCCAACGGCGTGAAGCCGGCGCTCTTCAGCTCCAACTCCGAGGGCGCCTGCCCCACCTGCAACGGCGCCGGCGTCATCTACACCGACCTGGGTGTGATGGCCACCGTCGAGTCCACCTGCGAGGAGTGCGAGGGGAAGCGGTTCCAAGCGTCGGTGCTGGAATACACACTGGGCGGCCGGAACATCGCCGAAGTGCTCGCGATGTCGGTGACCGAGGCCGAGGAGTTCTTCGACGACGGCGAGGCACGCACGCCGGCCGCCCACAAGATCCTCGACCGGCTCGCCGACGTCGGGCTCGGCTACCTCAGCCTCGGCCAGCCGCTCACCACGCTGTCCGGCGGCGAGCGGCAGCGGCTCAAGCTGGCCACCCACATGGCCGAGAAGGGCGACGTCTACGTCCTCGACGAGCCGACCACCGGCCTCCACCTCGCCGACGTCGAGCAGCTGCTCGGCCTGCTCGACCGGCTCGTCGACTCCGGCAAGTCGGTCATCGTCATCGAGCACCACCAGGCGGTCATGGCGCACGCCGACTGGATCATCGACCTCGGGCCCGGCGCCGGCCACGACGGCGGCCGGATCGTCTTCGAGGGCGCACCCGCCGACCTCGTCGCCGCCCGCTCCACCCTCACCGGCGAGCACCTCGCGGCCTACGTCGGCACCCGACCGAGGCCCTCGCGGACACCTGTCCCTTCCCATTCATCCTGAGCCACCTGAACCGCCCCTGACCTGCGGTGGCTCAAGATAGTGAGATCAGCTGCGGCTGTTCCCACTATCTTGAGCCAAGCCCAGGTTCTTGCCGTGCGACGCTGGAGAAGCTGCCTTCCACCGACCGTGGGACACGCCTCGGGGCAGTTACTGTGCGCTACTCCCGTCCGGCGGACGGAGGGGTGACGGCGGGCGACGACGCTGGGTCAGCGCGGACCGCAGGTCCGGTGCGGCAGGCTGCTGAGGAACCGATCTACTTCGTGTCGGAACGCTGTCGGCTGCTCGACCCAAGGATGGTGTCCGCACCGCTCGATCGTCACGGCCCTCCCTGCGGGGAAGAGATCAGCGAGTGCGATCCCCTGAGTGGCGCCAGCGCTGCAGTCCTGTGCTCCCACGACGATGAGGACGGGTACGGTGACCTTGCCGAGCCGTTCGGCGAGATCGTGTGGTGGATCGACGCTGAAGAACGCCCTGTTCGCCGCGAAGCTCGTACGCCCGATCGCCGCATGAGCCTGCTCTGTCGCTGTCCACGTGGCATAGCCGAGCGGGGCGACACGTGACCACCAGGCGTTGAAGGCGTCATCGTCGTGGGCGTCGGGGCCGGCGGCCCAAGCTGTGAGGGCCGCGTCGAACGCCGGCTCGCCCCGCCGCTTGTCGATGAGTTCCCCGGTGTCGGAAGGTACGTCGACCAGATAACCCGCCGACGGCGTGACCAGTATCAGTCCCGCGAGACGCTCGGGGAACTGGGCGGCGTAGCTGATCGCCAGTCTCGTGCCGGCCGAGTGTCCCAGCAGGTACACCTGTTCGAGGCCGAGGTGAGCGCGCAGGTGCTCGATGTCCTCGGCCTGCTGCCAGTGGGAGGCCGCCTCGGTGGAGTCGGGGAGCGGGGACAACCCCACGCCTCGCAGGTGGGGCACGATCAGGCGCTGCCCCACATCCAGTCCAGCCAGATCGCCGAGGTAGCTGGGATCCCGCGCTGCGCCACCGGCAAGCGTGATCAGCGGCAGGGCGCCGTCGTGGTTGTCGCCGCGGTACAACTCGTCGTAGTGAAGCTGCGCTCCGTCGACGCCCGTGAAGACCGACATCGCTCGACGGCGCTGATCGGCGGCCAGCGGGGACCGCCGCTCGGCAGCGACCGCCGACGGCGTGCGCGTCGCGCGAGCGCCGGCTCCGACGAGGTGCCGGGCGAAGAAGGGCTCGGAGCTGTCCAGTTCGAACGCGGGTACGCCCGTGTGGTGGCCGGGGTTGGCGTGCAGCGTCTTGTCACGGGAGGCGAAGGCGTCGAACAGCGCGAGCGCCCGGTCACGCGGTACCAGTTCGTCGTCCCACTGCAGCAGGAACTCGACGGGGACGGTGACTCGGGCCGCCGCGTCGGCCAGGGCCTCGTGGCCCACGAGACCGAAGACGGCGGCGGTGATCCTCGGTTCGGCCGCGGCCAGCGGCACGCCGATCGCGCTGCCCAGCGACACGCCCCAGAACCCCACCGGCCCGCCGGTGCCGATGTCGCCGAGTTCCTGGAGGGCGTCCAGGGTGGCCTGCCACTCGGGTACGGCGCGTGCGGCGCATGCGGCGTTGTGGCGGGCGATCTGCTGGCCGATTGGCTGGCCGGCCGCCCTCCGCTCGCTGATGTCTGCCGAGAACCGTTCGTCCTGTTCGGTTTTCGGCCGGTCGCCATGCGCGGGCGCGTCGATGGCCGCGACCGCGAAACCGTGAGTCGTCACGTAACGGTGGGCACGGGCCACCAGGCCCGGGGCCTTCTTGTGCTGGCCACCGCCATGGCCCAGCAGCACCAACGGGCGGCTACCAGCGGCGTCGGACGGTGACCAGAGCACGCCGGTGATGCCGTCGAGGACGAAGAGACGTTCCGAGACCCCGTTGGAGGTCGTCTGCGAGGTGAAGTGCATAACTTTGTTTGCCTTTCGGGATGCCCTGCGGGCGCCCCGACGGCCACCTACGTCAGCGGAACCGCACAACCTCGACGGAGGGGAGCACCCAGCCTGAAACAGCGTTGATGGGTCTCACCTCCTCGGGTCGGTCACGCGCGGCGACAGTACCAGGCACCCGCCACGCGCTCGACCCGGCGAACCTCGTGATGTCGTTGACCCAGGCAACGTGACCACGCACGGATGTGCCGTAGGACGTGGGTAAGAACTCCGCCTGCTCGCGCGCGAACAACACTGTCCGCTCTCAGTGATGCTGAGCCACCCCGGGCCGTCTGAGCTGCGGTGGCTCAACATTACGAGAAGAGGAAGCGGCCCACGCTTCTCATAATGTTGAGCCAAGTTCGGAAACGGGATCGGCGATCCACGGGGCGGCGTCATCGGCCAACGCGAGTGTCAGGCAGCGTGCCCGATGGGGAGGCAGCGGCGGCACCGAGTTCGGATCGAACCAGCCGACCTCGACAGACTCGTCGTCGTTGACCCGGGCGTCGCCCTCCACGAGTCGGCATCGCAGCCCAATGGTCAGCCAGTAGACCTGGTCGCCGTTGGGCGCGACGGACAGGTCCAGCGCCTCTACGGAGAGGAGACGCTCCACCCGCACGCGGACACCGGTTTCCTCGAACACCTCGCGCAAGGCACCGTCGGCCGGGTGCTCGCCGGGTTCCAGGCACCCGGTCGTGAGAGCCCACCCGCCGCTGTCCGACCGGCGAACAAGGAGCACCCGGTTCCGATCGTCGAGCACGACGACGATCACACCGCTCAGCGGCAGTGGGGCATGACCGATCTTGGAGCGTAGGGCGCGACGAACTCAGGTATGGGCATGCCAGCCACCTCATGGATGGCCCGCCAGTAGCCTCCGGTGAGCCGCCCGGACGGCAGGTAGCATGTGTCGATGCTTCACAAGCCTGTGGGCGATCCCCGAAGCTCCCGAGCTGTCTATCCCGGAACGTTCGACCCCTTCACTGACGGTCATCGGGATCTCGTTGATCGGGCGCGGCGCTTGTTCGAACACGTAACGGTTCTGGTCGCGGTCAATGATAAGAAGCGGCCCACCAAGACCGGTGCGGAACGCGCCCTGGACATCCGTGCCACTCTCCGGGCGGACTGGGAGAATGTGACAGTCGTAGCCTGGAGCGGGCTGACAGCGGCCTACTGCCAACAACACGGAGCCGGAGTGATCATCCGTGGCGTGCGGAACGCCATCGACGCGGTGCGCGAGTATCAGCTGGCAGCCATGAACGAGACGCTGGGTACCACGACCTTATTCATGCCGGCTCGGCCCGAACTAGCGACGATCTCCTCGACCGCAGTCCGCGCAGTAGCGACCTAGCCACGCCGTTCTCGCTCGACCGCGGCTGGGAGATCAAGACGACCGCCGTGCTGACCACCGATGGCGGCAGACATGTGGTCTCGCCGTTGCTCGACCATCCAGTTGCGCAGAGGAGCATTGTTCGCCGAATCGTCGTTGGCGATGCTGTTGCGGCCGACTTGATCCAGGAAGAGTTGCTGGTCAGCACGGTCAGCCGAGATAGCCAGGCGCCGCCAGAACGGCGATGACAAGACGCTCAGGATGCCGATCACCTCTGGGTAATGGGCAGCGTGGTGGTATGACCACAGCGGGAGGCAGTCCGTCCAGGATTCCCGAGGGCGGCAGGGGAGCAGGGTTGCTGGCCGACACCAGTTCCAGGGCCTGCATAATTTGCGACAGGGGACAATCGGTCTCTTTGTCGAGGACATCGCTCAACCGGACCATCGTCGCGGAGACCGACACGACGGTGTACAGGGAGCCAGAGAGCCGGATGGTGTCGCCAGGTTGCAAGACCCGAGGCTGCGAGACCGTCACTCGCCGTCACCGTCCGTATGGATCAGTGACGCCGAAGACAGGGGAGAGGCGGCCAGGTCGGTTCTCAGAGCCTGACGCCAGAGCAGGTGAAACAGGGTGGGCAGCACCGCGATCGGGTCACCGACACGACGGACACCCTCCATCAACTCGGTGGAGACAGCGAAGATCCGCAGCAAGTTCGCCGCACGCCCGCGATGCAGACAACGCGGATGACGGTAGCCCGCAAGCCAGCGCAGATTCGCGGCGAAGACGGCATCGAGTTCACCAACGCGCCGAAACCGCCATCCCACCGATCCACAGGCACGAGCGGTGGCCCTCGAATGCCTCTGCGTCCTCCGGCGCGATCCGATCATCCGGCCGGACGTCGACCACCACGCCGGTCCCATCGGCCATCTGAACGAAGTAGTCGGGCGTGTGCCACCGCTGGCCTTCTTTCTTATGCCAGTCGAGCTGGATTGGTTGCGACGCCAGACCGGTCACGGCTGGGTCGAAGTCGAGGAGCATGACATGGTCACGCTCCAGCCAGGACTCGTAGCCGACGTGGTCGGAAATGATGGCGGACCACCACAGTCCGTCGAAGCTGCGCTGACCGCGGTATGAGTTGAACTTCCGGACCGGTCGCGCTGTCTCGAACGGCTCCATCTCTTAGTTCGATAATGTACATTATGTCAAGTAGGGTCGGTGACCCCTCTCCCTACCGGGGGTTCGCCGCCCACCCCGGGCCGGGCGGCGGACCGGATAATCTTCAAGGGTCCGGCCGGTGGTTCCGCGCCAGCCACCGCGCCCGTACCGTCGCCTGGTGAACAGGCGCAAGGTCATCGTGGCAGGGCTCGGAGCGGTCGTCGCCGAGGTGGTCGCCAGCGCCTGGCATCCGGTGCCGGTCTACATCGGCTGCCTGGCAAGCGCGGCGGTCCTGCTCGTGGCGGCCGTAATTGCGGGCTGGCGACGCAACGGGCAACCTCCGGCGGCCTTCCTGGTCGACGAGCACGACCGGAGCTTCCGGACGCCGGTGCACGCCAACGGCCTACTCCTGTGCCTGGCCAGCCTGCAGCTGATCGGGTTCCTCCTGGCACTCACCCAGGAGACCTGGCTCGGCCTGGTCGGCGGGTTGTTCTTCGGCGGCATCCTCGCCGGAACGTGGCGGGCGTACTGGCGGGGTGCCGGGTTGACCCTGCGGCCCAGCGGGATCGAGGCCGGCAAGGCGGCCGGCGCACTGATGATCCCGTGGGAGGCGCTCGCGCCGGAGCCGCCGGGCCGCGGCGAGAACTGGGGGCAGCTCAAGCTGGCGTACGCCCGGCCGGAGCTGGTCGCTGCGACCGGATGGACACTGGCGCGCGATGAGGTCGTCTTCGAGGGCGCGAACCCGGACTTCGTGGCCAAGGCGATCGCCACGTACGCGGACGAGCCGGACCGCCGGCACGCGATAGGCACCCTCGCCGAACTCAAGCGCCTGCAGGAAGACCAGGCCGCGCGCCCACCCGGGATCTTGGAAATGGGCGAACCTGCACCCACCCGCACGACCGTGCGGCGGTTGATCGTCGCGCTGGTCCTGCTGGCCGTCAGCATCCCCGTTGCCGCTGCCGCGGGGCAAGGCTGGCTGAGACTGCTCGTCAGCCCTCTGGGCTGGTTCGGCGGGCACCAGTTCTATCTGGCGGTGACCGGCTGGCGGGCGGCCCGCCGAGCCCAGCGCGGCGCAGCCGAGTCTCCATGCGAAGCGGCTCCGAGGCCCGTCGGCGGACATGACGTCTCGACAGCCGACTACGTCGATCTCTGACGGCGTCAGATCTCTGCTCCCTCCCCACCCCGTCCTCGCTCCCACAGACATGAAAATCATGCATAATATGCCTTATGCATGACAAACGGGACGAATCGGTAGGACATCTGATCGAGGAGTTCCTGACCGCGCGGGCCACCCGCAAGCCCTCCCCTCACACGCTGGAGGCGTACCGGCGGGACCTGCGGGCGGTGGCCGCGCTGGTGGGCGAGGACCCAACCACTCCCCTCCCCCTCGACCAGGTGATGATCTCGACCCTCTCCCCCCGGGTGATGCGGGCGGCGTTCGCCCGGTATGCCGCTCCCCGCGCAGCGTCGTCGGTGCACCGGGCCTGGTCGGCCTGGAACAGCTTCTTCACGTTCCTGGTCGCCGAGGGGGTGGTGGCGGGCAACCCGATGCCGGCGGTGGGGCGGCCCCGGGCTCCGCTCCCCCAGCCCAAGCCGCTGCGGGGTGAGGACACCCCGGAGGAGTTGCTCGCCTCGGTGGCGCGGGAGGACGGGCGGCAGCGTGACCCGTGGTCGGAGCGGGACGTGGCGGTGCTGGCCCTGGCGCTCTGCGCCGGGCTGCGCCTGTCGGAGCTGTTGGCACTGCGGGTGTCGTCGCTGAGCGGGAGGGCCGGTGAGCGGCGGGTCGACGTGGTCGGCAAGGGTGGCCGGCCGCGGGTGGTGCCGGTCGAGCCGGAGCTGGACCGGGTGGTGGTGGCCTACCTGGACAGTCGGGCGCGGCGGTTCGGGTCGCGCAGCGTACGGCCGGATTCGCCGTTGCTGGTGGACCGACGGGGTGAGGCGCTGCGGCGGGGTGGGCTGCAGTACCTGGTGGACTCCTGCTACCGGCGGGCGGGCATCGGTGACCGGGTGCCGCAGGGCGCGCGTTTGCACGCGTTGCGGCACACGTTCGCGACCCGGTTGGCCGAGGACGGGGCGAGCGCGGCGGAGATCATGCGGCTGCTGGGGCACGCGTCGTTGGCGTCGTCGCAGACGTACATCGAGGTTACGGCGGGTCAGCAGCGGGCGGCGGTGCGGTCGAACCGCACCAACCGCGCGCTGGCAGGGCTGGTGCCGGGGGTTCAGGCGAGTTGAGGTGGGCCGGCGAGGATGGCCGGGAGCACGGTGGCGATGGCGGTGGTGGGGTCGAAGGCCGGGTCGGGGAAGGCGAGCTGGTTGTTGAGCAGTCCGTCGATGACGGCGAGCAGCAGGCGCAGGGCAGGTACGGGATGGCGGGCGCCGAGGGCGGCCATGAGGGGCGCCGCCCAGGCGGTGAGCTCCTGCTGGGTGCGGGCGATCTGGTGTTGGAGTGCGGGTTGGTGGGCGGCCTCGCCGAAAATGGCGAGGCGGGCGAGGGTGAGCACTCGGCCGTCGTGGGTGAGGTGGTGGACGAGGGTGCCGAGCGCGGTGGTGACGGTGTCGGGGGTGATGTGGTCGAGGCTGCCGGTGAGGTGGTTCCAGCCGGTGATTTCGATGTCGAGGATGCGGGCGAGGACGCCGGTGAGCAGGGCTTCGCGGGTGCGGAAGCGGTTGGAGGTGGAGCCGGCGGGCAGGCTGGCCGCCTCGTCGACGGCGCGGTGGGTGAGGTGGCGGAGGCCGCGGGTGCCGAGGACGGTGATGGCGGCGTCGAGGATCTGTCGTTCGCGGTCGGCCATGGGTTGACACTACAGGGGTAGTTTTATGGACTACGTCCGTAGTACGGTCGGTCCATGCGGGGATCAGTGGCTGTCATCGGGGGCGGCGTCGGCGGCCTCGCCGTGGCGGGTGGTCTGCACCGGGCCGGGTGGAGGGTCAGCGTGCTCGAGCGGTCCCCCGGGTTGCCGGCGGTTGGCACCGGCCTGGGGATCTGGCCGTCGGCGCTGCGGGCGCTGGACCGGCTCGGGCTGGGGGTGGCGGCCCGCGAGTGTGGCCGCGTCCAGCCCGGCGGGGCGATGCGCCGGCCGGACGGGTCGGTGATCGCCACCCTGGACGCGGCGCGGATCCGCCGGCGGCACGGCGAGGGGGTGTACCTGCTGTCCCGGCCGGCGCTGCTCGGTGTGCTGGCCGGGGCGCTGCCGGCGGGCGTGGTCCGGTTCGGTTCCCCGGTGACGGATCCGCTGGCCCTGGCCGGGGAGTACGACGTGGTGATTGCCGCGGACGGGATCCGCAGCGCGACGCGGGCAGCGATGTTCGGTGACCGGTACCCGCTGCGATATTCAGGGATGACGGCGTGGCGGGGCACGGTGGAACTGGACGTGCCGGCGGGCGGCGAGACGTGGGGCCGGGGCCGCAAGTTCGGCCTGACGCCGCAGGCCACCGGGGTGACGAACTGGTACGCCGCTGTCGCCGCCGACGAGGGGTACCGGCCGCCGGAGGGTGACGTGGCGGCGTTGCGGCGGCTGTTCGGCGACTGGCACGACCCGATTCCCGCACTGCTGGAGCGGGTCGACCCGGCCGGGGTGCTGCACCACGACGTGCACCTGCTGACGCCGCTGCCGTCGTACGTGGACGGCCGGATGGTGCTGCTCGGGGACGCGGCGCACGCGATGACCCCGGACCTGGGTCAAGGGGCGTGCCAGGCGTTGATCGACGCGGTGGCGCTGGTGGACGCGCTGGCGCGGGAGCGTGATGTGCGGGGGGCGCTGGCCCGCTACGACCAGCAGCGGCGTCGGCCGACGCAGCGGATGGCGGCGATGGCGGCGCGGGCCAGTCGACTGTCGCGGGTACGGCGGTTCACCGGGGTGCGGGACCTGGCGGTGCGAGCGGCGTTGGCGTTCGGCCCGCCGGGCTGAGGGGCGCAGGCAGGCGGCCCACGTCCCGGTGGTGTTCGTCGGAGCCCGCGACGGCGTCGCGCGCGGAGGCTCTGACCGGGGATGGACGTGCCGATGAGGGGTATGCGCGCCCCCATGGAGTGCCGAGGTCGAATCGTGGTGGTCTCCGCGAACGTCGGCGCCGGTCATGACACGGCCGCGGCCGAGCTGGCGTGCCGGCTGCGGGAGCGCGGGTTCCGGGTGGACCGGATGAACCTGCTGGACGTGCTGCCCCGGCCTGCGCGTTGGGCCTTCCGGGAGGCGTACCGGGGCATTCTGCGCTGGCTGCCGTGGGGTTACGACGCGCTGTTCACGCTCACCAGCCGGTCCCGGCGGTCGGTCTGGGTGATCCGTGCCCTGCTGCGTCCGCTGCGAGGCCGGATGGGTCGGGTGATCCCGCCGGACACAAGGGCGGTGGTGACGACCTATCCGTTCGCCAATCAGCTCCTCGGGCCGTTGCGCCGTCAGGGGCGGCTGGTCGTCCCGGTCATCACGTACGTCACGGATTTCGTGGTCCATCCGACCTGGCTCAGCCCCGGGGTGGACGTCTACTGCGCGGTGCGGCACGCCGAGGTGCAGCCGGCCGGCACCGCCGGCGGGGTCGACATCACGGTGGTCCAGCCGCTGGTGTCGCCGGCTTTCGGTGGTCCTGTCGGGGTCGATCGGCGGCAGGTCCGGCGGCGGTTCGGCCTGCCCGAGCGGGGTCCGTTGGCGTTGATCGTGGCCGGCGCCTGGGGTGCCGGTGAGGTGGAGAGCACGGTGGCGGAGGTCGGCGCCACCGGCTGCGCGCGGCCGGTGGTGGTGTGCGGCCGTAACGAGGCGTTGTATCGGAGGCTGCGGCGCCACGGCGAGCATGTGTTGGGGTGGGTCGACGACATGCCAGCGTTGATGCGCGCGGTGGACGTCGTGGTGGAGAACGCGGGCGGTCTGACCTGCCAGGAGGCCCTCGCGGCCGGGGTGCCGGTGCTGACCTACCGCCCGATTCCGGGACATGGGCGGGCGAACGCCTCGATCCTGCACCGGGCGGGTCTCACCCGCTGGGTGGGTTCGGCGGAGCACCTGCGACCGGCCCTGATCGAGGTGACCGCGAGGCGGAGCCGTGGTGGCGCCGACTCGCGCGCGCAGGTCGACCCGGCCGGGCTCGTCGCCGAGGCGGCCGCGGAGTCCGGCGGCGCGGGAGCGTACGACCGGCGTCGGGGTCGTTCCGTGGCGGATGCCGTCGGCGACGCGGTGGGGGTGGTCGCGGCGCTGCTCCAGTCGTCTGGCGGTGGCCGGTGACGGGTGGGCCGGTGGGACGTCTTGTGGTCGGGGCGGGTGCGTTGGCCGCGCTGCATTTGGTCCCGGCGGTTGCCGCGCTGCCGGCGCTGCGGGGGCGTTTTTTCGCCGGGCTCGACGGGGCGGGTCCGCGGGACCGGGTGGCGCTGACCTTCGACGACGGCCCGGATCCGGATTCCACCCCGCAGTTTCTGGACGTGCTGGCCGACCGTGGGGTGCGGGCGACGTTCTTCCTGCTGGGTTCGATGCTGCTCCGGTCGCCCGCGCTCGGTCGGCGGATTGTCGCCGAGGGCCATGAGGTCGCGTTGCACGGCTGGGAGCACCGCAATCTGATGCTGCGGGGTCCGGTGGGCACCTGGCGGGACCTGGCCGCGGGGCGGGCGTTGATCACCGCCGTCACCGGTCGTGCGCCGCGGTTCTTCCGCCCGCCGTACGGGGTGTTGACGGGTGCGGCCCTGCTGGCCGCCCGGCGGTTGGCGTTGCGACCGGTGCTGTGGACGTGCTGGGGTCGGGACTGGACGGGGTCGGCCACCCCGGATTCGGTGCTGGCCACCGTGGGCGGGGGGCTGTCCGGCGGCGGCACGGTCCTGCTGCACGACTCGTCGCGCACGGCCGCCCCTGGTGCCTGGCGGGCCGGTCTCGCCGCGCTGCCCGGGTTGCTCGACGAGTGCCGTCGACGGGGTTGGGCGGTGGAGTCGCTGGGTGAGCATGTGCGTGGGCCGCGGTGATCCTCTCCGTGGTGGCCGCGCTCGTCGCGGCGTTCTGCTTCGCGCTGTCCACGACGATGCATCAGCGGGCGGCGAAGCGACAGCGGACGCGCCGGGTGCTGGACCTGCGCCTGCTGCTGCGGCTCCTGCGGACCCGGCTGTGGCAGCTCGGCTGGGTCCCGGACGTCGTGGCGGTGGCGTCCCAGACGCTGGCCCTGCGCTATGGGCCGCTGTCGCTGGTGCAGCCGTTGCTGGCCAGTGGGCTGTTCATGGCCGTCGTGATCGAGGCGGCGTGGAGCCGGCGGCCGGTGCCGCGACGGGATCTCACGGCTGTGGTGCTCGGCACGGTGGGTCTGGTCGCCTTCCTGGTCACGGTCGGCCCTCGGGCCGGTGTCGCGGATCCCACCCCCGGTGCATGGTGGTGGGTCGCGGCCGGGGCCGGCACGGCGGTCGCCGGCTGTCTGCTCGGTGCGCGGCGCAGCCGTGGCGCGGCGCGTGGCGCGCTGCTCGGCGTGGCGGCCGGAGTCCTCTACGGAGTCGCCGCGGCCCTGCTCAAGTCGGTGGCTACGCGGTTCGGCGGCGACCTGCCGGCCCTGGTCCTCGACCCGCGTGTCGCGGCGCTGGCGCTGGTGGCCGTGCTCGCGGTCCAGGTGAACCAGAGTGCGTTCCAGAGCGGACGGATCGCGGCCCCGTTGACCGCGTTGACGCTGACCGAGCCGGTGACCGGCGTGCTCGTCGGGGCGACCGCGTTCCGGGAGACCCTCTCGCTGGGCGGCGTCCGGATCCCCCTCGTCGTCGTCTCCGTCGCCGCGATCACGGGGAGTGTCTGGCTCGCGGGCGCCAGGTCCCAGGCCCGCTCCTAGCCGTCGTCCTTCGCGGGTGGGTCCGTCGGGAAGGCTGCCGGGTGCGTTCCGGTGTGGTGGAGCCGAGGTGCGGGGATCAGGTCCGCCCGCTGCCCCGGGCAGTCGGCCTCGAGCGGTGCCGTCCGGCTGGGCGCGGGCGTGTGGTCTCGGCGGGCCGGGGGGTTGGACGGTGTCGGGTCACAGGCCGGTGCACGGGTCGTCGCCGATCGTGCAGCCCTCGGGTGCCTTGGTGAGCGGGTCCGGGTCGCGGACGTCGAAGGTGATGGTCTGCGATCGTCCGGCCGGTACGGGTGGCCCGGTGAAGGTGACGGCCTGGCCGTCCTGCCGCCATTTCGCCCCGCTGGCGCTGGCGACGGTGCCGCCCTCGGACAGGGTGACGACGACGGTCCAGTCCTTCGCCGCCGGGCCGGCCGGATTGTCGAGCACCACCTCGCCGCTGTAGCCGAAGATCCGGGTCCCGGTGGTCTGGTAGCGGGCGGTCACGGCGCTGGTGGCCGGGGCGACGGGGGTGGGTGTGCGGGAGGGGGTGGCGGTGGGGGTTCGGCTGGGGCGCGCGGTACTGGCTGCGGCGGTGGGCGTGGCGCGGGAGCTGGGGGTGGCCCGGGGCGCGGGGCTGACGGTGGCCGCGGCGGTGGGGGGTGCCGGCAGCGGGTCCGGTCCGGCGGCGCGGTCGGGGTCGTCGGGCAGCAGCGCCCACACCGCCGCGCCGGTGGCGAGTGCGGTGCCGGTCAGCGCCGCGACGAGCACCTGCCGGCGCCTGTGGCCGGTCGGTGCGGGTGCGTGGCCTGCCGCGATGGCGGGCAGTTCGGCGGTCGGCGGGTCCTCGCCGCGGCGCAGGTCGACCTGCTGGAAGGCCAGCCAGTCGAGGAGGGCGGGCAGCCGCCCGGTCAGGGTCTGCTGGTAGTACCGCTCGCGGCTGTCGCGGTCCTCGGCGGGCCAGGCGCCGTGTTCCATGGTTTCCTGGACCGACAGTCGGCAGCCTTCGGGGGTGGGGGTGACGGCGCAGGTCAGCCGGGTACGCCGGTCGCCTTCCTGGCAGTGCAGCACGAGCAGTTCCGGTGCCCGTCGGTCGGTCACCTCGGCGTTGACGGCGGCGTGGAAGCCGGGCAGGCCCGCGGTGTGCAGTAGGAGGCGTTTCGGTGCCTGCGTGGCCACCTCGGCCTCGGTGAACCATCGGCTGAGCAGGTGCGGGTTGGTCAATGCGTGCCAGACCCGGTCGCTGGGATGCGACAGGTCGACCTGGGCGCCGATCTCGATCACGGCGAGACTGTACGGGTTGGGGCGGGTGGCCGGTGGGGCCCGGGTGGGGGTCCTGACAGGATCGTCGGGCGTGGGTGGCCCGTACCCGTTGTTCTTCAGCCCTGGCGGCCGACGCCCCGGCGCGGGAAGTGGCGCCGCGGCCGCGGTTCGAGTCGGCGCCGGCGGACCTGGGGGTGGTGCCGGCGGCGGCGGGCGGACACGGTGCTGGCCTGGTTGCCCCGGTGGTGGGCGGTGGCCGATGCGGTCCGGGCGGGCGATGTGGCAGGCTGGGGGCGGACGCGACTGGCGGCACGGGGATGGGCCAACCATCGGGGAGCTCGTCGCGGGGGTCGACCGCCTGGGCCTCCGCGGACGAGGTGAACCATGTCTGTTTCCGCTTCCCCGACGACGGCCACGGCTCGGCTGCTGCCCGGTAAGCCGGTGGCGGAGAAGATCCTGACCGAGGTCGCCGATCAGGTGGCGACGCTGCGCGCGGCGGGGGTGACCCCGGCGTTGGCCACGGTGCTGGTGGGCGACGACGACGCGAGCGCTGGGTACATCCGGATCAAGCAGCGGCAGGCGGCGGAGCTGGGTTTCGCGTCTCCGCACGTGCACCTGCCGGCGTCGGCCTCCCAGCAGGACCTGCACCGGGTCCTGGAGGACTTCAACGCCGACGCGGAGGTGCACGGGGTGCTGGTGCAGCATCCGATCCCTGGTCACCTGGACTACGACCGGGCGTTGCAGGTCCTCGACCCGGACTCCGACGTCGACGGCATGCACCCGGTGAACATGGGCCGGTTGGCGTTGGGCCTGCCGGGGCCATTGCCGTGTACGCCGGCGGGGATCGAGGCGTTGCTGGCGTACCACGGGGTGCCGGTGTCCGGTCGGGAGGTGGTGATCCTGGGCCGCGGGGCGACGCTGGGGCGGCCGTTGGCGATGCTGCTGGCGCAGAAGCGGCCGACGGCGAACGCGGCGGTGACCGTGGTGCACACCGGGGTGGCGGACTGGCCGCGGTACACCCGGCGGGCGGAGATCCTGGTGGCGGCGGCGGGGGTGCCGGGGATCGTCCGGCCGGAGCACGTGCGCCCGGGCGCGGTGGTCGTCGGTGGTGGGGTGCGTTACGAGGGGCGGCGGTTGCTGCCGGACGTGGACGAGTCGTGTGCCGAGGTGGCGGGGGCGATCACGCCGCGGGTCGGCGGGGTGGGTCCGACTACGGTGGCGATGCTGTTCCGCAATGCGTTGCGGGCGGCACAGCGGGCCGTCGGGCGGGGCTGAGTTTGCGGTGGCGGCCCGGCTCCGGTCGGGTCGCCGCCGCCTCAACCGAGGTCGACGACGAGGGGCCGGTGGTCGGAGATCGTGGAGAGGGGCGTGGTGACGGCGGTGACCGGTGGCAGCCGGTCACCGCCGTGCCGGTCGGCGAGGATGTGGTCGAGTTGCACACGGGGCGCGGCGGCCGGGTAGGTGGGGCGCCGCCCCAGGGGCCGCCAGCCGCTGAGCAGGTGGGCCGCACCTGCGGGCAGGTTGAGGTCGCCGAGCAGGATCCGCGGGGCGGGCAGGGCGCGCAGCGCGCGCACGACGCGGCGCAACTGGTGGGCGTTCCAGCCGGGGACGAACGACAGGTGGGTGGCGGCGATGGTGAGCGGCCCGTGCGGGGTGTCCAGGATCGCGGCGAGCACCACGCGGGGTTCGTCGCGCAGCAGGACCAGGCCGCCGCCGGGGCCGGGGACGTAGATCGGGGACCGCACGGGGGCGGGGCGCAGCCGGGTGACCTGCCAGGAGCGTACGGGGTGGCGGCTGACCAGGCCGATGCCGTAGCAGGGTTCGCCGTGGCCGTCGTCGTCGTGGCGCAGGGGGCGGAACAGTTCGCCGGGGGTGCCGACGACGGCGGCGGCGAAGCGGTGCTCGGGGGCGTCGAGGGCGCGGGCGGCGATGGCGGTGAGGTCGAGATTGCCGCTGCGGGACTGGTCCCGGTCGACCTCCTGCAGGGCGAGGATGTCGGCGTCGAGGGCCTGCACGGCGGCGGTGAGCCGCTCGGGGTCGACCAGGCCGTCGGTGAGGGAGCGGCCGTGCAGCAGGTTGAACGTCGCCAGGCGCACTCCTGCACCCTACGTCGCCGTGGCACAGTTGCCCGATGGTCAAGGCGTTGCTCTGTTCGGTGCTGGTCTTCGTCGCGGTGGCCACGGTGG
Organism: Micromonospora sp. NPDC047548; assembly: GCF_040642975.1. Lineage (NCBI taxonomy): Bacteria > Bacillati > Actinomycetota > Actinomycetes > Micromonosporales > Micromonosporaceae > Micromonospora > Micromonospora sp. NPDC047548. Next base: position 133,440 of record NZ_JBEYTI010000015.1, read on the forward strand.
GGCTGTGGCTGCGCCGCCGGCGCGGTCGGTGACGGGGCCGCCCGCCGGTGAGGTCGGCCACACGGTGGCGCGACGGGTCGGGGCGGGTGGGCAGAATGGCCGGCCGTGGATCCCCTGTCGCTGACCACCCTGCTCGCTGCGGCCGCCATGGCCGGTTGGGTCGACGCCGTGGTCGGTGGTGGTGGCCTGCTGCTGCTGCCGGCGCTGCTGGTGGTCGCGCCCGGGGTGCCGGTGGCCACGGCGTTGGGCACGAACAAGCTGGCCGCGATCTTCGGTACGTCCACGGCGGCGGTGACGTACGCCCGCCATACGAAGATCGACTGGACGGTGGCGGGCCCGTCGGCGGGGCTGGCGGTGTGCTGCGCGGGTGTCGGCGCGGCCCTGGCGGGGTCGGTGCCGGCGGGGGCGTACCGGCCGGTGGTGCTGGCGGTGCTGGTGTCGGTTGCGCTGTTCGTGGTGTTCCGTCCCCGGCTGGGGGTGGTGGCGGTGCCGGCGCGGCGGACCCGGGCGCGGGTGGTCGCGGCGGTGGCGGTGGCCGGGGTGGGCATCGCCCTGTACGACGGGTTGATCGGCCCGGGTACGGGCACGTTCCTGGTGGTGGCGTTCACCGCGCTGGTGGGTGCCGACTTCGTGCACGGTTCGGCGATGGCGAAGGTGGTCAACGCGGGCACGAACCTGGGCGCGCTGGTGGTGTTCGCGGCCACCGGTCATGTGTGGTGGCTGCTCGGGGCGGCGATGGCGGTGTGCAACGTGGCCGGGGCGGCCGTGGGGGCGCGGATGGCGTTGCGCCGGGGCGCCGGATTCGTGCGGATCGTGCTGCTGGTGGTGGTGCTGGCGTTGGTGGCCAAGCTCGGCTACGACCAGTGGCGGGTGGGCTGAGCGTCACCGCCACCACCGGCCGGCCGGGCGTCGTGGCCTGACCGGCCGGTGGTGGCGCGCAGCCGTGCGGGGCCACCGGTGGTCGCCCGGCCGGCGGTGGTGCTCAGGCGTGCCGGACCACGTCGTCGTAGTCGAGGCGCGGCAGGCGGGGGAACCAGGCGTCCGGGCCGGGACGGCCGATGTTGACCAGCAGCAGCGACTTCCAGCCGGTGCCGGCGAAGAACTCCTTGTCGACGCCGGCGGCGTCGAAACCGCCCATCGGGCCGGCGGCCAGGCCGGCGGCGCGGACGCCGAGCAGGAAGTAGCCGATCTGCAGGCCGGCGTTGAAGCGGGCCATGCCGTCCCGGCCGGCGGGGTCGCCGGCGAGGTGCTCACGCATGCCGGGGCGGATCGGGAACACCGTGTCCAGGTGCTCGTGGAAGTCGGTGTCGGCGGCGAGGACGGCGACGACCGGGGCGGTGGCGGTCTTGGCCTGGTTGCCCTCGGCGACGTGGGTGAGCAGGCGCTCCCGGCCGGCGCCGGGGCGGACGAAGAGCACCCGCAGCGGCTGGATGTTCATCGCGGTCGGCGGGTACTTGACCAGCTCGAAGATCGCCCGCAGCTGGTCGTCGCCGACCGGCTCGTCGGTGAAGGTGTTCGCGGTGCGCGCCTCGGTGAACAGCTGGGCCTGCGCCTCGGGGCTCAGGGCGATCAGGTCGGCGGGCAGGACGTCGGTCATCGGGTTCCTCGGTCACTCGGATGTCACTCGGAGAAGGGGCTGTGACAACGGTAGCAGCTAGCTTTTTAGAAGTACCTTGCCGGCGTGCGGGTTGTCGTATCCTGGGGTCATGACAGTCAGTCCCCCGCTCGGAGGCGGCCCCCGCGCCTGCCCCGGGGGTCTGACCCGGGCCTTCGCGTTCCTCGGCAAGCGGTGGAACGGCATGCTCCTCGGCACCCTGGCCAACGGCCCCGCCGGGTTCGCCGAGCTGACCCGGGCCCTGCCGGGGATCAGCGAATCGGTGCTGTCGGACCGGCTCGGCGAGCTGGCCCGGGTCGGGCTGGTCAGCCGCACCGTGCGGGAGGGCCCGCCACTGGGGGTCAGCTACCAGCTCACCGACCGGGGCGCCGCGCTGCTGCCCGCCCTGACCGCCCTCGCCCGCTGGGCCGACGAGAACCTGCCCGCCGAATCGTCCGGCGGCTGCTGACCCCAATGCCGGTACGCGCCGAACACGACCGCGCCACCCTGGCCGCGCTGCTGCGCCGCGACCCGGTGCTGCACGCCTACCAGCTCGGCGACCTGGACGACTTCTTCTGGCCGTACACGTCGTGGTTCCGCCGCGGCGAGCAGGTAGCGATGCTGTACCACGGCGTGGCCCAGCCGGTGCTGCTCGCCTTCGCCGCGCCCGACGGCCAGCCGGAGCTCGCGGCGCTGCTGGCCGACCTGGCCCCGATGCTGCCCGCCCGCCTGCACGCGCACCTGTCCCCCGGCCTGGACGCGGTGCTGGGCCGCTGGTTCACCGTCGATCCCGGCGGGGCGCACCAGCGGATGGCGCTGACCGATGCGGCCCGGCTGGCCGGGGTCACCCCGGCCGGCGAGGTGCTCGACGACGCCGACCTGCCGGCCCTGCGCGCCCTCTACGCCGCCGCGTACCCGGGCAACTGGTTCGACCCGCGGATGCTGGCCACCGGCCAGTACGTCGGGATCCGCCGCGACGGCGACCTGCTCGCGGTGGCCGGGGTGCACGTGTACTCCCCGACCTACCGGGTGGCCGCCCTGGGCAACGTCACCACCCACCCCCGGGCGCGCGGCCGGGGGCTGGCCGCCGCGGCGGTCGCCGCGCTCTGCGCGCGGCTGCGCGAGCACGTCGACCACGTCACACTCAACGTGAGAACCGACAACCACGCCGCCGTGCGCCTGTATGAGCGGCTCGGCTTCACCCGGGTCGCCGACTTCGGTGAGTACACGCTGACCCCGCTGACGGACAGCATGTCCAGCCGTCACGCCGGGTCAACAACCCGACCCTGACCTGGGCCTGTGCCGGATGGGCCCGGGCCCGTCGGGCACCCGGCGTCTGCCGACAGAAGCCGCGTCGTGACGCGGCGGAGCTGAAGGGTACGCATGACAACATCGGTACGGGCCCGAGTCGGTTGGCGGTCGCCACCGCCGCCGTGACGGGGCTGCTGACCGTGGCGGCCGGGCCGGCCCTCGCGGCACCGGGCGTCGACCCGGCCACCGTGGACCGGGCCACCGTGGACCGGGCCGCCAACCCCGGCGCGCCACCATCGACATCGACAGCAGCCGAGCGCGCGCAGTCCAGGATCAGAGACGGCACCGGCGACATCGACTACAAGGTGACGCTGCGCGGCGACGCGGTGATCACCGGCGTGGACAAAACCGGCAACACCTCCACGGCGACCTCCCTGGTGGCCCCGCCGCCGAAGTGACCCGCGGGTGACCGAGTGCGGGGGCGGCCGACGGCCGCCCCCGCGTCGTCAGCGGTGCCGGCTCGGCGAGTCGAACCGGCCGGCGCGGATCTCCCGCAGCGCCCGGCGGCGCACGTCCCCGGACAGGGTGTCGACGTAGAGGCGTCCGCGCAGGTGGTCGGTCTCGTGCTGCAACGCCCTGGCCAGGAACCCGCTGCCGGAGATGGTCAGCGGCTCGCCGTGCCGGTCGAAGCCGTGCACGGTGGCGTGCATCGCCCGCCGGGTCGGGAAGTACAGCCCCGGGATGGACAGGCAGCCCTCGTCGTCGTCCTGCGACTCCTCGGACAGCTCGATGGTCGGGTTGACCATGTGCCCGCAGTGGCCGTCGGCGTCGTAGACGAACACCTGGGCGCCGACCCCGATCTGCGGCGCGGCGACCCCGGCCCGGCCGGGCGCGCCCAGCAGGGTGTCCATCAGGTCGTCGACCAGTTGCTGCAGCTCGGCGTCGAAGCTGGTCACCGGCTCGCAGGCGGTGCGTAGGACGGGATCGCCGATGATCCTGATCGGGCGTACGGTCATGCGCAGAAGGCTATCCGTGCGTCACGGCCGGCGGTGTCGCACCCCGGTCAGCGGTCGCCGACCAGGACGGCGACCCCGTCGAGGATCCGCGCCAGGCCGAACTCGAAGGCCCGGGCCGGGTCGGACGCGGCCTGGTACTCCTGCCCCGCCGCGGTGCCCACCCGGGCGGCGGTGGGGAACCGCTGCGGGTCCATCGCCCTCTCCAGGTACGGCGCGTGCGCCCGCCACCATTGCTCGTCGGTCATGCCGGTGCGCTGGGCGGCCTGGGCGGCCTCCACCGCGCCGCGGACCGCGCCGTGGACGTAACCGTCGACGAGGGTGATGACGGCGTCCATCTCCAGGTCGGTCAGGCCGATGCCCTCGACCGCGCGCAGCTCGTACTCGTACTTGGCGGTGACGTTGGGGCCCAGCGGCGGGCGGGTGGTGGCGACCTGCAACAACCACGGGTGGCGCAGGTAGAGGGCCCAGTTCTCCCGGGCGATCTGCTCCAGGCGGCCGCGCCAGCCGCCGGGGACGCCGGCGGGGCGGGCGGTCTCGCCGTAGACGGTGTCGAGCATGACGTCGAGCAGTTCGCCCTTGCCGGGCACGTGGGTGTAGAGCGACATGGTGCCCACCCCGAGGCGCTCGGCGACCCGGCGCATGGACAGCGCCGCCAGCCCCTCGGTGTCGGCGACCTCGATGGCGGCCCGCACGATCCGGTCCACGCTCAGGTCGCCGCCCCTGCGGCTGGCCTTTTCGCTGGTGCGCCAGAGCAGGGCGAGGCTGCGCGCGGGATCCCCGGTGCCGCTGTACTCGACGCTCATGCCGCCATCCTACCGTCACCCGTACCGTATAGTGTACGGTACGCGGCGCCTGAGCAGGTGAGGACCGTCGGGACCGATTCGACCTCGCCCCCGACGAGCGCCACCAGGTCCACGGCCGCCTGCGCCGCACCGCGGCCCTCCCCACCGAACTGACCGCGAGAGGACACCCCGTGACGATCGGCCGGTACGCGGTGACGTTCGTCCCCGCCGACCCGCCCCGCGCCGGGGCGCTGCTCGTCTGGTCCCCCGAGGGCGACGATCCACCGGACGGCCCCGGCGAGGTCACACGAGAGACCCTCGCGACGCCACCGCGGGGCGTACCGGCGCGGGTGCCCGTACGCCGCACACCGCTGGCGGCGGGTGTGCCGCTACTGCTGGCCGGCGGCGCCACGGACCCGGCCGCGGCCTTCTGGGCGGCCGCCACCCACCAGGCGTTGCACCTGGCCGCCCGGGGCCTGCTGCTGCCCGACGTGACCCCGGCCGGCTACGACACCTGGCGGGTCGGGCCGCTCGGCGACGCCGCCCGGCTGCGCGCGCTGGCCGCCGCGATGCCGCCGGCCGCGCGGGCCCGGCCCGTGCCGGGGCGCGCCCCGGCACGGGTGCCCGACACCGGCCGGCTGCTGCGGGACTTCCTCGACGCGGTCGCCGACACGGCCCTTGAGGACCAATGGCCGGAGATCCGGCGTTAAGCCGGGGTCTAGTGATGTGGGTGGATGTGCCGTACTTTGATGGCTCGTGCCGAGCAGGTTCTTGACGGATGAGCAGGTTGCCGCGTACGGCCGCTTCGGGGCCGAGCCGCTGGATCAGGCCGCGGTGGAGCGGTTCTTTTCCCTGGATGACGCGGATCGGGAGTTGATCGGCCGGCGGCGGGGTGATCACAACCGGCTCGGGTTCGCGTTGCAGTTGGTCACGGTGCGGCATCTGGGTACGTTCCTGACGGATCCGTTGGACGTGCCGCTGGTGGTGTTGGACTACGTGGCGGCGCAGTTGCAGGTTGCTGATCCGTCAGTGGTGAAGCGGTACACCGAGCGGGAGAAGACCCGGCTGGAGCATCAGTGGGAGCTCGGCGAGGTGTTCGGGTATGTCTCGTTCGCGGCGGGCCGGCCGGGGCTGGTGCGGTGGTTGGATGACGAGGCGTGGACGACCGGGGACGGTCCGCGGGCGTTGTTCTTCGCCGCGATGGGGTGGCTGCGGCAGCGCAAGGTGCTGCTGCCGGGTGTGACGACCCTGGTGGAGTTGGTCGCCGAGGTGCGGGAGGCGACGGAGCTGCGGCTGTACGACACTCTCGCGGGGGCGGTGAGCGCGGAGCAGGCCCTGGACTTGGAGCGGCTCCTGGTGGTGCCGGAGGGTCAGCGCCGTTCGCAGCTGGACCGGTGGCGGCACGCTGAGCGCTCCACCACCGGCCGTGGCATGGCGCGCGCCCTGAACAGGGTCGCGGAGGTCGCGGGTTTGGGGATGCGGCGGGTGGACACCGGTGCGGTGCCGACGCGGCGGGTGATCGGGCTGGCCCGCTACGGCCTGGCGGCGAAGGCGCCGAAGCTGGCCCGGCACCCGTACCGGCGCAAGATCGCCACGCTGCTGGCGACGGTGCGGTGGCTGGAGGTTACTGCCACCGACGATGCCCTTGAACTGTTCGACGTGTTCATGACCGGCGAGCTCGTCGCTCGGGCGGGTAAGACCGCGGACAAGGAGAAGCTACGTCAGCACCGGGCCTACGCCCGGCACGCCCCGGTGCTGGCCCAGGCGGTGCAGGTGCTGCTTGACGCCGCCGAGTGGGGCGAGGGTGTGCCCTTGGAGACGGTGTGGGACGCGATCGAGTCCGCGATCGGGTCGCGGGCGCGGCTACGCGCGGCTGTCGAGGGCGTCACTCCGCTGATCCCGCCGGCCGATGCCGATTCTGACGGGCAGTGGCGGGCTGCGGTGGTGGAACGGTTCGCCAGCGTGCGCGGCTTCGTGAAGATGTTGTGCCAGGTGGTCGAGTTCGGGGCGACCGCCGACGCTCGGCGGGTGTTGGAAGCGATGCGCCGGCTGCCCGAGTTGCTGGACGCGCGGCCGAGCAACCGGGTGCCGACCGGGTTCCTGGACGCCCGCGCCGTGGATGTGGATCTGGTGCCGAAGGGCTGGTGGCAGCGCCTGGTTTTTGCGAAGGACCGGCCGGAGGGCACGGTGGACCGCAACGCCTACGTGTTCTGCGTGCTGGAGCTGTTCCACACCCGGTTGAAGCATCGGGACATCTTCGCTGTGGTGTCCGACCGTTTCGCTGACCCACGGGCACGGCTGTTGGCCGGCGCCCGGTGGCGGGCGGTCAAGGGCCCGGCGTTGGGCGCGTTGGGGTTGCCGGAGTCACCGGAGGGCCTGCTGGCTGCGCACGCGCAGGACCTGGATGCCGCGTGGCGCGACGCGGCCGGCGGCGTCGACGCCGGCGGGCAGGTGCGCATCGACGCGGCCGGGCGGCTGCACCTGGCCAAGGATGATGCCCTCGATGAGCCGCCCAGCCTGGTTGACCTGCGGCGGCGTACCACGGGCATGCTGCCGGCGGTGGACCTGCCCGAGGTGATCCTGGAGTTGATGGCGCTGTACCCGCGCTTCGGTGAGGCGTTCACTGCGGTCTCCGGCGGCGTGAGCCGGCTGGCGGACCTGCACGTCTCGGTCGCGGCGCTGCTGACCGCGCACGCGCTCAACATCGGCTTGACGCCGGTGATCGCCGACACGCCGGCGTTGAACCGGGGGCGGCTGGCCCACGTCGACCAGCACTACCTGCGCCCGGAGTGCTACACGGCCGCGAACGCGGTGCTGCTGGACGCGCAAGCCGAGATCGGCCTGGCCCGCGTGTGGGGCGGCGGCCTGGTCGCCGCCGTCGACGGGATGCGCTTCGTCGTCCCAGTCCGTACCGCCGATGCGCGGGCGAACCCGAAGTACTTCGCCCGTAAACGCGGCGTCACTTGGTTCAACATGGTCTCCGACCAAGCGATGGGCACAGCCGGCAAGGTCCTGTCGGGCACTCCTCGTGACACGTTGCACCTGGTCGACCTGGTGTACCACCCCGACGGCGGACCCCGCCCGGAGGTGCTCATCACCGATGCCGGCTCGTACTCCGACGTGGTGTTCGGCATTGTCACCCTGCTCGGCTTCGACTACCGGCCGGTCCTGGCCGACCTGCCCGACGCCAAACTGTGGCGTATCGACACCGGCGCCGACTACGGCAGCCTCGACCGGGCCGCCCGCGGCCGCATCGACCTGGGGAAGATCGCCCGGCACTGGCCGGACATCCTGCGGGTGATCGCCTCCATCCACGCAGGCGACATCTCCGCCCACGACGCGATCCGGATCCTGCAACACGACGGGCGCCTGACCCAGCTCGGCGACGCCATCGCCGCCTACGGCCGCATCTTCAAGACCCTGCACGTGCTGACCTTCGTCGACGACCCCGGCTACCGCCGGCAACTCAAAGCCATGCGCAACCTGCAGGAAGGCCGCCACGGGCTGGGCCGGCACATCTTCCACGGCCGCAAGGGCGAGCTGCACCGCGCCTACCACGCCGGCATGGAAGACCAACTCGGCGCCCTCGGACTCGTCCTCAACTGCGTGGCCCTGTGGAACACGATCTACCTGGACCACGCCCTGAATACGCTACGAGCCCAGCGCTACCCGGTCGCCGACGTCGACGCCGCCCGCCTGTCGGCCTACCAGGCCAAGCACATCAACGTGCACGGCCACTACTCGTTCGCCCTGCCCGACCTCGCCGGCGGCCGCCGGCCCCTGCGCGACCCCGACACCCCCGACCCCGAATGACCGGAGGATCACCTCGTGCCCGTTCCCGAGGTCCGGCTCGATCCATGAGATCCACTCACGGCAGAGCGCTGGCTCTACTCACGGCGGTGCGAGCCCGTTCCTTCCAACCGGCTGCTTCGCTCCACGGGGACGAGCTCCTCATCCCGTGCCGGATCCCGGTGTGCCTCCGCCGGTGGCCGGCGCACGCCGCGCAGCAGCGAGACCAGCGCGCGCCAGCGCCAGGAACTGGCGGCGTATGCGGCGACGCCGGCGGCGGCGAGACCGGTCGTCAGCATCCAGGCCCGGAGGTCGTCGATGGGGCGGGCGGTGAATTCCCACCACCGGAAGCCGGATTGCTCGAAGCCCCAGAAGATCATCAACGGTAGCACGGCGAGTGGTCCTACCCAGGCCAGTTTCCAGCTCAGCAGCCTGCCCGCCAGCAGGGAGATGCCCAGCCAGCCGAGGATGCCGCGCAGCACCAGCACTGCCAACGAGCCGCCGAAAAGGACCCAGCAGGTCGCCGTGAACAGCAGCGCGCAGACGGTGGCGTTGACCGTCAGCACGCCCGCCTGGGTGCGGCGCCAGTTCCGCCCGGTGGCGGCCTCCATCTCGCCGAACGGGCTGTGGCACGAGAGGACCGGCCCGAAGGCCACCGCTACCGCGAGGATCCGCCACGCCGGGACGAGCGCGACGCCGCCGTCGGCCCCTTCGCTGGGTACGGGGACGAGGAACGCGCCGATGAACGGCAGGAGGGCGCAGAGCACCGCCGTCAGGGCGGCGCCCGTCCAGATGCGCCGTGACTGGGCGTACAGCCGGAGTGGTTCGTACCGCTCAGTGACACGGAGCACTGTTGAAACCCTTGACCAGCTCGGAAGCCCACGCGAACTGAACGGCCGCGCTGCCCTGGTTCGCGCGCTCGTGCCCGCGGGCCGCGGCCGCCTGCCGCTCACTCGAAGCATTGGTGCGGTAGTCGGGCTGCCCGCCGCCGACGAGGTAACCCTCGAGCCAGTTCTGCAGCTCGACCGCCCGGAGATCGACCTGCTCGCCCTTGGAGGCACCCTCGTCGGCGCAGAACGTGAGGGAGCGCGCCACGATCTCCGTCGCCATCGTTCCGGTGATCGACCAGATGCTCCCGTCGAGGATGAAGAAGTAGGGCGGCCGGTCCCCGCGGTCGGTGTAGAACACCGTCGCATCGGTACTCATGGACCGGTAGCTCAGCCCGTACTCGTCGAAGCGCGGGGGGATGGTGAAGAAGGCGGGTAGCCGGTCGATCCGGGCCGTGATTTCCGCGACGTCCTTCTCATACTTTTTGTGCTCCGGCCACAGGCATACCTGGACCTTCGTGCCCTGGCAGAGTGCTGCCGCCGGTTCCGGCCGGGCCTCGATCGGCGAGCCGAGGCCGGCGGCCGCGATCAGCAGCACGACCGTAGCCGCGGATACCACGGCGGCCGGTCCCAGCCGCCGTAGCGCGAACGGCTCGCCCGCTCCCGGCGGGATGTGCCCGCCGACCCTGAGGTTGAGGGGTGGCAGCAGGATCGCGAGCGCCAGCAAGACGACCGCGAACAACAGGCGCACCGTGATGGTGAGCAGGTTGATCTGGTCGTAGACCCTGCCGTCCAGAACGCTCAGGTCCAGCAGTTGGCCCAGGTACATGGCGATGATGAGCCACGCCAATCCCGCGACCGCGGCGGCGAACCGTCCGGACAGCACTTTCCCGACGGCGTGGCCGAAGGCGACCGCGAGGACGATGACGACCAGCGCCATGACCACATAGCCGGGCCAGAGGCCGAATCCGGGCGGTGCCGTACGCGCGGTGACCACCACCCCGACCAACTGCCCGAGCAATGACACGGCGACGAAGTACGCCACCACGGCGGCCGCGCCCGGAAGCTCCCGGCGCCAGCGCGGCACCACCAGGGGCAGCGACTGTTCCGCTGTGCCGTGACGCGCCGGTGCGGCGACCGACCAGGCCGCCGCGGCGGCCGCGAGCCCGCTGAGCAGGGTCGCGGGCATCTGGGCCGCGGCCGCGGTCTCCGGCCAGACCCCGATCCAGTGGCGATTGCGTAGGAAGAGCATCGCCACGCTGACGGCCAGGGCGAACGGGACGAACCAGCGGACGGGACTCCGCTTGAGGTGGCTGACGAACATCGTTTTACCGCTCTTTGCTGCCGGCGAGAAGGGTCGTGTAGCCGCGTTCCAGCGGAGTGTTGCCCGGGCTGTCCGGATTGGCCAGCTTCTCCAGCTCTCCCGGCGATCCCTGGAAGCGAGCCGTGCCCTCGTCCATGACGATGACCTTCTCCGCGATGGCGTCGACGTCGTCGGTCAGGTGCGTGCTCAGCACGATCACCGCGTCGCGCTGCTGAGAGATGATGCTGCGGAAGCGAATGCGCTGCATGGGGTCGAGACCGACGGTCGGCTCGTCGAGCAGGATCAGCGACGGGTTGCCTACGATCGCCCAGGCGATGCCGGATCGCTGGACCATGCCGCCCGAGAGCTTGCGCATCTTGACGGCCCTGCGATCGCCCAGGCCGGTCTTCTCCAGTGCTTCCTCGACCGCGGCTCGCCGCGCGGGTCGCGGCACGCCCCGGGCCCAGGCTGCGTAGTGAACGAACTCGGACACCGTCATCGACGGATCGAAGCCGAAGCGCTGCGGCAGGTACCCGATGCGACCGCGAATCTGCTCCAGCGTCTCCGGGCCCAGCTCGTGGTCGTCCAGCCGGATCCGGCCCCTGCGGGGCGGAACGATGGTCGCCAGAGTCCGCAGGAACGTGGACTTGCCGGCGCCATTGGGTCCCAGCAGGGCGTGTATCCCATGCTCCATGTACAGGGTGAGGTCCTTGATGACGGTGGTAAGCCCGTAACCCTGCTGCAGATTACTGATCGCCAGCATCGATACGCCATCTCTCCAGGTCGGTCGTTCCGGTGCATGCACAGACGTCGCCGCCGTCGCCCGGGTTGCGTCCGCGCGACGACGACGACGGTTTAACGACTGCCGTTACCGGGTGATCGTGCCACCCGTGATGCCGTACATGCAGTCCCGGCCCGGCACCTCGTCTCTGCTGTTCTTCGCGCGGTTGACCGAGAGGTCCCGGCGGTTTCAAGGAGTCAGTGCATCACATGAGATGATCATGATGACGTACTGATTCGGGGGCGGGATGCGCGGCACGGCGTTGCGGGTCGATGAGCGTGACGACATTCTTCGGGGTATCGGGGCGGACTTGTCCGCGCGGGCGATCGCGGCGGGGTTGGGTCGGGATCCGTCGGTGGTCTCGCGGGAGATCAGCCGCAACGGTGGCCGTGAGGGGT
>NZ_JBEYTI010000016.1:0-142287 GCF_040642975.1 Micromonospora sp. NPDC047548
AGATCATCAGAAGCCGCGCTCGTCCCACAACTCCAGCCCCGTCCGGTCCTTAACCTGGACAGAACGCCTCAAGCCGGAACAACGCCGGGGCCGTGAGATGACCAGTGGTTGATCGGTCGGACTCTCGGCCGGGTGCACGAGGTGTTGCGGGATGTGTCGCTCGGTGACGCTGACCGATTCCATTGGGTGGACGTCCAGGCCGCACACCTGGCGCTTCGTCCCTGGGTCCGGCCGGCGGTCGCGGCTGCTGTGGCGGCGTACGAGGCTCTTGATCCTTCGGCTCTCTCCTGGGGCCTGCTGCATACCGATCCCGCCCCGGAGGCCTTCCTGCTGGACTACCTGACCGGGATCTGCGGCCTGATCGACTGGAGCGTGGCGATCAGTGGCCCGTTGCTCTACGACCTTGCCTCGGCGGTGATGTACGTCGGAGGTCCGCAACGGGCCGAGTGCCTGATCGAGGCGTACCTGGCGTGCCGCACCGTCAGCCGGGCCGAGGTGAAGCACGGGTTGCTGACCATGCTGCGGTTCCGCTGGGCGGTGCAGGCTGACTATTTCACCCGCCGGCTGGCCACCGGTGATCTGACCGGATTCGCAAGCAATGCGGGAAACGAAAAGGGCTTGCAGAATGCACGCCAAAAGCTGAACCTGCCGACCGCATGATCGCGGCACCTGGGCCCTTCATGTTCTCCCCATGTTGGCCGCCCGTCCGGGTCGCCCTTCATCGGCGGGTGAGTCGGACGGCGAGAAACTGCGCCAGCGGCAGACAGACGAGTACCAGCAGCCCAGCGGTCGGCGAGGCGAGCGCGGCCAGGGTTGCGACGGCAAAGGTCACTGACAGCGCGACGGGCGGCGCCAGTGCCCGGGACGTTCCCGGACTTGACGGCGCATGCAGTTCGGGGCGGCGGACGACCCACCAGGCCTGAGCGAGCGCAAGGAGGCTGATGACCAGCATGTTACTGAGATAGAGGACCGCGGAGTCGGTACGCAGGCGCGTCTCGACGAAGAGCCGCGCGGTGGGAAACGGCAGGAAGACCACCGCCATCAGCCACATCGTGTTGAGGATGAGGAGGTGCTCGTCGTAATCGACAAGCTGTTCGTAGAGGTGCCGGTGTGTTCGCCAGAACAACGCGATGACCAGGAATGACACCGCGAAGGAGAGAAGATCCCCGAGGTGCTCGGCGAACAACTGCGCCACCGACTGCCGGGCCGTACTCTCATCGGCGAAGTTGACCAGCGGAAGCACCAGCAGGGTCAGGGCGATTGCCACGCCCCCGTCGGTGAACGCGGTGATCCGCTGCAGCGTACGCTCACGGCGCTCATGGACGCCGGGGCGCTGCCGTGTGCCGGCGCCGGCGGGCTCCTCGCTCATGCCCTGATTCTGGCGAACGGGACACCCTCCGGTTCCGCGGTTTCGGATCGTATCTCAGGGGTGCAGCACCGCCTTGATCACCGCCTCCTCGCGCCGGCCAACTCGCGGGAGCGGTCGCACGCCCGCTCGTACGCTGCCGCCGGCCCCTCTGACGGTGTCCCCGTCGGCCAGGGCGAAGCTGGCCACCGCTTCCTCCTCCGAGGTGATGCCGACGTACCCCGGCCCGGGACGGCGGCCGAAGCGGCGAGGAGCGTCGCCGCCACGTTGAACGGCACGCTGCACCAGCCACCGCAGCTTGGACCTGTGGTGGACGGGGCGACGGTGCTGACCGTGTCGGCCTGAGCCCGGGCGGCCGACGGCGGGGTGGGCGTGCTGATCACCAGGCGCAGGGCGCGTAGTCCTTCAGGAAGCAGCCGTACAGGTCTTCGCCCTGTTCGCCGCGGACGATCGGGTCGTAGACCCGGGCCGCGCCGTCGACCAAGTCCAGCGGGGCGTGGAAGCCGGCGTCCGCCAGCCGCATCTTCGTCGGGTGGGGCCGCTCATCGGTGATCCAGCCGGTGTCGACGCTGGTCATCAGGATGCCATCGGCCAGCATCTCCTGGGCGCTGGTCCGGGTCAGCATGTTCAGCGCGGCCTTGGCCATGTTGGTGTGCGGGTGCCCCGGCCCCTTGTAGCCGCGGGCGAACTGGCCCTCCATCGCCGACACGTTCACCACGTACTTGCGGCGGGCAGGCGCTGCGGCCATCGCCGGTCGCAGTCGGCTGACCAGCACGAACGGCGCGGTCACGTTGCACAGCTGCACTTCGAGCAGCTCGACCGGGTTCACCTCGTGCACCCGCTGCACCCAGCTGTTGACCGGGTCGAGGTCCGGCACCAGACCGCCGGCGTCGATGGCGGTGGCTGCCGCGATCCGTTCCGGCGAGGCGGAGCCGCTGGTCAGCGCCAGCGCGGTGAGCGCCTGCGGGGGGATCGCGGCCGACTGCGGCAGGGCGGCCAGGCTGCCCGCCGGGTCGCCCCGGCCGGCCGGTTGGGCGAACGTGATCATTTCCGGCAGCGGGCCGTCCGGCAGGGCCGCCGCCTCCGCGGCGACGAGCTGCGCGTACGCCCCGGGCGTGCGGCGAACGGTCTGCGCCGCGTTGTTGATCAGGATGTCGAGTGGTCCCTGGCCGCTGACCGAGTCAGCGAGGGCGATCACCTGGGCGGGGTCGCGCAGATCGATCCCGACGACCCGCAGGCGGTGCAGCCAGTCCCCGCTGTCCGGCATCGCGGCGAATCGGCGGACGGCGTCGTGCGGAAACCGCGTGGTCACCGTGGTGTGCGCGCCGTCGCGCAGCAGCCGCAGCGCGATGTACATGCCGATCTTCGCCCGGCCGCCGGTGAGCAGCGCGCGCCGGCCGGTCAGGTCGGTGCGGGCGTTCCGGCGCTCCCGGTTGAGCGCGGCGCAGGGCGGGCAGAGCTGATGGTAGAAGGCGTCCACCTCGCGGTAGCGCTGCTTGCAGACGTAACAGCCGCGCGGATTGTGCAGGAAGCCGGCCGTGGCACCCACGGTGGGGGAGGCGAGCGGGATGCCCTGGGTCTCGTCGTCGATCCGGCCCGGGGCACCAGTGGCGGTGGCCGCCGTCACCGCGCGGTCGGCCGCCGCGATGGCATCCCGCCGTTCCTCGCGTCGCCGCTGCTTGATCACCTTGTAGAGCTTCGCGGTAGCCCGTTGCACCCGCACCACGTCGGGGTGATCGGGAGGCAGGTCCTCCAACGCCTCAAAGACGCTGAGACAGGTCTCCAGCCGGCCGCGATCAATGCCGTATTGACCGGTATCGGTCATGTTGTCCGCCGTCATGCCGTCGTTGTCTCGTCCCGTTCCCTGCGCCGGAGCTACCCGGCCCGCCCCAAGTCCGACCCGGAACTGTACGCACCTCACGGCCTGTGATGCATCCCTGTGCCGTGCCATTACGGCGCGGCGCTGGTCTTCGCCGCGGTGACCGGCCACCTGGCCTGGCTCGCCGGCCGGCTGTGGCGCGCCCTGCCGGCCCGCTTCACCGTGACGGTCCAACTACTACCTGGCCGCGGCCGTGGCCGGATGCCGGGCCGCCCTTGCCTGGGAGCTGCACGAGGTCATTGCCGAGGCCGTCTCGGGTCGCGCCGAGAACATCGACGAGCGGGCTGCCCTCGTCGCGTGGCCGCGGTACGCCTATGCCGACGCTCTGCCCGCCTGGATCGCCACGCCTGGGGTCGAGAGTTGGTGGTCATCCGGGTCCACTATTGATCCAATGGGCCCTCGCCCCGCGACGAGGGCTGTGGCCCCGTCACTTTCTGCTTGACCCCAAACTCGGCATAACCAAGGTGCCCACCGTAGCGAGCCCTTAACTTATAGCTGCTGCCCAGGTTTCCCAGGGGCGACCAGGCCCAGCCGAAGGCAGCAGGACGGGGGAACCATGCGGAGACTTGCAGTCGCGTTGGCGGCGGGCGGCATAGCCGTGATCGGCTTCGCGGCACCAGCTCAGGCCGGCCCTGGCGACAACTACACCTACGGGAATTGCGTCAGCGCGGGCATGGTAAACCCTTCTAGTGGCTCAATTGGGCCGACCAAGATGAACCCGCAGGGCAAGTACACGGGCGCCATTAACTCCTTTATCGCCAGCGATGGCCACGGCCACTTCGATGGCGCCGGCATAGCCTGCCCCAAGCTCTGAATAGCGTTGATCCCACTACCCGACGAGGCCCCGCTCTCGCGGCCTGCGCATCGCCCCGCGCCGACCCCGAGGGCGGGCCTCTGTACGGGTAAGGCAGGTCAGCGTCGAGAGGCTGCTCCCCGCTATTCCTTGGCGGCTCAATCGGCTTTCTGAGGAGAGCCAGAAGTCGTCGACCAACTCGGTGTATCAATCGCCTGGAATCGTGGATCGCCTGGCGCGCCATTCCAGCGGGCGCAGGCGCGGGCGAACTCGGTCATGTCGCCGCACCAGGTGACGTTCGGCGCCGGCACGGTGAAGACCCGCTTGACCAGGTCCGTAGCGGCCGGGCGCTTGCCGGGCCGGGTCAGGCCCCGCCGGCGGCGCTTGATCCGTGCGGCCAGGTCGAGCTCGGCCGACCATGAGTTGCGCGATCGTTGTCCGAGACAGGCCAGCCCTGGTCGCGTAGCTCGATCCCGATGCGAGGACTGCCGTGGGTGCCGACCGAGTCGTCGAGGACCTTCCTGACCGCGGCTGCCGGCTGGACACGCCGGTCCTGGCGGGGAGTTGGCGGCCGGTTGCGCCATTTGCCGAATCACGACTCGGACACCGCCAGGGCTCGGCAGGCCACCACGTGCGGCACGTCATGCGCGGTCCTCCTGGAAGCGATGAACCCGGCCACGCTCACCGGCCCGTCGCTTCCTCGCGCAGGACGAGGGTCGCTTGAGGGCATCGCGCTCCATCGCCAGCTCGGCGTTCCCCCGCCGTAGCCGGGCCAGCTCCGCCCGCTCGTCCTCGGACAGCTGCTCTGCCGCGGCCTCACCGCGAGCCTCGCGGTCCTCCTTCACCCAGTTCGCCAGGGTCCCGTCGTTGATCCCCAGGTAACGCGCGACCTGGACGATCGACTTGCCCGTCTCCCGCACGGGCACCGCACCGCCCGGAAGGATCGAACCGGCGTCTCAGCGCTTGATTTACGACAGAAGCCTTGGCTATCCGGGGTTGGGTGGATATGTTGCGGTCGCCGACGGAGGTGTCCGGTGGGGCTGGTACTTGTGGTGGAGGACGACGACCGAATCGCCCGGCTTGTGTCGCGCGCGCTGCGTGACGACGGGCACGTCGTTGAGCGGGCAGGAACCGGGCGGGACGGTCTGGACACGGCTCTCGCCACGGAGTTTGATCTTGTCCTGCTGGATCTGATGTTGCCCGGCCTCAGCGGTGTCGAGATCCTCCACCGGCTCGTTGGCTCCCGCCCCGACCAACGTGTCTTCATACTGTCCGCGGTGCCGGAGATCGGCACCAGGGTCGCCTGCCTGGAGGCGGGCGCGGCCGACTTTCTCGTCAAGCCGTTCGCGGTGGCGGAGCTGGTGGCCCGGGTGCGGGCGAGGATGCGCGCCCCCGCCCCGGGTCCGGCGAGGCGTTCCTTGTCCGTGGGGCCGATCTGCCTGGATCTTCGGCTGCGCCGCGCCTCGGTGGCCGGTCGGCAGGTCGAGCTGTCGCTGCGGGAGTTCCTTTTGCTTCAGCACCTGATGGAGCGGGCCGGGCAGGCGTGCAGCCGGGCCGAGCTGCTGGCCGACGTCTGGGGACTCCTGTTCGACCCGGGCAGCAACGTGGTCGATGTGTACATTCGCCGGCTCAGAACCAAGCTGGACACCCCCGAGCGGGTGGAGACAGTACGCAATGTCGGATATCGATTCGTCGCGGAATGACCGCCTGTTCCTCGGCGGCTGGGCCCTCACAGCCGTTGTCAACAGCTACCTGATGTACGTCCTGCCGGGAAAGGAGACAGTCCCCTTCCATCTCGTGTGGATTGGGCTCTCGGTCGTGTACGGACTGACCACCTGGCGTCCGATTGTCATGGCCGCCGTGCTCGCCGCCATCACGCTCACAACGGGATATATCCTCGTCCACCACGCCTCGGTGGCCGCCATCGGGTGGGAGGAGACCACTGAGGTGCCGCTGATGGCTGCGGTGTTCGGCGTTATGGTCTGGCATGTGCGGCGGCGCCAGCAGATGGTGGCCGAGGTCGCCCGCCTCGCCGATGTCGAGCGCCGGCGCGCCGATTCCCAGGACCGTTTCATCAGGCTTGCGTCGCATGAGTTGCGAACCCCGATCACGATCGCTCGCGGATACACCGAGCTGGTGCGGGCTGCCGCCGACGACCCCGAGATCCAGGAGGACACTCGGATCGTGCTGGAGGAGCTGGATCGGCTGGCCGGCATAACCCAGCGATTGGTGACCCTCATTCAGATGGACGGGCCGTACCACCGGGAGATGCGAGACGTCGACATGGTGCTGGCTGGTGTCGTGCGGCGTTGGCGGCCCGCGGCGAATCGGCAGTGGAGCGTGCGTTCCACGGTGGGCATGGCGTCAATCAATCAGGATCGGCTGGAGGTGGCGCTCGACTGTCTTCTCGAGAATTCGGTCAAGTTCACTGGACCCGGTGACCGGATCGAGGTCGAGGGGATTGGCGCGCGGGACAGCTGGAGCATTGTGGTCGCCGACTCGGGCACGGGAATATCACCGGAGCGGGTCGAGGCACTGAGCAACGCGGGCGTGCCACCGGCTCCTCGAGGCACCTTCTCCGGCACCGGGCTCGGCCTGGCGATCGTGCGAGCCGTTGTCGGGTCATGGGGTGGCTCGCTCCGGTTGACCAGCGAGCCCGACGTGGGCACGACGGTCTCGCTCGTCTTCCCGCGCTTCGCCGCGCAGCAGCCGCCTACGGATTTGGCGCCCGCGCCTCAGTAACCGGGATCAGCGGCAGGCGGTTGAGTCCCCCGAACACCCGGCGCAGGGCACCTGCGGGAGGCCGCGGCCGGCGTACCTCTGGCATGACAGCCAGATGACAAACCTGTCACGAACGTCCCGTGCCGACCGCGCGACTCCATCATCAGGGTCATGCGCGACACGTGCTCTGATCTGCGGATACGCGCAGAGCATCGCGCCGGGAGGTGGAGCCAATGCGACCAGACCGGTCGAGCCGGACGATGAGAAGCGCATTGCGGACAGCGTGGAAGGCGTGGCGTTCACAGCCTTCGATCAGGCGGTCGTCCGCCACACCGGCCGCTCGCCGTCCGGGTCGAGTCGATCCACGGACAGGGCCAATCCTTCTCCCCCCGGTACGGAGGCGACCCGGGCGAGCTCGCCGGGTGGTCGCACCATCGGCGGTCGTCCTCATGGTCGCCGCTCTCCTTCCCACGGTCATGGGACTCACCGGTGTCGTCTCTTCGGCGTTGGCGGCTACGGCGTGCCCGGGTGGGGGCTGCGCGGTCACCGTGGACGCGCGCGACTTCGCGACCGCTCGGGACAACCCGGCCGCAGGGCAGCTCGAGAACTTCACGTACATCATCAACGCGGACAACACGAAGCTGCCCAGCGATCCGCTCGCCTTGAACAGCGAGAGCAACAGTCCGGTCGTTGCGGAAGGTGACCAGAGCCGACCGACAGTCAGGCTGCCCGCGGGACGTTACCTGATTTCGGTTCGCTCGCTGAACCACAAGATGTGGGGCAAGCACATCACGCTGCCTGACGACGCCGCAGCTGACGGAACGCTGGCCGCGCGGATCGATCTGACTGAGCAGAGCGAGGAGCACCCCCTGCCGCTGGGTAAGATCCGGGTCTTCGTGTTCGAGGACAACGCGTGGGCCAACGGCGCGCCGGACACCGAAGAGGCGGGCCTGGATGGCTTCAAGATCGGGCTCGAGGAGCAGACCGGCAACGCGGTCACGGTCGACTACAACAACAACCCGCTGTGCGGCGGGAACTGCCTGACCGACGGCACCGGGTTCGCCCAGCTCGACGACCTGGGGCCGGCTACGTACTTCATCGACGTGCACCCGCCGGACCAGCCCTGCAACAGCGACCCTGATAGCCGGTGGTACCAGACTACGACCATCGACGGTGGACTGCAGCTGCTGGCCCCCGTCGAGGAAGGCAGCGACGGCACCGGCGCTCCGGGCGAGCAGCTGTGGGAACCGCCGAACAACCGTACCGCGTACTGGTTCGGCTTTGTATGTGCCCCCACCCCGTTCGCCACCACCGGCACGGGCGAGATCACGGGCAGAGCGCGCAACTGGGTGGAGTGGGCGCCGTACACCACCGGCACCTACAACGAGCCGGTGGAAAACCCGTTCGTCGCGCTCTCGGACAGCACCACGGACCGGATGGTGTACGTCGGCCGGGGCGATGCCGCGGGCAATTTCGACATCCAGAACGTCCCGGCCGGGACGTACAACCTGTCGGTCTGGGACGAGCAGCTCACCTACATCATGCGCTTCAAACCGCTCACCGTGGCCGGAGGACAGACCGTCGACGTCAACGACACCGGCGACGACGGTGAGGTCGGGCTGGGGGTGTCCCGCTGGTTCGGCTGGCTGGACGGCCACGTCTACAAGGACCTGAACAACAACGGCCGGTACGACGCGGGCGTCGACGCGGCGATCGGTAACACCGACGTGGACCAGCGGTGGCGGGACGGCTCCATCAAGGAGGGCACGTTCACCGACGCCAATGGGCACTACGAGTACCCGACGGCGGAGGGCGGCGCACTCGGCCGGTGGATCATCAACGAGCAGGGCTTCGCCCGCTTCAGCGCCTACCCAGGCCCCTCCGTGCACGACGAACACACCGGAGCGGTCATCCCGTCGTGCAGCGTTGCGCCCCCGGCGGTGCCGGCCAACCCGTGCGTGCCGACGAACCAGGGCGGCGGTCTGCTGCACAACCAGCTCCTGCTCGAGGGTCACCGCGCGACGGTCGACTTCGGCAAGCGCGACTACCCCGCCGGCACGCCTGGCCAGATCGTCGGTATCACCTTCAACTCCACCACGCGCAACGAGTTCGACGCGCGGTTCCAGGCTGCCGAGGACTACGAGCCGGGCATTCCCGGCGTCACCGTGCTGCTGGAAGGCCCCGGACCCGACGGTCAGCCGAACACCAACGACGACGTGGTCCTCAACCAGTACGTCACCGACCACTGGCAGCAGCCGAACGCGGACCAGGACCCCCAGGAACCCGACGGCAACACGTCCACCCAGAGCTGCAACCCGATTCGGGACTTCAGCGGTGCGGACATCAGCAGCCAGTTCAATGACAAGATCGGACCGAACTGCCTGGAGGTGCCGCTCGCCGGCGAGCAGACCAAGGACGGGGCGTTCGACGGGGGCTACGCCTTCGCCGACTACTGCCCGACCGGGCTGAACATGAGCACGGACCTGTGCACGGACGGGTCTGATCCATCGGATCACCCGCTTGTGGCGGGCACGTACATCACTCATGTGATCATGCCGAAGGACGGCTCGGACGGCCGTGCCTGCAACCCGGCTGGTGGCGTCGCGGGGATCAGCAATCCGAAGGGCGGGGTCCCCGGCGGCGGGCAGGGGTGCCTGTACCACATCGTCCGAGAGGAAGACGTCAACGTCGACCTCGGCAACCAGTTCGCACCGCAGATCCCGCCGCCGCCGTGCGCCGGTGACAGCCACGTCATCGACCAGTCAACGCTGACCACCCGGAGCATCTATTACACCGGGAACCAGGCCACCAGCAAGTCCCGACCGCTGTGCGACAAACGCCTCGTCGTCCTCGAAAACGGCCAGAACGCCAACGCCGACTTCTTCCTCATGACGAACTTCCGGACCGACCCCAACGGGACGGACGCCGATGACAACCGGACCGGCGACGTGCAGCCGCCTGGCCGCCTGGTCGGGCAGGTCTTCAACGACATCTACTTCGAGCGCAACAAGATGTCGCCGTGGTACGGCGAGCCGCGGCCGATCGCCGGCATCCCGGTCGGCATCTACGCCCGGGTGGACACCACGCCGAACGTCAACCAGCCGTACGACCCGAACACCTGGCGGCTGTTGACCACCGTCACCACCAGCCCCGACGGCTCTTTCGAGGCGCTGGTGCCCTCCACCGAGACGTTCAACTGCCCGATCCCGCAGGGCCCGTGCCCCGGCATGTACCTGATCAAGGTCGACGACCCCGGGACCAAGGAGCACCCGAACGCCAACTTCAACCCCAACCTGCTCGTCGCCACCACGCCGGCCGAGGCGTGGCCGGGCCTGACCACGCAGCTCGACCTCCCGCTGGATCCGATCTCCGGCACCGCGTGCGAGGACCCCGCCGTCCCGGCACGGCCCGAGCTGCTTCAGGTCTCCACCCCGGTCGTGCCGGCCACCGGCAGCCGCCGGATCACCGTCCAGGCCGACTTCATCGGCATAACCGGCGCGGCTACCGACGCGACCGGCGTACGGGCGACGCTGACCGACGACCGCAGCGGCCAGGTGCAGACCCTGACCCGGGCCAACGGCGGCATCGTCAGCTGGACCCCGGGCAGCGGCTCCACGCCCGACACCATCGTGCTGAACGTGCCGGCGCTCGCCTCGGATGCGTCGGCGAACCAGGGGCCGAACACGACCTTCCGGCCCGGCCCGAAGCAGCTGACCATCACCACGGCGAACGTGAACGGCGGCGTGTCCAGCGTCAACGGGATCACCGTGCACGTACTGGGCACCAACGGCACCAGCACGAACACCGTCGCGTACACGCCGCCGGTGGTGAACGTCCCGCCGCCACCGCCGGCCGCCGGGAACGGCGGAGCGCACGCCCTGCAGAACGCGATCAACAGCGCGACCCCCGGCAGCCTGCTCGTGCTCTCGTCCGGCGTCTACAACGAGAACGTTCTGCTGTGGAAGCCGCTCAAGCTCCAGGGACTGGGTCCGGGCGGAATCATCGGCGCGCACGAACTGCAGGCCCGCGACCCGGAGGACCCTCGGTTCAACGTCGCCGGCACCGTGATCGACGGCCGGTACTTCCAACAGAACACGCCGGACTATGACGCGACGATCAGTGCCAACTCGCCGTACGCCGGGGTGACGGGCAACGGCCTGTCCGGCGCCCACCCGGTGCTGCGCGGCGCGGACATCACGGTGCTGGCCAAGACCACGACGTCGTACGACATCGGCACCGGCCTCACCGCGGTGTTCAACCGGGCCCGCATCGACGGCCTGGGCCTGACGACCGGCCAGGGCCAGGGGGCGGGCGGCATCCAGCTGCAGGCCTCCGCGAACAACATGCAGCTGACCAACAACGTGCTGGAGAACAACGGCGGGATCGTCGCCGGCGGCATCGCGCTCGGCCAGCCGTACGACGCCGGTCCGCGCGGGACCGGCACGCGGGTGAACCACAACTACAACGTGCGGATCGCCAACGACCGGCTGATCGGCAACGGTGGCCTGACCGAGGCCGGCGCCGTGGGGCTCTTCTACGGCTCGAACGGGTATGAGCTGGCGAACAGCATCATCTGCTCGAACTTCAGCGTGAACTACGGAGCCGGCGTCGCCCACATCGGGCTCAGCCCCGGCGGCAGGATCCACGACAGCCAGATCTACTACAACGACTCGGTCGACTCCGGCGCCGGCATCGCGATCGAGACGGAGCTGCCGGTGGGCTCGCCGGCCGCGCTGGGGGACGGGACCGGGGCGGTGGATGTCGACCGGAACCTGGTCCAGAGCAACTACTCCGGGGACGACGGCGGCGGCATCTTCATACTCGACGCGCTCACCGCGCCGATCAACATCCGTAACAACATGATCAACAACAATGGCGCGGCCGACATCGGCGGGGCCGTCATGCTCGACGACTCGTCCAACGTGCGGATCGTCAACAACACCGTGGCCAACAACGTCTCCACCGGATCGTCGGAGAACTCCGACGGCAACCCGCACTCCGCCGGCCTGGCATCGGAGGCGAACGACCCGCTGTTCCAGGCGATGCTGCCCGCCGGCACGCCCGACTTCTCGCGTCCGGCCGCGCTGTTCAACAACATCTTCTGGAACAACAACGCGTTCACCCTGAGCCAGTTCGGGCCCGGAGCCACCCTCGTCGACGGCGGCTTCATCGACTTCGAGGTTTCCGGGACCACGAACAACGCGGACACGTACACGCCGCGTTACTCGACACTGACCAACGGTCTCAACCTCGGTCCGGACGGCGTGCTGCGCCCGGTGCCCGGGGGCCAGGCGAACCGGATCGGCGAGAACCCGCTGTTCGTGACGCCGTTCGTCAACGAGCTGACCGTGTCCGGGTCGCGGCTGGACCCGCAAACCGCGGCGGTGACGATCACCGGGCAGGATCCGCCGGTCGGACTGACCGGAAACTACCACCTCCAGGGCGCCTCGCCGGCGATCGACCGCGGCGTGCGCTGCTCGAACACCCCGGTCCCGGCGACCATGTCGGCGTGTTCCGCCGCCGCGATCGGCGCTCCTGTCGGAACCCCCGGCGACATCGATGGGCAAACCCGTCCGCAGCTGCTGCTGCCGCAGCGGGACACCACACCGTGGGATCTCGGCGCTGACGAACTCCCCGGAATACCGGTAATCGTCGTCCCGAGCGGCCAGTGAGGAGTCCGATGTGAAAGCCATGGCGCGAATCTCGACGAGGAGAGAGTTCCTCAGAGCGGTCGGCTGGGGCGCGGCGGGCGTTGCTGCCGGCGGACTGATCGGCATGGCCGAGCAGAACAGTCCCCTCGGCGCCCGCCGCGCCGAGGCGGCGACGACTGCCTTGTCCCTGGTCGCCACGGACGGGTACCTCAGCGTCCCCGGCCGGGAGGGCAACCCCCTCTACATCTTCGGCTTCGTCCCTGTCGACCCCGCCCTGTCGGTGGCGGAGCTGATCTCCACCTACAAGGGTCACACCAAGCACACCGCGCCGACGCTCGAGTTCCTGCAGAACGACGACATCAAGATCACCCTGACGAACCTGGGTCTGGTGCAGCGCCCCGATCTGACGGACTCCCACACGATCCACTGGCACGGCTTCGACCTGCCGTCGCCGGTGAACGACGGCGTGCCCGAGGTGTCCGTGGCGGTGCCCATCGGCAAGCAAGTGACCTACTTCTACCGCCCGCACCGCGAGGGCACGTACATGTACCACTGCCACTTCGAGGACGTCGAGCACGTACAGATGGGGATGACGGGGATCGTCTTCGTCCGGCCCGCGCAGGACGGCACCTCGATCGGCGGGTTCACCCGGTTCGCGTACAACGACGGGGACGGGTCGACCGGCTACCACCGCCACTTCGCGATCCTGTTCAACGAGCTGTGGACGAACTTCCACGACGGTGACCGGGACATCCAGGAGTCCATCGCGACGGACTACGACCCGCAGTGGTTCACGCTCAACGGGCGGGTCTATCCGCAGACCGTGCTGCCCAACGACAGCACGAGCCTGCCGGCGGACATGCGCATCGCCACGCCGAACCCGAACTACGACGACGCCCCGGACTACAGCCAGCCGAACTCCGCGCTCATTCAGGTCAACCCTGGGGACCGCTCCCTGTTGCGGCTGGCCAACCTCGGTTACCAGCAGCACAGCATGCAGTTGCCGGGGATTCCGATGCACGTCATCGGGCAGGACGCCGCGCTGCTGCGCAACGGCGCCGTCGACACGTCGTACTGGACCAACACCCTTTACCTCGGCCCTGGTGAGGCGCGCGACGTGCTGTTCGACGCGCCGGGCTACGACGCGGCGCGGCCGTCCGGTTCCGACAGTTGGGGAAGCTACAACGTCTACTACTTCAAGAACCGGGACTGGCGGAAGCTCGCGAACTTCGGCTCCACCGCCCCGGGGCCCGGCGGAATGATGACCGAGGTCCGGGTGTACTCGCCGGCGCGTCCCCTGCCAGCCCAAACAGTCGTGAGTCAGACCTATGTCTGAGCGGGCGCGGGCCGCGCGTCGCGGAAGGAAGGCCATGATGAGGCAGAAAGCCCAACGGCTGGCCGCCGTCGTCACGCTCGCCGCCGGCTCGGCGCTGGTGGCTCCCGGCCACGCCGACGCGCTGCCCGCCGGGGCGCCCAGGAGCGGCATGGTGTGCACACCCGGCGCCGTCTCGGGCGGCACGCACACCTTCAACCTGGTGGCGAAGACTGGCTACATCGAGACACCCGACGGCAACAGCGTCTTCATGTGGAGCTACGCCAACGCCGACGCCCCCGACAGCGGTCAATTCCAGAGCCCCGGACCGGTGCTGTGCGTGACCCAGGGAGAGACCGTCGTCGTCAACCTCACCAACAACCTGCCGGAGCCGGCGTCCATCGTGTTCCCGGGCCAGGACGCGGCGGTGGCCGCCACCGGCGGCGCCGCGGGTCTGCTGACCACCGAGGCGGCGGCGACGAGCGGGACCGTCAGCTACCGCTTCACGGCCGGCAGTCCGGGCAGCTACCTGTACGAGAGCGGCTCGGACATCGCCAAGCAGATCGAGATGGGCCTCTACGGCGCCCTGATCGTGCGCCCGAGCCTCGGCCCGGGCTACGCCTACGACGCCGCGACCGCGTTCGACCCGGCGCGCGAGTACCTCCTGCTGCTCAGCGAGATCGATCCCGATCTGCATCATGCGGTGGAGACCGGCACGACGTACGACGTCAACGCCCGGCGCGACCGCTACTTCGCCGTCAATGGGCGGGAGTTTCCGGACACCATCCAGGACAACGGCTCCGGGCTGCTGCCCAACCAGCCGTACGGGGCCCTGGTGCGGATCCGTCCGACCTCGCCCGGCGCCCCGCCCGCTCTGGTCCGGATGATCAACGCGGGTGCCCTGAACCATCCCTTCCATCCGCACGGCAACCACACGACCCTGATCGCCCAGGACGGCCGGCCCCTGCGCGCGCCCGGCGGTGGTTCGGCATCTACCGAGCATTTCGGCGAGACCATTGGCTCCGGGCAGACCGAGGACTTCCTCCTGCGCTGGGACGACCAGGACAAATGGGATCCCAACACCAACCCGTTGCCCGTGGCTCCGCCCAACTACCGCAACGTCGCCTTCAAGGACGGCAACACCTGGTACGGCGGCAGCCCGTACCTGGGTTACCAGGGCACCCTGCCCACCGGGGTGGTGTCGCAGAACATCTGCGGCGAGTGGTACTTCCCGTGGCACAGCCACGCACTCAACGAATTCGCCAACTTCGACTCGGGCTTCGGTGGAATGGCCACCCTGCTGCGGGTCGACCCACCCGGCGGGTGCACGGGCTACCCGACATTGAGCACCATCGTCGGTGGCGTGCTCAAGGGCGGCACCGTGGCCGACCTCGGCGTGGACGACACCAGGTACTACATGGTGAACCCGAGGACGACGACCCGGCCGACGGCGACGACCGCCACGCAGACGAGCATCACCGTCGCCTCGGCCGCCGGCTTCCCCGCCTCTGGCGACTACTACGTCCGGATCGACAACGAGGTTCTGCTGGTCACGGGCGGACAGGGCACCACGACCTGGACAGTGGGACGAGGCCAACTCGGCACGGTGGCAGCGACCCACCTGAGCAGCGCGACCGTCACCGCGCTGGCCGTGGACTGGTATGCCGCGGTCACCGGACTTCCGGCCGGCGCCCAGAACCTCAAGGTGACCTACAAGGGCGAGAACTGCGGCAGCACGACCGCCACCACGTGCGTGGCCATCGGATCGAACCCGCCGCAGCAGACGGTCAAGATCTGCAACTGGACGATCGCGGGCGCCGCCGGCTGCTCGTCCGCGACCTCGGCCGGGTGGGTCGCGCTACCGCCACCGCCGGCGCAGCCGCAGAACGTGGGTTCCAGCGACGTCACCTCGACGTGGACGCTGCCCGGGCCCGCCAGCGCCTACGTCGGCACCGGATCAAACGGCGGCCAGGTCCGCGTGCTCGTCCACACGCAGCGGTACACCGGCCCCAACCCGGCCCCCTTCTCGACGTGGGGCAACCTCATGGCGCTCACGTACGACGCGCCATGAACGGCCGCGAGCCTAAGGAGATATCGGCGATGCGCGCACTCACGTTGAAGGCGACGAACAGGGCGGTCCTCGTCCTGGTCCTGATCGCCGCCGGGCTCGGGTTTGCCAGCTCGAGCGTCTCGGCCGCACCGGTGTCCATCAACCTGTGCGCGACGGTCGGTACCGCCACGCTGGCCGGCGGAGTGAACGTCCCGATCTGGGGCTTCGGCGCCACTGCGACGCCCGGGAACTGTGCCGGCGTAACGCCGGGCCTGCCGGGGCCGGTCCTGACCGTCAACGTCGGGGACACCGTCACCCTCGCAGTCACCAACGACCTCCCCGCCGGCCACCCGCTCTCGTTCGAGATCCCGGGCATCGCCTTCAACGCGGGACCGACCGACGCCGCCGTCGGCGCGACGGTCACCCGTACCTTCACGGCCAACGAGCCCGGCACCTACCTGTACGGCAGCGGCGGTGATGCCGGACGTCAGGCGGCGATGGGGCTCTACGGCGCGCTCATTGTCCGGCCGCCGACGCCCAACCAGGCCTACAACTCGGCGACGACCGCGTACGACGTGGAGGCCCTGCTCGTCCTGAGCGCGATCGACCCCGCCTTCAATGCCGCACCCGAGACCTTCGACATGCACGGCTACCGGGCGACGTACTGGCTCATCAACGGCAAGGCCTACCCGGATACGGCACCGGGCATCACGGCGGCAGCCGGGCAACGCGTGCTGCTGCGCTATCTGAACGCCGGCTACGACAACACGACGATGCTGCTGCTCGGCATGCACGAGCGGGTGGTCGCCCGCGACGCCCGACCGCTGAACGTCCCCTTTGACGCGAACGCCGAGACGATCCCGGCCGGCGCGACGGAGGACGCGATCGCCACGGTGCCGGCCGGTTCCGGACCGAGCCCGCGCGGATTCCCGCTGTACAACCGCCAGCAGCACGTCACCAACGGTGTGCAGACCGGCGACGGCCCGACCCCGGCGACGGGCGGCGGGATGCTGACCTTCATCCACCACTGAGGCGAGGTACCGCCATGAGCGATTCACTCGACCCGGGCGGCACACCGGTTTCCCCGCCAAGGGGCCGGTGGCGCTGGGGCGGGCGTCACGCGCGCCTCGCCGGGGGGCTCACCGGCGTCGTCCTGGCGATCGCGCTGACCGGGTTCATCCTGGCGGCCTGGCACGCATCGACCGACGGCGCGAAGACCGCCGACAGCCCCGTCCCGGCGGCCTGGGCGCGGCCGGTTGTGGACGCCGACAGTCTCGGCCAGCGCAGCGGGGTGCAAGTCACCCGGGTGGCGGTGACCGGCGGCGGTGGCCTGGTCGACCTGCGCTTCACGGTCGTCGACCCGGAACTGGCCAACACCCTGCACGACGAGGACACGCCGCCGGCCGTGGTGGACGAGCAGACCGGTCTGGTCGTCCACGAGCTGCTGATGAACCATTCCCATACCGGCGTGTACAAGACCGGCGTCACGTACTACCTGGTGTTCGAAAACCCGGGAAACTGGATCCATCGCGGCGGCAGGGTCAGTGTGCTGCTGGGTAACGCGCAGGTGGAGCATGTCGCGGTCCGCTGACCCGGCCTGCTGGCCGGCTGCCAGGATCTGGTTGCGGCTGCTCGGCGCAGCCGGTGTGCTCCTCTTCGTCCTCCTGCCGGCGCGGCCCGCGGCCGCCCACGCGGTTCTGCTCGAATCGCAACCCGCCAACGGCACGACCGTCACCCGGGTGCCCCGTGTCGCGCTGCTGCGCTTCAGCGAGGACATCTCACCCGAGTTCAGTAGCGCGTCGCTGCTCGACAGCACCGGGCGGACGGTCGAGGGAACCCGTATCGCGACCGACCGCCGCGGCCCTCGCCAGCTCGTGCTCGAGCTGCCGACGCTCGCACCCGGGACGTACGGCATCGCCTGGCGCGTCCTCGCGGAGGACGACGGGCACACGACGGGCGGCGTCGTGGTCTTCACAGCCGGGAACCGGTCGCCCGGCGGGCCGGCGCTGCAGGCCTTCGAATCGGGCGACGACACGCCTCCACACGATGTGGTCCGCCGGTGGCTCGGCCTGTGCCTGCTCGCCGGCTTGATCGGGGGACTGGCGGTCGCCGGAGTGGTGCTCCGACCGGTCGACCCGGCGGCTGCCGAGCCCGTTCGCGTTGCCGCCGACCAGGCGCGCCGGCGGGCGCTCACGCTCGCGGCCGCCGCGGGCGGGCTGGCGGCGGTCGTCGGCGGTGCCGACCTCGTCGTCCAGACGTACCGGTCCGGCCCCCTCGGGTCGTCGACGGCCGTCACCCTGCTGTCCGACACCCGCTGGGGCAACCTCTGGCTGGCCCGCGAGGCGGTTCTGCTCGCCCTCGCCGCGCTCGCACTCGCCCTGCGATCCCCGGCCCGGGCGCCGCACATTCGCGGCCCGGCACCGTGGACGGCTGTCGGGTTGCTCGTGTCGGTCGCCGTGACGGTCGAGGCACTCGGCGGCCATGCCGCGTCGGTCGGGCCGTCGCGCGCCGTGGCCGTGGCGGCGGTCGCCGTACACGCCCTCACGGCCTGCCTGTGGCTGGGAGGCGTTGCCACGCTGGCGGTGGTGCTCGCCCGCCCCGACAGATCGGCTGCCGGGCGCGGCGACCTGTTGAGGGTCGTCGGCTACCGCTTCACGGTGCTGGCCGCCGTTGGCGTGGCGCTGGTCGTGGCGACCGGGCTCTACAGCGCGGGGCGCGAGGTCGAGTCGGTGCGCGCGCTGGTCGACACGACGTACGGCCGCCTTCTGATCGCCAAGGGCGTACTGCTGTCGGTGGCGGGTGGCCTCGGCCTGGTCAACGCCGCCCGAGTGCACGGGTGGTTGGGGACCCGGCTCGCCGCGCCGCCGTCACGGCGGCTCCTCTCGGCCGAGGCCGCGGCGGGTGTCGTGCTCCTGCTTCTGGCGGGGGCGCTGGTCGAGACACCTCCGTCCAGGCAGTCCACGGTGCCCGACACTGGCGTGCCGACCGCCGTGACCCGGACCGAATCCGTCGGCGACGTCGTGGTCTCGGTCTCGGTCACACCCAACCGGCCCGGCACCAACGGGTTCATGGTTCTCGCCGCGAGCTCGCGACGTCCACCACCGGCGGAAATCGAGAGCGTCACCGTCGAGCTCGACGGCGGATCCACTGTCGTGCCGCTGCGGGAGATCGAGCCGGGCCGGTTCTTCGGCACCGGCGACCTGTCGGGCCCCGGCGTCGTACCGGCCACCGCCGTGATCCACCGGGGCGGAGCGCGCCTGGCGGTGCCCCTCGAGTGGTCGGTGCCACCACCGGCGGTCTCGCCGCCGCGGTCCCGCGACGGTCTCGCCCCGATCGCAAATGCTGCGGCGGCCGTCGTGATCGGCGTACTGGCGGTGCTCGCCGGGTGGCTCCTGATGGCCGTGCGGCGCCGCCGGCCGGCAGCAACGCCCACCGGCGAGATCGAGCAGAGGATCCGGGAGGACGTCCGATGAAGCGCACCGTGATGGCCGCTGCTCTCGTCACGGCGTTGATGGCCCCTGCGACGGTGGGCCACAGAGCCGCAGCGGCACCCGCCGAAGCCGGCCCAACGGCATCCGCGGAACGTGCCGGAATGGTGAAGGCCATCGTGGTGCTCAGGTCCCAGCTGGACCCGAGCACCGTCGTCGCGCCGTCCCGCCGGAAGCGCCAGGTCGCGCTCGTGCGTGCCCTGCGCGCCCGGGCGGCGGCCGCTCAGACCGGCGTGCTCGACCTGCTCGCCCGGCGACGGGCACAGGGCCTGGTGGCCGACGCGGTGCCGCTGTGGGTGGTCAACGCGGTCGCGGTCGTCGCCCAACCGTCGGTGATCGCCGAGCTCGCGGCACGGCCGGAGGTGCGCGAGATCGGTCCCGACCGCACGGTCCAGGCCCCGCCGTCAACGGTCGCCTCGTCGAACCTTGCCGCGCCCGTGGAGCCGAACGTCGCGGCGGTGAACGCCCCGGCGCTGTGGAGCCTCGGCCTCACCGGCCAGGGCGCCGTGGTGGCCACGATGGACACCGGAGTGGACGGCAGCCACCCGGACCTGACCGCGACCTGGCGCGGCGGCAGCAACAGCTGGTACGACCCGAACGGCGAGCACCCGGCGGTTCCGACCGACGTGAACGGGCACGGAACGGCGACGATGGGCGCGCTGGTCGGAGGCTCGGCAGGGGGCACGTCGATCGGCGTCGCGCCGGGCGCGAAGTGGATCGCCGTAAAGATCTTCAACGACCGCGGCAGCACTACCACCTCGCGCATCCATCTGGGCTTCCAATGGCTGCTCGACCCGGACGGCAACCCGGCCACGCCCGACGCACCCGACGTGGTCAACAACTCCTGGAGCGGCGCCGTCGGCGGCTGCAACCTCGACTTCCAGCCGGATCTGCGCAACCTGCGGGCGGCCGGCATCCTGCCGGTGTTCTCCGCCGGCAACTACGGGCCCGATCCCTCCACCGTGCTCAGCCCGGCCAACAACCCGGAAGCCCTCGCGGTCGGCGCCGTCGACGACGCTGGGGTCATCGATCCCTCGAGCAGTCGCGGCCCGTCCGCCTGCGACCAGACGGTCGCGCCGCGGCTCACCGCGCCCGGCGTCGGCGTGCGGACCACCGACCTGTATGGGGGCTACCGCGACGCATCCGGCACGTCGCTGGCCGCGCCGCACGTCGCCGGTGTGCTCGCCCTCCTGCTCGGCGCGTTCCCCGACCTGGGCGCGGACCGCCAGCAGAGCGCGCTGGAGAGCACCGCGGTGGATCTGGGGGAGCTCGGGCCTGACAACGCCTACGGGTACGGCCGGGTGGACGCGCTCGCCGCCTACCAATGGCTGTCCACGGCACCCGACTTCAGCGTGGTCGCGTCGCCTTCCGAAGCGAGGACCGTCCCGGGCGGCGGTGTCACGTACACCATCTCCATCGCGGGCGTGAACGGCTTCGCCGGCGACGTCGCGCTCGCGCTCGGCGGCCTTTCCGCCACACAGGCAACCTGGGCGATCACCCCTGCCGTCGTCGCCGGCGGGACGGGCTCCGCCCAGGTGGCCCTGACCACGGCGCCCAAGATCGCCGCCGGTACGCACCCACTGACCCTCACCGCGACCAGCGGAGGGCTGAGCCGGACCGCTGTGGTGCTGCTCGTGGTGACCGCTCCGCCCGACTTCGGCCTCGCCGCGACGCCGACCTCCGCCAGCGTCGTCGCGGGCTCCAGCGCCGGCCACACGATCGGCGTCACCGGCCTGAACGGCTTCACCGGTACCGTCGCGATGAGCCTGGGCGGCCTGCCGGATTCGGTCGGGACGGCATCGTTCTCGCCGTCGGTCGTCGTCGGCTCGGGCAGCGTGAGCCTGAGCATCGCGACGTCCGGGTCGGCGCCGCCAGGGACGTACGCCTTGACGGTGACGGGTACGAGCGGCTCGACCAGCCACTCGACCGGGATCACGCTGGTGGTCACGCCGGCACCGGACTTCTCGGTGACCATCTCGCCGTCGTCGGCGACGGTGCTGCGGGGCGGGACCACCACCTACACGGTGTCGACCTCGGCGGTCGGCGGGTTGACGGGCGCGGTGGCATTGTCGACAGCCGGCCTGCCGACTGGCTCGTCAGCCAGCTTCACGCCGAACCCCGTCAGCGCCTCTGGCGCCTCGACCCTGCGGGTGAGCACCACCAGCCGGACTCCGCGCGGCACATTCACGATACTCATCACGGGCACCAGCGGCTCGGTGGTCCACCAGGCCACGGCGACGCTGGTGGTCCGCTAACCCCCGCTATGAGGACATCCCGTTCAGGTACGTGATGGTGTGTCCGTTTCGGGTTGATGGTCGCGTCAGGATGGTGCCCGTTTACGACTGGAACGTTGGCAGCTGAGCTAGTCGACACGCCGGGGCGACTACAGCTGAGCCGCCAACGATCACGGGCTGGATGGGAAGCGATTGCGGCACGGGCGGACAAGATCGCCAGCGGGGTAGGCGCCTTCATCGCGGTGATCGCGCTGATCTTCACCATCCGTGGGGCGAGAGGGCAGCGTCCCGCCGGCCCCCGGACAGGCTTCGACACCCACCCGGCGATCAGTGGCGTTCCTTCCGTTGGACAGGGACTTGTTTCGGCCTCGCCGGTCACACCGGCCGCGTAGGTCCCATGCCGGAAATCGGACGATTGCCCTTCAGGGAAATGGGTACCCGGCGACGCCGAGTTTGGCGGAAAGCGAGGTGCGTCATGCGCTCAGCGCGGCTACTCCTACTTCTCGCGTTGACAACGGTGGCGGCAGCGGCGGAGGCGGGGGCGATGAACGGGGCCGGCTTCCTACGCACCAGGGCGATCGCACCCCAGTTCGCTGCCATCTGGCCGTACGGCATGTTCCACGACCTGCGTTGGGTCTTGGTCTACCACGACAGCTGGTTCGGTTTCGGCATCGGGTTGGTCTGCGCGGTCGTCGTACGAGGGCTGTTCTGCGCTGGATGCGTCGCGCTTGCCTGGCCCACGGCAATTCCGCGGCCGCCACTACGTCGGCTAGTCGGACGTAGCCTGCTCTTCGCCGTGTTCGTCGCCGTGATTCTGGTGCCCTGGGCCACCGTCTCGGTTGTCGCCGCCCAATTCGCGTTGGCCTGGTTCCTGTTCCTGGAACTGCTGCCGGTGCCGGTCCTGGCGCCGCTCGTTGCCCGTGGCGGGATCGTGCCCGACTGGTGGCGTGGCCTGCCGACGCTCCGGCTGGCCGGCTGGTCATTGCTCACCTTCGCGGTGCTCACCGTGGGCGGCGCCGCCGTGGCTGCCACTCCAGGCTGGAGCGTGGTGGCAACGGCGGGTGTGGTGGGGGCGATCAATGGTCTGCTCTGGCGCCAACTGGTCCACGCGGCCCTGTGTCAGAGGCCGGTGCACTGGCGACTGGTGCCGGTGGCTCCGCTCGTCGCCGTCCTGGTCATCGGCTGCCTGTATGCCGTCGATATCGCCTCCATACGGCTCAGCAGCAAGCGGACGGTACCGGCATCGTCGCTTCCCGACCTGCCTGCGGTACCCCAGACTGTCATCTACCTTGCTGGCTTCAACTCCGCCTACCCCGGTGATCCGGCGCCACCGACCGGCCCGGTGATGCGCTTCTCCTACCGGGGCGTCGATGCCGACGGCCGGGCTCGGCCGTACGGGCCCGTCGACACCCATCAGTCGGTCGTCGACAGCGCCCGCCTCCTTGCCGGCCAGGTGGACCGTGCCCATGCCGCCACAGGCCGGCCGGTGGCACTTGTCGGAGAGAGCGAAGGGGCCATGGTCGTCCACTACTACCTCAGCCGAATGCGGCAACCGGCGGTGACAAGCGCCGTCCTCACCGACCCGCTGGTCCGGGCCGGCCGCACCTACTACCCGCCGCCGGACGCCGAACGCGGATGGGGAATCGGTACCGGCTGGTTGGTACGCGCCCTTCTCGTGGTGCCCGGCGGAGCCGTGCCGGACGACCCGGACCAGCCGTTCCTGCGTTCGCTTCTGGACAACGCGCCGCTCTATCGCAACCAGTTGCTCTGTCCGGTACCTGGGGTATCGAAAATCGCTTTCCTGCCGACCATCGACACGATGACCCTCCCACCCCAGGGGCAGAGCGCTCCACAGATCCCCCTGGTCGAGGTCCCCGGTATCCACGGCCAGCAGACCAAGCGGCCAGTCGTGCAGCGCGCCATCGGCGCCTTCCTCAATGGCCAGCCACCGGTCCACCCGCAGCTGCATCGCTATCGCCGAGGCAGACCGGACTTCTTCGTAGCCTGGCAAGCCCCAGCCCTCCCGCTGAAACTGAACCCGGTGTGGCGGACGCAGACCGGCACTGATGCACTGTTCAAGCCGGTGGCCTGCAAGTTATGACACATGCCGAGACCAGCGCTCGGTGACCCTGCCACCCACCTCGCGCAGCCGAGGACCGGACTACCGCAGATGGGACTCGATGGCATCGATGATGCGCGGACGCAGTTCGGCGGCGCGGATGACGGCGTCAACGGAGCCAACCTCGACAGCGCGCTGGATGTTGTGCACGCGGTCGAACTCCGTGGCCACCTCGCCGAGCTTCTCCGCGCGGACCGACGAGCGGAGCTCGTCGAGTTCTGCGGTCAACGCGGCGCGGTCGGCGCCGGACGCGGCCGCAGCGCGGGCCTCCAGGTCCCGCACGCGCGGGTCGGCCGCGGTGCGGGCGGCGACATCGCCGGCGAACACCACCGCAGCGGCGGGAGCGCCGCCGAGCACCGAGGCGAACGAGCCTTCCAGCGCCAGCACGGTCATGTTCGGGTTCAGCGCCTTCGAGAACACCACGAACGCGCCGCCGTGGTATCGCGAGATCACGCAGAACACGATGGGCCCGCGGAAGTTCACGATCGCGCGGCCGATCTCGGCGCCGTACTCCAGCTGCAGCTTGCGCATCGACTCTGGCGAGCCGTCGAAGCCCGACAGGTTCGCCAGCACCACCAGCGGCCGGTTGCCGCTGGCCGCGTTGATCGCCCGCGCGGCCTTCTTCGACGACCGCGGGAACAGCGTGCCCGCGGTGTAGGTGTCCGGGCCGTCGGTGGGCGGGAAGCCTCGCCGCGGCACCGCCCGGGACTCGATGCCGAGCAGGCATACCGGGATGCCGCCGAGGTGTACGTCCTGCACCACTGCGGTCTCCGCGTCGGCCATGCCCGCCCAGCGTTCCAGTACCGGGTGGTCCTGGTCGGAGAGCGCCCGCATCACGGTCCGGATGTCGAACGGCTTCTTGCGGTCGGGGTTGGTGGCGGCGGAGAAGATCTCGCCGACGGTGGTGAAGTCGCTGCCGGCCACGGCGTGCGGGAAGGCGGAGATGTCGCGGTCGGTGGGGTCGGTGGTGGTCGCCCGCCGCGGCGCCTCCTCGCCGGGTGCGACGTACGTGTGTTCGTAGTGCGACATCAGCACGTCCCGCGCGGCGGGCAGGTTCGGCGCCCAGTACTGCGCCTGCCCGTTCGGGCCCATCACCCGGTCGTAGCCGCCGATGCCGAAGTTGTCCTCGGCGGACACGCCACCGGAGAAGTCGAGCGAATGCTTGCCGGTGAGCACCATCGCCGAGTCCGGCGTCATGACCAGGATGCCCTTGGTGTGCATGAGCATCGTCGCCTCGGCGTTCCAGTACGGCTGCGCGCCGACGTTGATGCCCGCGACCACGATGTTGATCTCACCGCCGTTCTGGGTGAACTCGACGATCCGCTTGAGCGCCGCAGCCACCCAGTCCATGTTCTCCGTGCCCGACGTCATGGAGATCCGGGCCCCGGCGGACAGCGCGTACCACTCCAGCGGCACCTGCATCCGCTCGGCCAGGTCCAGCGCCGCGATGACGCGGCGGCACTCCGGCTCGGACAGGGCACCCAGCGACTTGGTGGGGTCGCCGAGCAGCACGACCCGGGTGACGCCCTGCGGGTGCCGCGGGGTCGGCGTGGTGACCACGCCGGCGACGATCGCCGCGCTGTTGCGCCCCTTGGGCCGGTCGACCGGCACCAGCGCGTGGTCGTCGTCGAGGTCGTGCTCGACGAAGTCGCCGAGCAGGCCGGTCAGCTCGTACGGGTACACGGTGTTGCGGCTGCTCGCGCGCAGCACCTTCAGCCGGTAGTCGTCGAGCGGCTCGACCGGCTCGACCGGCGGCTCGCCGACGGTCAGTTCGGCGCCGCCGGTGGCGTCGAAGGAGATCCGTACGGCGATCTTGGTCAGCTCGCCGGTCGTGCGGTCGCGCTGCCGCGCGATGAACAGGATCTCCTCCAGCCCGGCGCCCGCGGTCGTCGGGCGCACCCGCCCGGCGATCATCTCCATCTCCTCGCGGGTGAGGACGCTCGGTGGCCAGACGTAGAGCACGATGCGGTTGGTGTTGAAGCGCGTCTTCGACGGGCGCCGCGACTGCGCGCGGCGGATCGAGTCGAGGCAGGCGGCGACGGTGTCCTCCGTCGTCGGCAGCGCGACCAGCCGGCCGTCGTGCTCGCGCAGCTCGGTCAGGTCACGCACCTGCGCGAACGCGACGAGACGCTCGTCGGACGGGTTCTCCCGCGCCACGCACTGGAAGAGGTAGACCTCCTCGTCCGCCGACGGCAGCCGGGTCAGGTCGAACTTGTGCAGCCGCTCCAGGTGCATCCGCTCGGCGATGTACGGGTGCAGGCCGCGGATCAGCCGCTCCTCGGTCATCCCGGTGTCCGACGGACGGAACGTGAAGTGGTGGTGCATCACCGCTCCGCCGCGACCGGCGACGGTGGTGGTGAGCCTGCGGACCTGCCGGGGCAGCGGGTGCGCGTTGACGACCTCGAGCAGCGCGGCCGCCGTCGCGTCCAGGTCCTCCGGCTGGTTCTCCCAGGCGAGGTAGATGTCGGCGTCGATGTCGTCCTGGTCGCCGGCCAGCTCGGCCAGCCCACGCAGCGCGCCGCCCAGCGCGTCGAAGCGCACCGCGGCGGAGACCACGGTCGAGTCCGCGCGCTCGGCGACCACGAACGTGCAGTCCGCGACCTCACGCGTGCGGACGCTGGTGAGCGCCTTGTTGCCGTAGTACCGCCGGGTCAGCACCTCCAGCATGACCGCGTTGTCGAGGTGGTCGCGGACGAGCCGCTGGCCGAGCAGCCGTACCAGTGGTTCCGTGCTGCGTACCATCTCCGCGATGCGCTCGGCGCGGTCCGGCGCCTCCGGGTACGCGTCCAGGTGGCGCAGGTGCTTGCGGACCTCGGCGTAGACGCGGGCGCGGTTGCGGCGCAGCAGCGGCTGCGCGAACCAGGCGAACACCACGCCGCGGGCGAGGTCGGCGACCACGGGAAAGCGGACCTGCGTGGCGGCCACCAGCCGCTCCAGCGCGAGACCGGCGGGCTCGCCCAGCGTCTCGGCCGGCGGCGGCTCCCGCAGCCACGCGCGCAGCAGCGTCGCGACGACCGTGGCGTCGGCGGACGCGCGTTGCTGGGCGAGGAAGATCCGGAACACGGCGGCTTCGAGCTCGGGGGAGCGCTCCAGGTCGGTGACACCGTAGTGTCCGAGCGCCTTGGCGAGCTTGGCCTGGAACGCGTCCGGCAGCCCGGCCCGCTCGACGTCGAGGCTCTGCAGGTAGGTGTGGAAGTACTCGCGGGCGCTGTGCACGTGGCTTGCGCCGCCGCCGTCCTCACCCGTGGGCCGGTTACGGCTCAGCTCGGTGAGGTCGGCGAACACGTTGACGAGGCCGAGCTCCTCGGCCAGCGGCCGGTGGCCGTCCGCGGTGGCCGCCCGGCGGGCGGCGAGGTAGGCGTCGAGCACCCGGCGTTCGTCGTGCGGGTCCACGTCGAAGCCGAGCAGCAGGCCGCGCAGGTCCTCCTGACCGCGCCGGGCGCGGGTGCCCGCCGGCAGCTCCGCGGGTGCGGCGGGCAGGTCCACCTCGACGGACGCGGCGGTCGAGCCGTCGGCGGTCTCGGCGTCGTCGTCGGCGAGCGGCTCCAGCCGCAGCAGCGCTGCGCCGGCCTCGACCTGGCTGCCCACGGAGACGGCGCATTCCTTCAGTCGCGCCCGGAACGGCGCCCGCAGCACCGTCTCCATCTTCATGGCTTCCAGCACCAGCACCGGCGCGCCCGCCTCGACCTCG
This sequence comes from Micromonospora sp. NPDC047548, assembly GCF_040642975.1. NCBI lineage: Bacteria > Bacillati > Actinomycetota > Actinomycetes > Micromonosporales > Micromonosporaceae > Micromonospora > Micromonospora sp. NPDC047548. The sequence continues at coordinate 27,305 of NZ_JBEYTI010000016.1, forward strand.
GCGCCGACCTCGAGCGGCGTGGCGACGACCAGGGCGGGCATGGGGGAGCGGAGGACGCCGCCCTCGTCGCGGCTGACCCGGTGCGTCACGCCGTCCACCTCGACCAGGTGGATCGGCCCGTGCGTCCCGGTGAGTAGCCGGTGCCGGGCGCCGTTGACGACGATCTGCCCGGTGTGGCGGTCGAAGCGGTCGAGCTCGACGTCGGCGATCCGGACGTCGCCGCCTGCTTCGATGCCGACGCGGAACCGGTGCGCGCCGACCCGCGCCACGCGCACGCGGTAGCCGACGCCCCGCAGCTTGAGATCCAGCGGTCGGCCGCTCCTGTGCTGCGCCTGCGGGCGTCCGCCGGCCGCCGTCGACAGCAGCCGCTGCCGCTCGACGCGCTCCTCCTCCTCGTACGCCTCGATCGCGGCGGCCGCGAGCGCGACGCCGGAGTGCCGGTGCCCGACGAGCCTGCCCTGGCCGCGGACGCGGTCGATCCAGCCGGTGTCCGCGCTGGCGTCGATCACTTCGGGCTGGTCGAGCAGGTCCAGCACGAAGCTCTTGTTCGTCGCGCCGCCCCTGATGATCACCGTGGTGTTCGCCATCGCCCGGCGCAGCCTGCCGAGCGCCTCGTCGCGATCGCGGCCGTAGGCGATGATCTTCGCGATCATCGAGTCGAAGTCGGCGGGGATGGTGTCACCCTCGCTGACGCCGGTGTCCACCCGGATACCCGGGCCGGCGGGCAGGTCCAGCCGCTCGATACGGCCCGGGGAGGGCGCAAAGTCGCGGTCGGGGTCTTCGGCGTTCAGCCGGGCCTCGATGGCGTGCCCGCGCTCCACCGGCGGCTCGCCTTCGAGCCGCCCGCCCGAGGCGACGTGCAGCTGCGCCTTGACCAGGTCGAACCCGGTGGTCAACTCGGTGATCGGGTGCTCGACCTGCAGGCGGGTGTTGACCTCGAGGAACGCGAACAGTCGGTCGCCGGGGTGGTAGAGGAACTCGACGGTCGCCGCGCCGCGGTAACCGACCGCGACGGCCAGCCGTTCGGCCGACGCCTTGAGCTCGGCTGCCTGCACCGGGCTGAGCACCGGCGACGCCGACTCCTCGATGACCTTCTGGTTGCGCCGCTGCACTGAGCAGTCACGGACACCGAGCGCCCACGCGGTGCCCTGACCGTCGGCGATCACCTGGACCTCGACGTGCCGGGCGCCGGTGACCAGGCGCTCCAGGAACACGATGCCGCTGCCGAACGCCCTCGCCGCCTCCTGGCTGGTGCGTTCGTACGCGTCGGCGAGCTCGGCCTCGTTCGTGATCATGCGGATGCCGCGCCCGCCGCCGCCCGCGGTTGCCTTCAGCATCAGCGGGTAGCCGACCTCGGCCGCCGCCGCCAGGGCGGCGTCCAGAGTCTCGACGGCGCCGCGGCTCCACGGCGCGACCGGCACGCCGACCTCCTCGGCGATCAGCTTCGCGCCGATCTTGTCGCCGAGCTTGCGCATGGCCTCCGCGCTCGGCCCGACGAAAGTGACTCCGATCTTCTCGCACAGCTCCGCGAACGTCGGGTCCTCGGCGACGAAGCCCCAGCCGACCCACGCGGCGTCGGCCCCGGTCTCCACCAGTGCGCGCTCGAGCGCCGTCAGGTCGAGGTACGGGCGGGCGGACGCGGGACCGAGGTCGTAGGCGATGTCCGCCTCACGCACGAACGTGGCGGTGCGATCGACGTCGGTGTGCAGGGCGACGGTCTCGATCCGGGTCCCGGTCTCCGCAGCCAGCTCTCGGACCGCGTGGATGAGCCGCATCGCGGCCTCACCACGGTTGACGATGGCGACACGGCTGAACACCCGACCGACTCCTTCGGTAGACCCACGATGTGCGCGCCGCGAGACGGCGGCTCCCGGCAGTGATCACCTTTCCGCCTGCCGGCGGGCAGCGCCATGTCGCAATCGCCGAACCCTACGCAGCCCCAGTTGTAGGAAACGAACAAAAGTTTTTGGTCGACGCACGGTTGGTCAGGGCGGGCACGCAGTGCGGGTTACGCCGTACGCAGCCAGCCGAGGGTCTTCATGGTGGAGACGCTGGTTGCCTTGAGGCCGGCGGCGGAGACGGTCCAGAGCACTCCGTCGACCACCAGTGACCGGCGGATCGGCGCCAGATCCTCGGGACGCCCCGTGCCCAGCGTATGGTCAACCGTGCCCAGCTCGGTGAACCCGCCGTCGCCGACCCGCAGCGCCAGCGCCACGTTGCTCGGCAGGCCCGGGCTGCCCACGACACTCTGGCTCTTCACCGCACCAGGGTTGCTCACGGCGCCCCTGGCGTAGACGGTCAGTGGCAGCACGACCAGGCGTTCGGCCGGCCAGTAGAGGAACGCATGCGGGTCGAACTCCGCCTCGGAGTGCCCCTGCTTGACGTGATACTGAGCGATCCGGGTCGGCTTGGCCGGATCGGAGACGTCGAAGAGCGAGAGTTGGGTGCCCTGGACGCGGCCCTGGCCCGACGCCTCCTGTCCGACGCCGAGGAGCCGCCCTTCGCCGGCCGGGTGCAGGTACGCCGAATACCCGTTGATCTTCAGGTCGCCGCTCACCCTCGGCGTCGTCGGATCATGCAGGTCGACCGTGTAGAGCGGGTCGGTCTGCCGGAAGGTGACGACGTAGCCGGTGCCGCCGACGAACCGTACGGCGTGGATCCGTTCTCCCTTGCCCAGTCCGGTGACCTTGCCGACCTGGGTCAGCGTCGTGCCGTCGGCGCGCAGGACGTACACGCTGGAGGTCGAGTCGGGCTTGTTGCCCCAGGTGCGGCCGCTGGTGGTGGCAACCCGCAGGTGCTCGTCCCACTCCGACATGGCGTACTGGTTGATCAGCCAGCCCGGTACGGACGCGGCGGCGACGTACCGCGGGGCGCCCGCGCCGGAGGTGTCGAACTGATAGATCTCGGTGGTTTCGTCCTTGGGATCGGGTGCGGCGTTCCGCGTGGTCGCCATCGGCAGCACTCGCCAGCGCTGATCGTTGGCGACGTACAGCCGGGTTGCGTTGCTGTAGACGGTGTCGCCATCGGCGATCACGGTGACCGGGTCGCCGGCGCCGAGCGTGGCCACACCCAGGTCGAAGCTGAGCACGGTCACCAGCGATGTGCCGGAGTAGCTGGCCGGCCGGCTCACCCGGTCGCAGCCGATCCGTCCGGTGCTGGTCCGCCCGCCGGAGGTGACCTCGTACCGGGGGAGCCAGTCGTCGGGGGTGGCATGGTCGATGATCTCGCGGTTGGTGGCGGTGCGCTGCTCGTCGGTGGCCTGTTCCCGGTACGGGAAGGTCAGCCGAGGCGCGGAGCGGACCACGACCCGGACCGTCATGCCCACCTGACGGGCATCCACCAGATCGCCGTCGATCCGGTATTCGCCGATGATCTCCGGCGCGCCGGAGAGGTCAACCATGATCAGCCGGGGGCCGACGATGTCCTCCGGCGTCCGGGCAGAGCGACCGTCTGCCGGCACGGAGCCGCCGCCCTCAGCGGCGGCGGGTTTCGCCATCCCGGCCCATCCCTCGCGGAGCAGCACCAGCGCCCGGTCGCCCTGTAGCAGCAGGCTGTCTTCGGCCCCGCCGAACCCGTCGGCACCGGGCGCCAGTTTCAGTTCCCCGGTCAGCCGGCGGTCAGCCGGATCGATCACGTACAGCTTGCCCCGGTTGACGGTGACGATCCGCTTGCCGTCGCTCTTGACCAGATCCGGCTCGTCGACCCCGGCCTCGTGGGTGTTGGTACCCGAGTAGGCGGGGGCGGCAGCCCCGGGCGCCGCATCCGCCCGCTTCGCTGCCGCGGGCGCCCCGGCCTGTTCCGCACCGCCAAAGGTGCGGATGTTTCCGTTCGACCCGAACCCCCAGGGCCCGACGTACGCCTTGGCAGCCGTCTTGAGCTGCTGCAGCGCCTCCGTGCAGGAGTCGAACGCAACGAGCCGGAACCCGCCGGCCGGCACTCCCCGGTCACGTGGCGGCGCGATGGCCGGCTCCGCCGTACAGCCGGCGACCAGGGACAGGCTGACGACCAGGATCAGTCGCCTGACCCGGGCTTGAGTCATGACTCGGAGGATGCCGGTCACGGCCGGTCGATGGGGTACGTGGACGCTGCTACCCGTCATGCGTCCTGTGACGTGTCAGCCCCGGGCTGGGTTCCCGGGTGGGCTGAATCAGCCCAGCCGGACGTACGCCCTACGCCGTTGGTCCCCGCACAGGCGCCCCGGCAATTATCGGCTTGCGTTATACCCCCTGGGGGTATATTTTCGTGGTGGAGGTGGACCCCCATGACACGTCACCACACCGATCACGCAGCCCTCCCGGCTGCGGAGGTCCGTTCACGCCCCGCCCACGAGGTGGGCGTTGCCATGCACGACGCCCACGCGCCGGCCCCCCGCCCCCCCGAGCATCACGGCCACCAACAGCACCACAATCACCACGGCGACCACGCCGGCCACGGGCATGACAAGCACGCCGGGCATGACCCGGAGCAGTTCCGCCGCAAGTTCTGGCTCAGCCTGGCGCTGACCCTGCCGATCGTGGCCACCAGCCACATGGTGATGGACTGGTTCGGCTACTCCCTCGACTTTCCGGGCATGACATGGACGGGCCCCGTCCTCGGATCCGTGGTCTTCCTCTACGGCGGATGGCCCTTCCTGGCCGGCGCCGTGCAGGAGATTCGGGACCGGACGCCGGGCATGATGCTGCTGATCTCGATGGCGATCACCGTCGCCTACGTCGCCTCCCTGGCCACCAGCCTCGGACTGTTCCACCTTGACTTCTGGTGGGAGCTTGCCGCGCTGGTGACCATCATGCTGCTCGGCCACTGGCAGGAGATGAAGGCCATCGGGCAGGCGCAGGGAGCCCTGAGCGCCCTCGCCGCCCTGCTGCCCGACGACGCCGAGCGGGTCGACAGCGACGGACTCGTGCGACCGGTGCCCGTGACCGAGCTTCGGGTCGGCGACGTGGTCCTGGTCCGCTCCGGCGCTCGGATTCCCGCCGACGGTCGCATCCTCGACGGCAGCGCCGAGCTGGACGAGTCGATGATCACCGGGGAGTCGCGGCCGGTTCCCCGTGCCGTCGGCGACCGCGTCGTGGCGGGCACGGTCGCTACCGACACCGCCCTGCGGGTACGCGTCGAGGCCGTCGGCGAGGACACCGCCCTCGCCGGCATCGGTCGTCTCGTCGCCCAGGCGCAGGCGTCCGCTGGCCGCGCCCAGGTGCTCGCCGACCGGTTCGCCGCGGTGCTCTTCTACCTGGCCACCGCCGCCGCGCTGGCCACCTTCACCGCCTGGTGGGCGCTCGGCGACGTCAACGAGGCCGTCGTCCGTACCGTGACGGTGCTGGTGATCGCCTGCCCGCACGCCCTCGGGCTGGCCATCCCGCTGGTGATCGCCCTGTCGACCGCGGTGTCGGCCAAGGCCGGCATCCTGGTCAAGGACCGCCTGGCGCTGGAACGCATGCGCGGTGTCGACGCCGTCCTGTTCGACAAGACCGGGACCCTTACCAAGGGCGCCCACACCGTCACCGCGACCGCCGCCACCGAAGGGCTCACCGAGGACGAGGTGCTGCGTGTCGCCGGGGCCGTCGAGGCCGACAGCGAACACCCGCTTGCCAGGGCACTGGTGCAGGCATCCCGGGATCGAGGGGGGCCGGCCAGCGCCTCTGACTTCCGTTCCCTGACCGGACGTGGGGTACGAGCTGTTGTGGACGGTGTCCCGTACGCCGTCGGCGGGCCCGCCCTGCTGCGGGAACTCGGCGCCGCGGTGCCGGCCGAGCTCGAGGCCATCAGTAGCCGGTGGTCGGCCAGGGGTGGTGCCGTCCTGCACCTGGTGCGGTTGCCGGCCGGCGGGCGGCCGGAGGCGATCGGTGCGTTCGCTCTCGAGGACGAGGTGCGGCCGGAGGCTCGGCAGGCGATCGCCGAGTTGCAGGCACAGGGCGTGAAGAAGATCGTCATGATCACCGGGGATGCCCGGCCGGTGGCCGAGGCGGTCGCCGCCGACCTGGGCTTCCGACCAGGGGTGGACGAGGTTTTCGCCGAGGTGCTTCCCGCCGACAAGGACAAGGCGGTCGCCGACCTGCAGGCCCGCGGCCTGACCGTGGCGATGGTCGGTGACGGGGTGAACGACGCCCCGGCCCTGGCCCGCGCCGACGTGGGCATCGCCATCGGCGCCGGCACCGACGTCGCGATCGAATCCGCCGGGGTGGTCCTGGCGTCCTCCGACCCGCGCGGCGTGACCGGCGTGATCCGGCTGTCCCGGGCGTCCTACCGCAAGATGGTGCAGAACCTCGCCTGGGCGGCCGGCTACAACGTGGTGGCCATCCCGGTCGCGGCCGGCGCGCTGGCTTGGGCGGGCCTGGCGCTCAGCCCGGCGGTCGGCGCCGTGCTGATGTCCGCCTCCACCATCGTCGTGGCGCTCAACGCGCAACTGCTCAGGCGAGTCCGCCTGACGCCCCGACAAAGCTGAATACTTGCGACACTGGCCCGGCCGGCGCTGAGCCGGCCGGGCCACAGCCGTCAGCAGAATCGGTAGCGGACCACGGGGTGGCCACCGCTACGACGGTGACGTCTTTAGTGGCTGCCACGTAGTTCCCGCGTCGACGCTGCGCCGTACCTCGCCGCTGCGCGTCGCGACGTAAAGCTGCTCACCGTGGACCGTGAACGCGGCCGGAGTGTCCGGGACCGTACCGCCGGTGGACGACCACGTGTCACCGCCGTCGGTCGAACGCCGGATCCGCCCGTCCACGCCGATGGCGTAGAGGCGCTCATCGTCGAGCCAGTGCAGCAGGACCGCGGCCGGGCCGGCGGCCGGTTGCCAGGTGCGGCCTCCGTCTGTCGACCGCTGCAGTCCCCGTTGCGTGGTGGCGAGCACGCTGTCCGCCCGCTGTGGGTCGACCGCCAGGTCATAGGCGTCGAGTTGAGAACGAGTGTCCCAGGTGACCCGGTCGCTGCTGGCCATGAGCGTCCCCGAGGTGGAATCCAGGCCATACGTGACCGTGCCGGAGCTGCGCAGCACGTGGAAGTCGGCGTGTCCAGACAGCGAGACGGACTGCCAGCTGCGTCCGGCGTCGCGGCTTTCGATCAGGCCCAGGTGCGCGGGCCCGGGCTCCCCCGGCGCCGGATGGCCGGAGGCGAGGAAGTGATCCTGGCCGACCACTGCGAAGCCCATGGTGTCCTGACGCGCATCGCCCACGAGCGTCGCCTCGCTGTCGGACATCCGGACGACGCCGTGGTGGGTCGCCACGTAGAGCTTCCCGTCGGTCGGGTTGACCGCGATTCCGTGCACATGACTGAACGTGGACGAGGAAGCATGGCGATCCGGGCCCGGACCATCACGTCCCGGCCCATCACGTCCCGGACCATCACGCCATCCGCTGCCTACGATGACCGCCGCGACCAGGACGACAAGGGCCACCGCCACGACTGCCCAGGTCCTCCGGTGCGCTGGCCTGGCAGTCATTTTGATCTCCTCGCATCTCACGATCCCCTCAGCAGCTGTCCATGGTAGGTCATCTACTATTCGCGGTTAGTAGCAGCGTGTCGGGATGGGGGTTCCTGCCCATCTCGACGCTCGTGGCACCGAACGGACGAAGGGGGCGACGATGCGACGGAATGCGCTGAGTCCAGATCGCACGGCGCAGCGGTGGGTCACTCTTGCGATGGCGGGCGCCGTTTCGGCCGCGGCCGCTTTCGTTCTCCGCTTCAATCCGACCGACCGGGTCGACGACCCTACCGGTCCGTGCCTCTGGCACGCGCTGACCGGCATCAACGGTCCGAGCTGCGGCGGCACACGGATGTTCTACTACCTGCTGCACGGAAATCTCGTCGAAGCTGCCCGCCACCACCTGGCGGCCCTGATCGCGGTTCCGTTCATCGTCTATGTCGGCATCCGCTGGACAGTCGGCGCCTGGTTCGGCCGCGAGCTACCCGCGTTACACCTGTCGCCGCCTGTCTACTGGGCCTACGCCGTCGCCTTCCTGCTCTACAGCACCGTGCTGCGTAACCTGCCGTGGGCGCCGTTCACGTGGTTCGACATACCCAACCTGACCCCCTGATGTGAGCGGTCGTCTCCCCAACTCGCCTCGGGCGGCGACGGTCAAAAAAATGCACCAACTAGTCTGTTACGGAATGAACTAGACAAAAATGGTCGATCGGAGCGCATGGCGGGCGCAAAGCGTTCACGGCTCGTGCTGCTCGTCGCTCTGACGTTCGGCGTGTTGGGGACGCGCACCTCGCTCTCCGAACCCACCAACGACAAGGATTTCGTACCTGATGAAGCGCACGACCCTGCGCCGGACCGTTCTCGCCGGCGTCGCTCTGTCCGCCCTGCTCGTCACCGCGGCCTGCGGGGGCGGCGACGACACGGCCGGCATCGACCACGGCAACAGCAGCCCGTCGGCGAGTGCCGCGGCCTCGGCGAACGGCACCTTCAACGACGCGGACGTGATGTTCGCCCAGATGATGATCCCGCACCATCAGCAGGCGGTCGAGATGGCCGACCTGGCTCCGACCCGAGCCAGCGATCCCGAACTGAAGGGCCTGGCTGCCAAGATCAAGGCAGCGCAGGATCCCGAGATCACCACCATGAAGGGCTGGCTCGCGGCGTGGAGCAGGCCCACCTCGCTCCCGAGCGACCACAGCATGCCGGGCATGAGCCCTCTTCCAGGCCACAGCATGCCGGGCATGATGTCGGAGCAGGACATGGCGGACCTCGCCGCGGCCAAGGGCACCGAGTTCGACAAGAAGTTCGCCCAGATGATGATCGGCCACCACAGCGGTGCCATCGAGATGGCCAAGACCGAGCAGTCCAACGGTAGCAACGTCGACGCCAAGGCTCTCGCCGCCAAGATCGCCGCTGATCAGGCTGCAGAGGTCGAGACCCTCCAGAAGATCCTCGACCGACTGTGACCGCCACGCCACAACCGACACACAGCGGCCCCTCGCCTAACCGATGAGGGCCCGCTGCGTTCTGCGCAGTCATGGCTGCTTCAGCTGCAGTTCTGGGCCGTGATCAGAACCAGATCACGTGGCGGTGAGCGCTTCCGGCAGCACCGGGCCGCGGATTCCCACGGCTTGCTGCACGCGGCACGTCCCGGCACCGCTGAAGCCCGTCCGCCCGCGTACTCTGACGGACGCGGGAGGAGAGGGTGTGAAGGGGCTCGGTGAACTCGAAGCGGCGGTCATGGACGTGCTCTGGCATGCCGAAGGGCCCCTGCTGGTCAGAGAAGTCCTCGACGTGCTGACCGTACGACGTCCCTTGGCCTACACGACCGTGCTCACGGTGCTGGACAATCTGCACCGTAAAGGCTGGGTCGTGCGGGAGAAGGAGGGCAGAGCCTACCGTTACCGCCCGGCCGGGACCCGTGAGGAGATCGCGGCCCGCACGCTGCGCCAGGTGCTGGACACCAGCACGGACCCCGACCTGGTACTGCTGCACTTCGCGAGGTCGGCCTCCGACCGGGAATTCGACATCCTGAAGCAGGTGCTCCACGAACGGGACGCTTCGCAGTGAGCCTCGCGTTCGCGCTCGTCGTCGGCGCCGTCATCGTCGCCTGGTGGGGGCCCGTCGCGCTTCGGCTCTGCTTCCACCGCGTGGCGGACCCTCTCGCCGTGCTGCTCGGTTGGCTCTGCCTGCCCTTCGCGGTGCTGGCCACCTTCGGCGCTGCGGTCGCCGTGCTCCTCGCCCCGAGCGTCGCGCATGATGTGGCGCTGCGTGAGCTCGCCCAGTTCTGTTGGCACTGGGCACGACCCAGTCGGGTACCCGCCCTCGACGAAGCTCTCGGAATGGCGGGCGCGCTGACCATGCTCGTGGTGTTGGCGAGATTCGCTGTTGGTTGCGGCCGTAGAGCACGGACGGCGCGTCGCACGCGACGGGTTCACGCTGACCTCATGACGCTCTCCGGCCTGCCACCGGACTCCGGCGGCGTGCCCGTGTTGTGGATTCCTCACCCGACCCCGTTGGCCTACAGCGTCGGGGGGTCCGGCGGAGTAACGGTGGTGGCTACCAGCGCCCGTGATCTCCCATCGGATCAGCTGGCCGCGGTGCTCAGTCATGAGCGAGCACACCTGCGCGAACGTCACCATCTGCTCGTGTCTGTCGTGGAAGGGCTCGCGGCGGCCATGCCGTGGCTGCCGCTGACTCGGGAGGCGCCGTCAGCCGTTCGCCTGCTCGTCGAGCTACGCGCGGACGCCGCCGCCGTACGCGAGTGCGGCCAGTCGGCCGTACGAGCGGCGCTGCTGGCCTTCGCCGGCGCGCCGCACCCGCCGTCCACTCTCTCGATGGCGGGTGCGGAGACGGCCATCCGGCTCCGACGACTCCAGGAGCCACTCCCGCGCCGCCGCAGTCTCATTCGAGGCGTGCTCGCCTCGATGGCTCTGACAGCGCCCATGGGCATCGGCCTGTTCGCTGCCGTCATCACCTGCATTTAGCGCGCAACACCGCATTGGCCCACGGCACGGAACCCGGCGGAGCTCAAGGAACAGGCGTCGACGTCGGTCAGTCGCCGACGTCGCCAGGCTTCGCGCCATCTGTGCCCAGATGGGCTAGGAGTTGATCATCGGTGGGCTCGACCAGGAAACTGCCGTCGGGCCATACCAGCGTGGGAACCCGACGGTGCCCCCGCTGCAGCCGGCGGACGAGTTCTGTCGCTGTGGGGTCCTCCTCCAGGTCGACATAGTCATAGGCGATGCCGGCGGTGTCGAGCAGGGCGCGGCTGCGTCGCACGTCGGGGCACCATCCGGTGCCGTAGACCACGAGCCCTGGTGCGGCCTGGTCTCGGTGGGGGAGGTCGTCGTTGGTCATGTCGGTCTCCTGATGGTTTTGACGGGTCGGCGGGGTGCCATGTCCGGGTGCCACGACTGGTGACGGCGGGCGCGGCAGGCCCGGCGGATCAGCTCGCGAGTCGGTAGCCGGCCCGCTCCACGGCCGCGCGGATGTCAGCGGTCTCGAGCGGGGCGTCGCTGATGGTGGTGATTGCCCCGCTGGCCACGTCGACCTGCACATCGGTCACGCCCGCGACGTCGCCGACATGACGGGCGACCATTTTGGCGCAACCGCCGCAGGTCATGCCCGAGACGGTGTACGTGCTGCGGAGGCCGTCGATGGTGACGGCGGCCGCCGGCGCGCTGTCGATGGTGACGGTGGCGCAGCCGCAGCTCGATTCATTCGTGCACATGAAGATCTCCTCGGGATACCTGTCGGGACCGGGTCGACGACGCGGCGCCCCGGACGGCGACGCATTGGCCAGCACGCTCTCGGCGGCCGGCAAGGTGAAGATACCCCGACGGGGTATCTGGCTCAAGGTCTCATCGCTTCGGTGCCTAGGCGGTAGAGGTGGTCGCGGTCACCTTGACACCGGATACGGGTGGGGGGTACACAATCCACGGTACCCATACCCCCTAGGGGTAACTGAAGGAGTGATCGTAATGTCATCCGCTGCCAAGCGATGGTGGGCCCTCGGACTCATCGCCCTCGCCCAGTTCATGGTCATCATGGACACCTCGATCATCGGCGTCGCACTACCTCGCATGCAGGCCGATCTCGGCTTCTCACCCGGGAACCTGTCCTGGGTGTTCAACGCCTACGTCGTCGCGTTCGGTGGCCTGCTGCTGCTCGGCGGCCGGCTGTCTGACCTCTTTGGCGCCCGGCGCATGTTCGCCTCCGGCTGGCTCATCCTGCTCATCGGCTCGGCGGCCGCCGGCCTGGCCGACAGCGTCGCCGTCGAGTTGGCTGCCCGCGCCGTACAGGGTGCCGGTGCGGCGCTGATCGCCCCGTCGGCGCTGACGCTGCTGATGATGCTCTTCGGCGCCGAGCCCCGGGAACTCACCCGGGCGCTCGCTCTCTACGGCGCCGCGGCACCCGCCGGCGGCACCGCCGGTGTCTTCCTCGGCGGCGTCATCACCGAATACATCAGCTGGCCCTGGGTCTTCTACATCAACATCCCGATCGCACTGCTGGCGCTTGTGGCCACCCCGTCGCTGATGCCGGCCGGCGGCACGCGCCGCGGCTCGCTGGACGTCATCGGCGCGCTGACGGTGACCGTCGGTCTCGGCGCCGCCGTCTACGGCATCGTCCGCGCCCCCGAGATCGGCTGGGCCTCCGGACAGACCTGGCTGGTCCTCGCCGGAGCCGTCGTCGCCCTGGCGGCGTTCGTCGCCATCCAGGCGGCCCGCCGGGAGCCGCTGATGCGACTGTCGATCTTCCGCGCCTCGAACCTTGCCGCGGCCAACGTCGCCCAGATCCTGCTGGGAGCGGCCTGGATTCCGATGTGGTTCTTCCTCAACCTCTACCTGCAGCAGGTCCTCGGCTACAGCGCCTTCCCCAGCGGGGCCGCGCTGCTGCCCATGACGATCCTCATCATGATCGGCATGATCGCGCTCGCCCCGCGGGCCATCGCCCGGTTCGGCCCGAAGCCGATGGTGGTCACCGGTCTCGCGGTCCTCGCCATCGGACTCGGCTGGCTCGCCCTGGTCCGCCCCGACGGCAGCTTCGCCGTGGACGTCCTGCCCGCCTCGCTCGTCGCGGCGCTGGGCATGTCCCTGGCGTTCATCCCATCACTCGGTACGGCCATCTCCAGCGCCCGCCCCGAGGAAGGCGGCCTCGCCTCGGGCATCGTCAACACCAGCTACCAGGTCGGCTCGGCGCTCGGCCTGGCCGCCATGACCGCGGTCGCCTCCGCCGCCGGAGCCGACCGGCTCGGCGACCTGCCCGCTCTGACCGACGGCTACTCCGCCGCCTTCGTCGGCGCCGGGATCATCGCCGCCGCAGGCGCCGTCATCGCCGGGCTCAGCCTGCGCTCGGCCAAGCGACAGCCCGCCAACGACGCCGAGCCCGCGCGCGTCGGCTGACCCTGGTCCAGACCAGGAGACAGTCAACAACTGCGGCCGGATCCGTTGACCGCACGTAGGTCGCCGGTGGGGCAGCCGCGGTCCGGCTGCCCCACCGGCGCGTGCCCACCGACTACGAGACGGCCACGACGTGTCCGGCCCCGGGTTACCTCGACGTCGGCGCAGTAGCCCGACGGGGTGCCGCTCGACGACCTTGTGCACCGCTCGTGCTGCCACGCCGTTCCCCAACACCCCGCGGTCAGCCCGGGCAAAGCCGGCCCCGACATCCCGACTCCTGCGGCTCCCAGGCGCTCGTCCAATCTAGGTTTCGGCGTTGACGAGGATCGCGGTGACGAGCACGACGGCCACCATCAGCAACGCCTCGACCAGGACCGTACGGCGTAGCAGTTGAGTGCTGTCCATCGCACGGTCATCCAGCCTGGGCACGACGTGCCTCGTGTTGTACAGCCCGACGAGCGAAACAACTGCCACCAGGGCGACCTTGACCAGGAGCATGCGCCCCCAGTCGGTGGTCACGAGATGCGCCGGTCGCTCCAGGATCAGCAGCGTCAACGCGATGCCGGCAACACCGGTGAGTGTCACCGCGGCGGCGGCCGGTATGGAGAACCGCACCGCCATCTCAGCGGCACCCGTCGGTACGCCCAAGCGGGCCCGACCCAGCAGCAGGACTGCCAGCAGAAGAACACCGCCGACCCACACCGCTGCGGCAATGGTGTGGGCGAAATCGGCCACCACGACGACGGCTCGAGGCTGGGTGGTGACGGTGTGCCCGTCGAGCAGGAAGGAGCCCAGCAACAGTGCCACCGTGACACCCAGGACCACAGGCCGGACAGCGCGCGCTCGCACCCGTTGGACGCTGTCGCCGGTCAGATTCCCGGGGACAGGCGTCACCCGGATCCGGGAGTCGGTGGGTATCGCGGCGACGGTCGGAACGGAGTGACGTCCGACAGCGTGCCGGCCCCGAATCAGTGCCGCTTCGAGTGAACCGGAGGCGAGCAGGCCGGCCGCACCGGTGAAGCGCAGGACCAGGCTGGCAGCAACCGGCGTCTGGCTGAGAGCGGCCAGCGCGGGGGCGCTGGCCGCCGACGCGAAGGTGCCCTGCTCGCTGAAGACCGCCGCGAGCGCAACCAGCTCGAGGATCACTCCGGCCGCTACCGCCAAGCCAGCGGTGCGCACCCAGACCTGCACCACGCGAATATCACTGCGGGTACCGACCAACGTCGTCAGCGCGAAGACAAGACCACCGACACCGAGCAGGATCGCCCCGTAGGAGAGCCAACGCCCGACGGCGCCGACGAACCGCACCGGCCCCTGTTCCGCGTCGGCCGTATGGCCCACCGCGTTTCCGCCCGCAGGGGTGGGCGGCTGAGCCGAGGGCATGTCTGGCCCGCCATGGCCGGCGTGTCCGTGGGGGCTGGCCGTGGCCTGCGGTTCGGCGGTCGCTCTTGGATTCTTGGCAGGCGAGGCCACCTTGAAGGTGATCGTGCCTGCCAATGGGTGGGCGTCCGGGGCTGCGACACTCCACCGCAGCGTGAAGGTGCCGGTGGTCAGGGGAGCCCTCGGGTGGACCAGCCACGTACGGCCCCCGTCAGGGGTGTGGCTGGTGGCCTGTACGGCATTGCCCTTGCCATCAGAGAGCTTGAACCCGGCGCCGGTCGGCGTGCCGGCTGCGCTGAACTTCAGCAGCATCTCTTCAACGGTGCCGTCGACCCGCGCGCCATCGGCCGGCACAGCCTCCATCAGCTTGAAATGGGCGGCCGCGGGAGAGGCGAACCCTAACGCCACGACGAGCGCGGGGAACAGCGCCAGCCACAACCGCAGTGCCCAACGGGTGGCTGCGCGTGCTGACGACCGATGACATGGAAGGCCCGACGATGCCTCAAGCAAGGTCAGGCCGCCCGGCGTCGCCGCTGGAAAGGCACTGTTGATCCTTCCGCCGAGGGAGCGTGAGCCAAACGCCCACACGTCACTCTCACCTGCTGCGATCGCCATCCTAGGGCAACTACTATTAGCTGATAGTAGGGGTACGTCGGGCTGCCCCGCCCGTGCTCACGCACGTACGTCGCCACACCATGCCCGTCAGCACCGCGAACGCGCTCACCCCAGCTCGACCGCGCGCTGCCGGCCAGCGTCGAGGTACCCGACGGGGCGACCGGAGCGGCGAACCCACCAAGATCAGGGCAGTCGCCGAAGGAGTTGCATCGTGGCGGACACCAGGTGAGTTCATCGGTCGAGGTAGGTCAGAACGGCGAGTACTCGGCGGTGGTCGCCGCCGGCCGGTGGTAGGCCGAGTTTGGCGAAGAGCGTGTTGATGTGGTTGCTGACCGACTTTTCGGTAATGATCATGTTGGCGGCGATCGCGGCGTTGGAGCGGCCCTCGGCCATCAGGCGGAGCACGTCTCGCTCTCGGGGGGTGAGGGTCGACAGGGTGTCGCGGTGGTTCAGCAGTTGGGCGACGACTTCTGGATCCATGACGGTGCCGCCGGTGGCGACTTGGCGGATCGATTCGATGAACTGTCGTACGTCACCAACACGATCCTTGAGAAGGTATCCGACCGCTCCGGCACGGTCCGAGAGCAGCTCACGGGCGTAGAGCCGCTCGACGTACTGGGAGAGGATCAGGACGGGAAGGCCAGGCACCTGGCGGCGGGCGGCGATGGCGGCGCGCAGTCCTTCGTCGGTGAAGGTGGGCGGTAGGCGCACGTCGAGCACGGCGATGTCGGGCCGGAGCGACACGAGTGTTTCGGTCAGTCGCGGGCCCTCGTCGACGGCGGCCACCACGTCGAAGCCGTTCGCGGTCAGCATCCGGGTCAGCCCGTCGCGGAGCAGTAGTTGATCTTCGGCGATCAGGACGCGCACGGCAACTCCATGTTCAGCACGGTGGGCCCGCCTGGAGGGCTGGTAAGGCGGAAGGTTCCGTCGAAGGCGGACAACCGACGTTGAATGCCACGCAGCCCGGTGCCGCGCGACGGGTCCGCGCCGCCGTGTCCGTCGTCGCGCACGGTGATCTGTAACGTCAACCCACCGCCGGCGATGGTGATCTGGACGCGATGGGCCTCGCTGTGCCGGATCGCGTTGGCCAACGACTCGGCGATGGCGAAGTATGCCGCGGACTCCACCGGCGCGGCCAGGCGCCGGTCAAGTCGCAGATCCAGCTCGACCGGGATACTGCTGTCCAGCGCCAGGGCCTGCACCGCCCCGGCCAGGCCCCGATCGGCCAGCACCGGCGGGTGAATGCCGCGTACCAGATCCCGCAGTTCGGTCAGGGCTGCGCCGGCGCTGGCCTTCGCCTCGGCCATCAGCGCCTTGGCGCCGGCCGGATCGGCATCAATGACGTCCTCGGCCATGCCAAGATTCATTGTCACCGCGATGAGGCGCACCTGTGCGCCGTCGTGCAGATCACGTTCGACGCGGCGAAGTTCGGTGGCGGACGCATCAACGGCAGCGGCCCTGGTGGCGGTCAGCTGCTCCACCCGCGTGGACAGCTCGGCGGCAGACGTGGGTCCTAGCAGAGAGCTCGCCAGCCGGGCCTGACCGGTGATGAGATGCCGCGGCAGCCGGTAGGCCAGCACTACCAGGCCGGCGCCGACCGGCACCAGCAACCACGCCAACGGACCGGACCGGCCGGTGATCTCCAGCACCATGGGATCGAAGGACGTGGGGTCCGGCAGAAACGCCCACAGCAACGGCGCGACCAGGCATTGCGCAGCTGCCAGCCACAGCCCGAGAGCCAGCGTCACACTGATCACGCCCACCACGAACTGGCACAGCAGCCAGGCCAGGTCGCGCCAGGTGGCCGGGTCGCCGATCACCGTACGGACGCGGGCGGGTAGGCCGGTGGGCAACGGCGCGTACGGGGAGTGCACCGGTCTGCCCAGCACCTCGGCGGCCCGGCGGCGTTCCAGGTCGGCCAGCCGGCGGGACAGCCCGATGGCGACGGCAAAGAGCAGGACGCCCAGACCCGCCGCCAGAGTCGCCGGCACCGAGACCAGGATCAGGGCTAGCAGGAAGGGCGCGGGCAACCCTATTGCTGCTCCGGTCAGCAACTGCCCGAGTTCACGTGCCCCGGACACGATCCTTTGCCGCATGATGATGATCCTTTCAGGCGTACTGAAGACAGCAACTGTGGTCCCAGACGAACGCCACGCTAGATCTCGTGTTATTCGGGGTCGACGAGGCAGGAACCCCGATCGGTCCAGGTGCCTGCACCCCGACCACGTCAGGCGCCGCGACCCTGGTCCGCGTCTCGCGGCCAGGCGAGGCTGAACACCGCGAATGGCGCGCCACCCGGCGCGTCCGACGACGACCTGAATGGGATGGCTGCCTTGCGATACGGGACGATTCAGACAAGGGCAACGGATCGAACCGGCGGAGTCACTGCCCAGGAACCGGGCCCGGCCCGACGGTTGCCACGGATCCTGGCGGCCTTGGCGGCATTCGCTGCGGTCCTGGTCGTTCCGGCCGCTTCAGCACACGCCGCGCCGCAGGATCTGACCACCACCGAGGTGTCCTTTTCCGGCAGCGGTGGCGTGGTCTTGCACGGCACCGTACTGGCGCCCGCATCGACGCCGCACCGCCGTCCGGCGATGGTGATGATCGAGGGGGCCGGCAATCGAGGCCGCCAGGAGCTGCGCTCCGCAGCTGAAACGTTCGCCCGACAGGGCATTGTGACGCTCATCTACGACAAGCGGACCGTGGGCTACTCCCTACTCCATCGCGACTATTCACTGCTGGCCGACGATGCTCTGGCGGGCCTGCAACTACTGCGCTCCCGCGCCGACGTCGACCCAGCCCGGCTCGGGATGTGGGCGCTGTCGGAAGGAGCGTACGCCGCGCCGCTCGCCGCGAATCGCTCCACCGACGTGAAGTTCCTCATCACTGTCGGCGCGGTCGGTACCACCCCGGCTGCCCAGACGGCATGGGGCTACGGCCAGTTCCTCCGACACGCCGGCGTGTCCGGGTCGTTCCCGCACACAATGCAGAGCACCGCCGTACGGATGACAATCGGCGCAGGCCTGTTCCCAGAGGCCAACTTCGACCCGGCGCCAGCCTGGGAACACGTGCGCCAGCCGCTACTGGCCCAATGGGGCGAACTCGACCAGGAAGCCCTGCCGCGCGAGAGCAGCCAGATCATCCAGCAGGCCTTGGAGCGCGGCGGCAACACCCAGTACACCATCCGATTCATCCCCGGCGTACGGCACAACCTGCACCTCACCGCCAAGGGTGGCTTCGACCGGCTTGACCGCCTCCCGCGCAACTACGGCGAGTATGAAGCGTCCTGGATGAACGGTCTGGGACGTACCCTGCCCAAGGCGAGCGCCGACCCGGCTCCGGCTCAGGACCTGCCCGCCCCCGCACCCACGCCGCTCGCCTGGTACGAATCTCCGTGGCTGCAGCTCTCCGCGCTCCTGGTGTTTCTGGTGGCCTTCGCCGGCTACCCGCTGACCGCCGCCGCGCGCCGTGTCCGCGGGCGTCGTAACCCACCGCTGGTGCGGCGTCCCGCACGCTGGCTGGCCGCCGCCGGCCTGGCAACCACGATGGGCTCATTCATGTACATCCTCTTCGTGATGGCCACCGCAGCGAACGTCCTCGGCCCCGTGGTGATCGGCCGCCCGATGCCCTGGCTCGTCCTGCAGTTCCTCGCTGTCGCCACCGTCGTGGCCACTGCTGCGACCGCCCTGTCGTGGCGACGGCACCACCGCGACCTCTCCCGCGCCGACCAGATCCGATTGGGCCTGCTCGTCGCCGCAGGCCTGCTGTTCCTGCCCTGGGCCACCTACTGGGGACTGCTCATCCCGTAATGCCGCCCCGTTCAGCGGCCCCACCGTTTGCCTCGGCGGTGACGCCTACAGATTCGGAAACGTGGTCTTCGTGGCTGACCTGGCTGGACGTGGTTCCCAACCTCGGTCTTTCGCTCCCAGGCCGCCTCACCCGGCAGACCTGACCGCGGCCGCCAGCATCGCCACCCGGGCACCGGGCGGCGGACCCATCACCCCGACAGCCGCCGTGCTGCCGCAGGTGATAACGCACCGTCGAGCCGGCCGGCACCTCCCCGGTGCTGGCCGGTCCCGACGTGACCCCCGCCGCCCACCCGGGCGGCGCGAGGATCGGTTGGCCCGCGGAGGCCCGCCCCACCACCCCGGTGGGGAGTCGCTCGCCCACCCGGCGAGGATCCACAACACCCACCGGAAACCCGGTGAACGTTAGTGGACACCGCACTGCGTAGACCCTGCACGTTCTATGCGGAGCGTCGTGGCGGGGGTCACCGCTTGCCTGCCGCCGGTCGGGTGTGACCTCCGTTACCTCCCGGTCGACCGGGAATCAGATGACCGGATCTGGATTTGGAGCCAGATGTGACTCCTGCACTGTTCCCGGCCCGGCCGCGCAGCGACCGGTCGGAGACGACCCGATGACCGCCCCTGTCGACGCCCCTGAGGGTTCGGCCGCCCCGCTGATGCCGGGTGACCTGATGAGCCCCCGACAGCGCCTGCGGCTCGTCCTCGTGCTCGGGTCGCTGATCGCGGTGGGTCCGCTGACCATCGACATGTACCTGCCCGCGCTTCCCGCGATCGTCGCCGATTTCCAGACCACGTCGGCGGCGGTCCAACTGACCCTCACCGGCACGCTGGCGGGCCTCGCCCTCGGCCAGTTGCTGATCGGCCCGCTGTCCGATGCTGTCGGCCGGCGGGCGCCGCTGATCGCCGGCATCGCGCTGCACGTCGTGGCGTCGGTGCTCTGCGTCGTCGCACCGAACATCACGGTTCTCGGCGGATTGCGGGTGGTGCAGGGCCTCGGCGTCGCAGCGGCCTCGGTGGTCGCGATGGCCGTGGTCCGCGACCTGTTCAGCGGTGCGGCCTTCGCGACGTTGCTCTCCCGGCTGCTGCTGGTCATGGGGGCGGCGCCGATCCTCGCTCCGACGCTTGGTGGTGGCCTGCTGCGCTGGACGGACTGGCGCGGCGTGTTCGTGGCCCTGGCCGCCTTCGGTGTGCTACTCGTCGTGGTCGCCGCGCGCGGCCTCCGCGAGACGCTGCCGGCTGATCGGCGTCAGCGCGGCGGGGTGGTCCCGACATTGATCGTGTACGGCTCGCTGCTGCGGGACCGTACGTTCGTGGGCCTGGTTCTGGTCGCCGGGCTGGCCATGGCGGCGTTGTTCGCCTACGTGGCCGGGTCGTCGTTCGTCCTCCAGCAGCAGTACGGGCTGGATGAGCAGCAGTTCGGGCTGGCCTTCGGCGCGGGCGCGGTCGGGCTGATCGCGGCGACCCAGTTCAACGTACGGCTGCTGCGCCGTTACTCGCCGCAGCGGATCCTCGTCGCCGCCCTGGGCGTGGGGACCGGGGCCGGTTTCGCGCTGCTCGCCTTCGCCGTGACCGGGCTCGGTGGGCTGCCGAGCCTGCTGGTGTCGTTGTGGGTGGTGCTCGCGGCGGCGGGCCTCGCGATGCCGAACGCGCCGGCCCTGGCCCTGTCCCGGCATGGGGAGGCGGCCGGTACGGCGTCCGCTCTGCTCGGCGCCGTGCAGTTCGGGGTCGGCGCGTTGGCCGCGCCCCTGGTGGGCGTGCTGGGCACCGGCGCGGTGGCCATGGCCCTCGTGGTTGCAGGTGGGATGGTGGCGGCGATGGCGGTTCTGCTCGTGGTCGTGCGGCCGGCCCGGCTCGCCGACCTCGAGCCGGAAGCGGTGGTCGTGGCAGCGCACTGAGATCGTCACACCCGCCGGGACTTTGCGGTGCTGGGCCGGGCCCCGATCGACGAGTCCGCGGTGGATCCCTCGCCCCGCCTGGCGATCAGCGCCCGCCCCCACCGAGCTGGAACATGTGGCGATCGACTGGATCAAGGAGGCGCTCGGCTGCGACCCGAGCGCGGGTGGCCTCTTCATGAGCGGCGGCTCGATGGCCAACTTCACCGCGCTCGCCGCCGCGCGCCACCGCCACTGCCGGGATGGGATCGCCACCCACGGCGCCGGCGCGCATCCACGCGCCGGACTTCGTTCTCAACAACGACGGGTTGCCGCCGACGGGCGACTGCAGCGTGCCGCTCGGGTCACCCGGACGCTCGCCCCGGTGACAAGCAATCCGAGTGATAGGTCGCCGGTGCGCGCGGCGTCCCCGAGCGGCTTGTCGGACTCCCGCTCGTTCAGGTGCGGCCTTCGTCAACGTCGCAGCAGCAGACTCAAGTATCTCTCAATTTCCATGCCCAAGGTGCTTTCAGGCCACCGTGACCAGCCTAGGTTCGGTTCACTCCGACGGCGACCTGCATCACTTAGAGGAGCACCATGGCCCCTACTCCGCCTACCGATGCTGACCTGAACATCTTGATCCGGGCTCGACTGGCCGCTCTCGGCATTGATCTTGATCAGCTTCCGCCGGGCAACACTGCCGACCCGGAGACCGGCTCGCCCGGCCGGGATTCGGTGCTCGCCTCGCTGCGCTCGTTCCTGCGGGGCACCGTGGCGACGTTGGCCGCATACCAGTTGCCCGCTCCCGGCGCCACTGATCCCGATGCCGCCAAGGCGCTGTCGCAGCAGCGCGTGCCGATTCTGTATCCCTCGAACAGCACAGAATGGCGGAAGGCATGACTGGCGAACCTCTCGACCGGTCGATCGACCGGCGGGCATTCCTGGCCCGCGCTGCCGCGCTGGCCACCGCCTCTGCCGCGGGCGCCACCGTCGCACTGCCCTCGATGGCCGGGGCGAGCGGCCCCCTGTCGGCGAACCTCAGGGCGGGGACCAGGAACCGGGCGCTGGACCAGCCGAACGCCTACGCTGAGCCCCGGCCGGAGGCGGTCGCCGATCCGACCGAGTTGACCATCGCCGAGGCCGCCTGGCTCATCCGTGCCAACAAACTCACCCCGGAGCAGCTCGTCGAGGCGTACCTGGCGCGCATCTCCGCGTACGACGGCACTTACCAGGCGTTCAACCTGGTGCTCGCCGATGCGGCCATCGCGGCGGCACGAGATGCCGTCCGCAGGCCCCGACCCGGGGTGCTGCACGGCATTCCGTTGGCCATCAAGGACAACTACTACACCGAAGGCGTCCTCACCACCGCGAACTCCTTCCTGTTCAAGGACTTCGTGCCGCCGTACGACGCGACCGCGGTGGCTCGGCTCACGGCGAGCGGCGCGATCGTGCTCGGCAAGACTCAGATGGGCCCGCTGGCCACCACCCGTGCCACCACGCCAGCCGGTGTGATCACCACGGTGAACGCCTGGACGCCGACCAACCGCAACACCGATCCCGGCGGGTCATCCACCGGCACCGCCACCGCGGTGGCCGGCCGCATGGCCACCGCGGGCATTGGCACCCAGACCGGTGGCTCGATCACCGCCCCCTCCAACGCCCAGAACCTGACCGGGCTCAAGCCGACCATGGGCCGGGTCTCGGCGGCCGGCATCATTCCGCTCACCTACACCCGTGATCATCCGGGCCCGCTGGCTCGCGACGCCAGGGACGCCGCCATCATGCTGACCGCGATGGCGGGCGAGGACCCCGCGGACCCGCGCAGCCAGGGGCTGCCCGACGTACCCGACCTGATCGACGCGGCCACCCCGGTGTACCAGCGGAACCGGGTCAAGCTGCGCTGGAACACCCGGATCGGGGTGCTGCCCGGCTTTGCCAACGGCACCTCGACCACCGCGCTGGCCCGCCAGGCGTACCTGGCCCAGCTCGCCGCGATCCCCGGCGTCACGTTGGTGGACGTGCCCCTGCCGGACGGGTGGAGCCAGCTGACCGGCAGCACCTTCAACAACATTCGCCTGCCCGAGCGCAGCGAGCCGTTCATGCCGTACCTGCGCACGGACCTGCGCGGTTTCGGGGTGTCGGTGACCAGCTGGCTGCAAGGAGCGTTGCTGGGCGGCAATGAGTTCATCACCGGTCAGCGGGCCAAGCTGCTGTTGATGGAACGGGTGCTCAACGAGCTCTTTGACCTGTGTGACGTGGTGGTGCAGACCGACCCGGTACCCTTCGACATCCTGGGTCTGCCGGAGATCGCCTTCCCGATCGGGTTCACCGCCGTCGGGGTGCCGATCGGCACCATCCTGGGCGGCCTGCCGTACGCCGAGGACCGGCTGCTGTCGGTGGTGGCCGCGTACCAGGCGGTGACGGACTGGCATCTGCGCCGGCCCGCCGATCCGCCGTCCGCGGCCGCCCGGACGCACAGTGAACCTTCTGCCGAGACGCCTCGGCTGACGGCTGAGCAGGTCGCCGAACTCACCCAGTAACCCAGCGGAGGGCGGGAACCGTCCCGCCCTCCGCCCCCTCATCGATGGCGGGCGAACCCGGCGCTCGCGGACGCATTCCAGACCGCCAACGGCCAGGCCAGCCTGGACCTGGACCAGGACCAGGTCGCCGCTGGGAATCGGGAGACCGGCTTCACCACGTTGGCGTCGGCGGCTGCCAGGGAGCCATCAGCTCCGCGCCGTGCCGGTCGTGCCGGTACGCCACGATCCTCGAAGCCAGCCCGAGCAACACCGCCACGGCCATGGTCGATTCCGTACGCCCGCCGAATTGTCGCAGCGGAAGAGTAAGACTGGGTCTGCCGTGTACATCGAGATCCGAGGTACGACGGTCGGGACGAGCGTCTGCGAGGCTGAGACCGATGAGCTTCGCTCCGCGGCGCACGGCCTCACCGGCGTGCCTCGTCGAGCGGAAGGATGAGGACATGAGCGGCGTACGGGTGCTGGTAGGTACACGCAAGGGCGCGTTCGTGCTGACGTCGGACGGCAAGCGCAGCGACTGGACCGTCGAGGGACCTCATTTCGGTGGCTGGGAGATCTTCCACCTCACCGGGTCGCCAGCCGACCCGAACCGGCTCTACGCGTCCCAGTCCGGCGGCTGGTTCGGGCAGTTGATCCAGCGTTCCGACGACGGCGGCAAAACCTGGGCCACGGTCGGCAACGACTTCGCCTACTCCGGCGAGGCCGGCGAGCACCTCTGGTATGACGGCACCCCGCGCCCCTGGGAGTTCAAGCGCATCTGGCACCTCGAGCCGTCCCGCGACGACCCCGATACCGTGTACGCGGGTGCGGAGGACGCCGCCCTCTACGTCACCACCGACGGCGGCCAGAAGTGGACGGAGCTCACCTCCCTTCGTACCCACCCCACCGGGCCGTCGTGGCAGCCCGGTGCCGGCGGCCTGTGCCTACACACGATCATCCTGGACCCGGTGCACAAGGGCCGGATCTACGTCGCCATCTCGGCGGCGGGCGCATTCCGCAGCGACGACGCCGGCGCCAGCTGGCTGCCGATCAACAAGGGCCTGCGCTCGGGGGAGATCCCCGACCAGGACGCCGAAGTCGGCCACTGCGTGCACCACATCACCCAGCACCCGTCCCGGCCCGACACGCTGTTCATGCAAAAGCACTGGGACGTCATGCGCAGCGACGACGCCGGTGCGAACTGGCGCGAGGTCAGCGGCGACCTGCCGTCGGACTTCGGGTTCCCGATCGCGGTGCACGCGCACGAGCCGGAGACCATCTACGTCGTGCCGATCAAGAGCGACTCCGAGCACTTCCCGCCGGAGGGCAAGCTGCGCGTCTACCGCAGCCGCACGGGTGGCGACGACTGGGAGCCGTTGACCAACGGCCTGCCGCAGTCCGACTGCTATGTCAACGTGTACCGCGACGCGATGGCGGTCGACACGCTCGACCCGGGCGGCATCTACTTCGGCACCACCGGTGGCCAGGTCTACCACTCGGCCGACGGAGGCGACACCTGGGCGCCGATCGTCCGGGACCTGCCGGCCGTGCTCTCCGTGGAAGCCCAGGTGCTGCCGTGATCCGGGTCGTTCTCCCGACCCACCTGAAGAACCTGGCTCACCTCAGCGGCGAGGTGTGCCTGGAGGTGGCCGGTCCGCGTGATGGGCGGATCACCCAGCGCCTGGTGTTGGACGCCCTCGAGACGCAATACCCGATGCTGCTCGGCACAATCCGCGACCGGCACAGCGGCGAGCGCCGGGCGTTCGTCCGCTTCTACGCCTGCGAGGAGGACCTGTCCAACGAGCCGCCCGACACGCCACTGCCCGAGCGGGTGATCCTCGGCGAGGAACCGTTCATCATCCTCGGGGCGATGGCCGGGGGATAGACCACGTGGTCCTGCCCGGGAAGCAGACAGGTGGATCGGCCGCGCCTCATCCGTGGTGCCGCGGTCGACAGCGGTCAGGCCGGCCGGAAGGAGTCACGTGCCGCGGGTGCGGCGTGCTTGATCATGAGGTGGCGGGTGACGGAGTACTCGGCGATCGCCTCCTGGCTCATGTCCTTGCCGAAGCCGGAGCGACGCCAATGGCTCGGTGACCTGCACGTTCCAGGCCGGCAACTGGGCAGCAACTCAAAGATCCGCGTCCAGTTCGCCAGCCGACCCTGGGTGACGCAGGGCTACGGCGGCACCACCTACACCATCGTCACCGGCTTCCAGTGCGCCTGGGACGACGCCGTCAACCAGCGGACAACGGTGCGAGTTTTATGACTCGTACCGTTTGCGTTCGGTTGGTGGGTCTGCCACAGGGCGAGCTGGCGGTGGACCTCGGCCTTGTCGGCGGGGGTCGGCGTTGTGGATCAGGGTGACCAGGTCGCGCTCCCGGTGCCGAGGGCTGCCCGACGGCCAACTGCCGGGGTCTTCTGGGCGAAGCGTTGAGGTTGCTACCCGTCTCGGAGCTTATGGCGCATCTGGGCGATCTGTCCGCTCTTGTTCACTATGCTTCAGATGACATCCGGTACTCGATCCAGGACTCCGGCGCGGGTTCGCGCTGCTCACTCCGCGTGCCAATAGGGCGCTGGCCTCTCGCTTCGAGGCGCCTCTGCCGCGGCCTCGGCCATCGGATCCGACAGAAATGCGTGAGACACCATGAAGGACGCGAACACGGTAGTCCTGCCCCGGCTGGCGTTGACGGAGGTCAGCGTCGAGGACCCCTGGGGAGAAGACCACGGCACCGCCCCCGACCCGGCGACCGACACCCTCCGGTGGCGGGTCGCCGCATGGCTGGTACCGGCACTGGTGATGGGCGCGCTCTGCCTGGTCAGGGCCGGCGAGCCCGCCCGGTCGAGGGGCGAGGTCGCGATCTGGAGCATGGCCGGGTCACCACTGATGCGGTGGTGGGTGGAGGTTCTCGGCACGTCCGGCCTGGCGCTGCGTGCGCTGGCGATGCTGGCCACCACCGCTGCGGCGGCCCTCGTCGGCGGGTTGGCGGCCCGGCTGTTCGCGCCGCGGGTCGGCCTGTTGGCCGGAGTGATCTTCGCGCTGCTGCCCACGTCGACGCGGTACGCGCAGGAAGCCCAGCCGTACGCGCTGACGGTGTTCGCTGCCGTGCTCGCCACGTTCTTCCTCGTGCTGGCCATCGATCGGCCGAAGTTCGGGCGCTTCGCCGTCTACGGCGCCGCGGTGCTGGTTCTGGGCTTGTGCCACGGTCTCGCGCTGCTGTTGCTCGCCGGGCACGGCTGGGCCGTGTTCGCCTTTCGGCGCGGCGTGGCCGGCCGATGGTTGGTCGTCGCGTTCCTGGGCGCGCTACCCGCGGCCGCCGCGCCGGTACTGCTCGGCGAGCAGCCCGGCGCGCAGATCGCGCGGGGATCGGATCCGAGCTTGGCCGTGTTGGCCGCGACTCCCCGGGAACTGTTCGGCGTCACCGCCCTGGGAGTCGTGCTGCTCGGGTTGGCGCTGTTCAGCCTCCCGCTGCGGCGCTCCGCTGCCATCTACACCGCCTGGGCGGCGGTGCCGCCGCTCGTGTTGCTGCTCGTCGCGCAGGCGACGCCGGTCTGGCTGCCGCAGTTCCTGCTCTTCACGCTCCCGGCCTGGGCGACGCTCAGCGCGGTCGCTCTTGCCCGGGCGCGCGCCCGGTGGTGTGTGGCTGCCCTGGTGGCGATCGCGTTGCTCGGTGTGCCGGTGCAGGTGGCCCGCTGGGAACCCCAGGGGCCATCAGCAGGACACGAGCAGGCTCGCGAAGATCGTTGAGCGGTGGACACCGCCCCGGGGTGACGGCGTCGCTGCCCGTCGAGACACCGTATGGGCTCACGTCGGCTCTGCCAGTTGCATGAGGACGGTGGTGGGCGCCGTTGCCGGTCCCGAGCCGAGACCAAGGACAATTCGTACAATTCGGACCCTTTGGTTATATCGGCCGAATAGCATCAGCTGTAGCCGGGTTCGCGGCAGGCAGAAATCTCTTTCATGGGGGCAATGTGGGCGTCGCCAGCGATACACGCCTGTCTCGCGTCGGCGGGGAGGGGAGGGCAGGCGGTGGCTTTCCGGTCGTCACCTCACCTCAGGCTCCATCCGGTCAGCCCCCCGATCGCCGGCAGCGAAACGTCAGAGCTCGTCGGGCGTACGCGGCGTGCGGGACCACCGCCGGACCCCTGGTCGCGCCGAAGCACCCGCAGGCGGCGGTCGAGTTCCGCCATGCTGTCTCGCCCGCGTCACGGCTGATCCTGACCCTGTTCGTCCTCGTCAACACCGCGGCGGGCCTGCTGTTCATCGGCTGGCTGCTACTTCCCGCGCACGTGCCCGGATCGGGCGTGACCGGGTTCGGAAGCTGGCAGACGATGGCGGCCCGGCTCGGCTTCTGCGTGGTCGTCGGCGTCGAGCTGATCCGCCTCGCGCAGAACGTGGTCGTCTGGGTGTTCGCGTTCAACGCCAAGGATCCGGTCCCGGTCGATCCGCCGGTCGGCCTGCGAGTGGCCCTGCTCACCACGATCGTGCCCAGCAAGGAGCCGATCGACGTCGCCGAGCGAACCCTGCGGAGGATGACGCAGATCGTGTACTGCGGCCTGGTCGACGTCTGGATCCTCGACGAGGGTGACGACCCGGCGGTGAAGGAAATGGCCGCGCGGCTCGGGGTGCGTCACTTCACCCGTAAGGGCCGACCGGAGTACAACCAGCCGACCGGTGAGTTTCGCGCCCGGACGAAGTCGGGCAATCACAACGCCTGGCGGGCGGAGCACGAACACGACTACGACGTGGTCGCCAACGTCGACCCGGACCACGTGCCGTTGCCGGGCTTCCTCGAACGGACGCTCGGCTACTTTCGCGACCCGGATGTCGCCTTCGTGGTGACGCCCCAGGTCTACGGCAACATGCACGAGAACTGGGTCGCGCACGGCGCGTCGGTCCAGCAGTACCTCTACAACGGGCTCATCGCGCGTGGCGGAAACGGTCTGGACGCACCGCTGCTCACCGGCACCGGCCATCTCTACCGACCAGCGGCGTGGCGGAGCGTTGGCGGCTACCAGGACTCGATCATCGAGGACCATCTCACCAGCATCCGGGTCCACGCCGCCGTCAACCCGCAGACGGGCAATCAGTGGAAGGGCGTCTACACCCCGGACGTGGTGGCCATCGGGGAAGGCCCGACGTCGTGGGCGGACTACTTCAACCAGCAGAAGCGGTGGGCTGCCGGCATCTGCGAGATTCTGGTACGCCCCGACCTGCGCGCGCCGCGCGAACTGAGATCGCGACGCCGCTGGCAGTACCGCCTGCTCCAGTTCTACTACCCGAGCGTGGCCGTCAGCCTGTTGCTGGGCAACCTCGCCACGGCCCTGTATCTGCTCACCGGGGTGAGCACGGCCCAGCTCGACGTCACCGTGTGGTCGGTGCTGTGGGGCTCGACCATCGGCACCTGGTTCGTACTGTGGCTCTGGCTCCGCCGCTTCAACATCGCTCCCCACGAACGTGAGGAGATCGGCCTGGTGGGCATGGCGCTGGCGTTGTTCACCGGTCCCGTCTACGTGGCCGCCGGTGTCGGTGCGCTGCTGCGGCGCAGGCTCGCGTTCGTGGTGACGGCCAAGGGGAAGCTGCGCACCACAGAGTCGCTCGCCACCTTCCGGCTGCACTTCGGGTGGGCGGCCTTCGCCGCTGCCCTGCTCGGCGCGAGCTTCGTGCTGGGCAACAGCGTGACCCTGCTCCGGGCGTGGCCGGTCCTGACCCTCCTGACCGGTCTGGGCCCACCGCTGATCGCGATCGCGTCAGGCCTGAGAGCCCGCAGCGGGCAACGCGACGACAGGCCCGACATCGCCGCTCGTGCCCCGAGCGAGGAGCACCGCCCGCCGAGGTCGCGGGTGTCGGCCGACCGGGGTGTGCCATGGCGAGGCTGACCCTCCCGCGCGGCGCGATGGCGTTGATCGCCGCGCTGCTGCTGGCCTATGCCTTCGTCATCGCGCCACAGACCGCGTCCGGGGAACGGAAGGATGCCGCGGCGACCAGGACTGCGACCGCCGAACCGAGCATGACGGCGACGGCCGAACCAACCCCCTCGCCCCGACCGGACCCGGGACTCTTCCCGCCGCCCGGAAAGACGTTCATCGGCGTCATGACCAATGAAGGTCCGTACAACTTCACGGCCGTGAACGCGTTCACGGCGGCCGCGAAGCGCCAACCGCAGGTGATGCTGTTCGGCGCGGGATGGGCAACCGCCGCGTTCGACCGGACGCTCTTCGATCGGATCAGCGACCGCGGCATGCTGCCGATGCTGGCGTGGGAACCATGGGACTACCAACTGGACAACGCGGCCCGTAAGAAGGGTTTCAGCGCCCGCAAGATCGACAGAATACGTTCCCACCAACCCGACTACCGGTTGTCCCGCATCTCGCGGGGGAGCCTCGACGCGTACGTGCTGTCCTGGGCGCAGGGGATCAAGTCACTCGGCTACCCGGTGGCCATCCGGTTCGCCCACGAGATGAACGGCGACTGGTACCCGTGGTCCGAAGCGGTCAACGGCAACCGGCCGGGTGACTACGTCAAGGCATGGCGCCACGTCCATGACCTCTTCACTGCGGCCGGGGCCACCAACGTCATCTGGGTATGGAGCCCGAACGTCAGATGGGACAACTCGACCCCGAAACTCTCCACGCTCTACCCGGGGGACGACTACGTCGACTGGGTGGGACTCTCGGGTTACTACGGCACCGGGGCGCTCTCGACGTACCGGTCCTTCGACGCGATCTTCAACCAGACGATCAAGGAGATCCGCGCCTTCACCCACCGGCCGTTGGTCATCACCGAGACCGGCGCCTCCGACGGCAAGGGACGCAAGGCCGAATGGATCAGACAGACGTTCCAACTGCTGCCACGCCACAAGGACATCATCGGCCTGATTTGGTTCGAGGTGAACAAGGAGCTGGACTGGAGGATCGTGAGTTCTCCCGCCGTCACCAAGGCCTTCGCCCAGTCGGTCGCCGCCTCCAGGTACGACTTCACCTGGTCGTCGGCCATGCTCCCGCGTACCGAAATTGAGAAGTAGGCAGGCCCTGCCGCAGTCTTTGACCGACGCCGACCACCCTGACTGGACGGTGCCAGCGTGACCGTGTTCCGATCTGTCAACTCGGGCGGGCGCCTCCCCCCGACGGTGCCCGCCACGTCGGTGCGGGCCGACCCTCCGCTCAGCGCGACGCAGGCGCCGGCGTCACGAGCCCGCATCGCGTTGCCGGTCTCGCTCGTCGCGTTCACGGTCGCGGCCCTTGGCAGCACCGGACGTGAGATCTGGTTCGACGAGTCGGTCACCTGGCTGACCACCACCATCTCGTGGGCGGAGTTGTGGCGCCTGCTCGGCAACATGGACATCGCGCACGCCCTCTACTACGTGGTGATGCGGTTGTGGACCACGACGTTCGGAGCGTCGACCCTCGCGCTGCGACTCCCGTCGCTCATCGGCACCGCGGTGGCTGCCGGTGCACTCGCGCTGCTGGGCCGGAAGCTGTACGACACCACCGTGGGGGTCGCCGCAGGGTTGCTGTTCGTCGCGATCCCGTCCGTCTCGCGATACGGGCAGGAGGCGCGCTCGTACGCCTGGGTCGTCGCCCTTGCCGTGCTGGCCACGCTCGCGCTGACCTGGACGCTCGACCGGCCGTCGTGGCGCCGTTTCCTGCTGTACGGCGGCTGTCTGCTGGCGCTGACCTACCTGCACTTCGTTGCCGCGATGGTGCTGGCGGCCCACGCGCTGATGGTCTGCTCCACGGTCAGGCAGGGACGTGGACTTCGAACCCTGGGGACCTGGATGGCCACGGTGCTGCTGCTGGCCCTGGCCGCGGCGCCGTTGCTGTACGAGGCCTCCACCCAGTCCGGTCAGGTTTCCTGGATCACCCGCGACGGGCCGGCACTCGCCCGTTTCCCGAAAGAGTTGTTCGGCTCCGCCACGATCGCCTGGTCGTTCGTCTCGGCCGGACTGCTCGGCACCGTCCTTCTCTGGCGCTCCCGGCGTGCCTTGATCCTTCCCCTGCTTGTCTGGGCCGTGGCGCCTCCGGTGTTCTGCTACCTGAGCTATCCGCTGGTGCACCTCTTCCTTGCCAGGTTCGTGCTGTTCACTCTCCCTGCCTGGTCGCTGCTGGCCGCGGTCGCGATCGCCGTGCCGGTGTCCGGTCTGCGGCGCAGGATTCCTCCCGGCAGGGCCGTCGCCATCCTGGCCGCCGCGCTGGTGGCCGTCGCCGCCGTGGGCGTGCCCGGCCAGGCGGAAGCCCGGCGCAGCCCGGTGGCCGGCGAGGCGGACTACCGCGCCGCGGCCGCCCTGATCGACCGGCGGTACGAGGCCGGCGACGGGATCGCATATTCGGGTTGGCGCGGCTGGAGCGCCGCCCTGCCGATGGCGTACCAGCTGCGGACGAAGCCGCGTGACGTGTTCGTCGCGGTGCCCCCCGGCAGGTCCGGGTGGTTCTGGGCGATCGATTGCGTGGATCCCGCTCCCTGCGTCGGCGATATCCGACGAATCTGGCTGGTTGTCGGCGAGTCGCGGGATCCGTTCGACCGACTTCCGCCCGCCCGGGCAGAGCTGCTCCGCCACGAGTTCAACGCCGCCAGTACGGACCGGTTCCCCGGGGTCACCGTGGTGCTGCTGGTCCGGGGGCAGACCGGTCATCACTGAGCGGGGTCCGCGCCGGCGTCCAGGGGGAGTGCACGGGCCAGGCCGGACCGCCGCCGAGCCCGGGGTGCCCCGACCGTCCGTGGGTGGGGTGGCGCCCGGGCGGTTGCGGCTGCCATCGTGATTGCGGCACGTGGCAGCCCTGCCGCGCCGGCGGC
The DNA here is from genome assembly GCF_040642975.1 of Micromonospora sp. NPDC047548. NCBI lineage: Bacteria > Bacillati > Actinomycetota > Actinomycetes > Micromonosporales > Micromonosporaceae > Micromonospora > Micromonospora sp. NPDC047548. The sequence continues at coordinate 59,103 of NZ_JBEYTI010000016.1, forward strand.
TGTCACTGGTCGTCGTCGACGACCTCGGTCCGGTCCTCTCGCGTGACGGTCACCGGAGGGTGCTCGTCGGGCTGGGGCGCCTGCGCCATGGTGTGGTGGGGATCCCCGTCGGGGGAGTAGAGCACCCGGTCGGTCTTGGCGGTCTTCTCCCGGTCTTCCTCCGGTTCCGTCACATCGCCCTCCTGCTGCCGTTCGTGTCGCCCACGCTACGCGGCCTCCCGCCGGTCGGTCCCGTTTTCGCCCGGTACGACGCGATCGGCCGACGAGAGTCCTCCCCGGACCCCGCTCGCCCCGGACCGGACGCCGTCGGAGGGCTCACCACCGTCCGGCGGGTCGGTCACCCGCGCGGGCCCGTCGCCCGGGCGACGGCGGACCGGGGACTGCACAGCACCGGTACGCCCAGCTCGCGGAGCAGGTGGACCGCCGGGGCCATGCTCGCCTGGGCCAACACGATGACGTCCACCTCGTCGGCGACGTCCCGCGCCCGGGCGGCGATCCGGCGCAGGTATGCGTCGTGCTCACCGGCCTCGAACAGCGGCCACGCCTCCGGGCAGGGCACCTCGCGCAGCGACACGTCCACGCCGACGGCCTCCGCGCTCTCGCGCAGCAGCGCCAGGGTCGGCTCCAGCGTCGAGGGCACCGCCGCCACGACCGCGATACGTCCGCCGCCGGCGACGGCCGCCTCGGCCATGGGCCGGTCCACGCGGAGCACCGGGACCGGCACCTCCGGACCCGTCCGCTCGGCGTGCCCGCTCAGGGTCGAGCAGGTGCAGACCACGACGTCGGCTCCGGCTGCCGCCAGCCGCCGCAACTGTGAGCGCAGCCGCGCCAGCAGTTCGGTGTCGACACCGTGGGCCCTGGCGTCGGCGAGCAGTCCCGGATCCACGACGTGGACGTCCCGCCAGCTGGGGGCGAGCTCGCCGGTGAGGGCGCGGAAGGTCGGGACGTGGACGTCGGCGGTGTGCAGGAAACCGATGGTGGGCACGCATCAGGATGACACCTGCGGTGGGATGCTCCGGCCTGCGGCCAGGGACGCCGCCACGACGGACGCCAGCCCGTCGGGCGCGCCGCGCGACGTCGACGGTGCCCGGCCGGCACCGGGCGTAGGCTGACCTGCGTGGATCACGAAGATCGCATCGCCCTGTTCCTCGACTACGAGAACCTCGCGCTGGGCGCACGCGACCATCGCGGCGGCATGGCCTTCGACTTCCGTCCCATCGCCGACGCCCTCGCCGAGCGGGGACGGGTGGTCGTGCGCCGGGCGTACGCGGACTGGTCGTACTTCGACGAGGACCGCCGGATGCTCACCCGGTCCCACGTGGAACTCATCGAGATACCCCAGCGTATGGGCGCTTCCCGCAAGAACGCCGCCGACATCAAGATGGCGGTCGACGCGGTGGAACTGGCCTTCGAGCGCGACTACATCTCGACGTTCGTGATCTGCACCGGCGACAGCGACTTCACCCCGCTGGTCCACAAGCTTCGCGAGCTCAACAAGCGCGTCATCGGCGTCGGGGTGGAGAAGTCCACGTCGGCGCTGCTGCCGCCCGCCTGCGACGAGTTCCTCTACTACGACCGCCTGGAGGGGGTGGACATCCCACCGACCCGGGGCCGGCGTGGCCGTCCGGCGCGGCTACCCAGCCCGGAACCGCAGCAGGTGGAGCAGGAGCCCGAGCCCCAGGCTGCGGCCGAGGAACCGGCCCGGGACGTGGACACCCTCGCGGTCCTCGTGGCCCAGACCGTGGCCGGCCTCCAGGGCAGCTCCAGCGGTGAGGTGACCGCCTCGACGTTGAAGCGCACCCTGCTCAGGAAGGACCCGACCTTCAGCGAGTCCGACTATGGATTCCGCACCTTCGGCGAACTCCTGCGCCACCTCGCCAAGCAGAACGTCGTCGAGTTGGCGGAAGGCCCCGCCAAGGGCGACCCGGAAGTCTCCCTGCCCGAACACGGTGACCGGGAGGAGGCGTTCGGGCTCCTCCGCACCGTGGTCCAGGAGTTGGCCGGCGCCGACGGCGCGGTGGCGCTGTCCGGCCTCAAGAACCAGCTCCGGCGGGCGCGGCCCGACTTCAGCGAGAAGAAGCTCGGCTACCGCAGCTTCCTCCAGTTCTGCAAGGCGGCCGCCACCAGCGCCGTCGTGCACCTGGAGTGGAGCCCCGAGGCCGACGACTATCTGCTCACCCCGCAGGCTTCCTGACGAAACGGCTCAGCGCAACGGCAGCCCCAGCCGCCGGCCCGCCTCCCGCAGCCCCTCTCGGGCGTCCGGGTGCGCCGCGTGGTCGACCAGCAGTTGCGCCTGCTCCCCGGCGTCCCGGCCCCACACCGGCGCGCAGCCCTGCTCGGTGACGATCGCGGTGTGCTGGAACGACGTGACCGGCCCAGCCAGCAGCGGGACCACGGTGGACACGTCGGCCTTCGGATGCCAGGACCGCAACGCGATGATCGCCTGCCCGCCGGGGGAGTGCAGCGCGCCGACGATGAAGTCCGTCTGCCCGCCGAACCCGGAGTGCACCCGGGTGCCGATCCGGCTGGCGTTGGCCTGGGCGAACAGGTCCACCTGGAGCGCGGTGTTGACCGACACGAGGTGCGGCTGCCGAGCGATCCGCCCCGGGTCGTTGGTCTTCTCGGTGCGCAGCATCCGCACCCGCGGGTTGCCGTCGACCCAGTCGTACAGCTCGTCGGAGCCGAAGCAGAACGAGGCGGTGACCGGGGCGTCCGGGTCGAGAACGCCGGACTTCTCCAGGGCGAGGACGCCGTCGCTGAACATCTCCGACCAGATCCGCAGGCCCCGCCGGTCGGCCAGGGCCAGCAGGGTCGCGTCCGGGATGCCGCCGATACCCAACTGGAGGGTGGCCCGCTCGGGCACCAGGGCGGCCACCCGCTCGCCGACGGCGCCGCTCACCGGGTCGCGCTCGACCTGGCCGGCGACCGGCAGTGGCTCGTCGACCTCGACGAGGTAGTCGATCGCGTCCAGCGGCAGCACCGCGTCCCCGTGGGTGCGCGGCATCCGGCGGTTGGCCTGCGCGATCACCAGGCCGCCGTGGGCGCGTACCGCCTCGACCGCCGCGGGCAGGATGTTGACCTCCACGCCGAGGCTGACCGTGCCGGCGTGCGGCGGGGTGGTGTGCAGCACCACCACGTCGGGCACCAGCCGGTCGCGCAGCAGCGCCGGCACCAGGGACAGCCGGCTCGGCACGTACGACAGCCGGGGATGCCCGCGCATGCCGGCCCCGACGAACGAGGTCTCGTACCGTACGCCCGCGCGGTCGGGGATGCCGCGCGGCGCGTTGAGCATGTGCAGCCGGTACCCGGCGATCGACGCGTCCAGCACCGACAGGGTGCGCAGCGGCGCGGCCTGGTTGCCGCTCGCCACCACCCGGGGCTCGCCGGGCAGCCGCCCAAGGACCTTCGCCAACTGTGTCTCCGACACCACGCGCATGACACTCCGACCGTCGCCGACAGGTGACCTTCACCGTCAGCCGCAGCATCCCGTTCTGCAGGTCCCGCCGGGCAGGGCCGGAGGTCCGTGAGCCGGCTCACCGGCCGACGGGCACACCGGAGCCGCCCGTCACCGCTCGAGCGCGGCCGTCAGCCGCCGAGCCTCAATGACCAGCCGACTCGACCCGCCGCGCCGGCGATGTCGATCAGCCCGGACACCTGGATCCGTGCGCCGGTCGCGCCCGCAGTCTCCGCCGCCAGCGTCAGCAGATCCGAGGTGCCGCCAGCAGCCCGGCGGCAGCCGCCTGCGGAGTGGTCAGGAAGCCGGAGAAGAACCGCGGGTTCGTCGCGGGCCCGCCGCTGGTCTGCAGGGCCAGGTCACCCCGGTGCAGCGCGGACGGCTGGAGGTAGCGGTACGTCTGAAGGGCGCTCACGGCTGCACACCGTACGGCCGACCCCCGACACCGTCACCCCGTCGGCCGGCTCCTGACGCGTCCCCGGGTGGGCCGCCCGGCCTAGGTCGGGCGGTACTCCACCTCCGGGCGTCCGGGCGTGCCGTAGCGGGGGCTGCGGGTCACCCGGCCGGTGTCGGCCAGGTGCTCCAGGTAGCGCCGGGCGGTGACCCGGGACATGCCGGTCCGTTCGGCGACCTCCGACGCCGACTGGCCGGGCCGGCTGCGCAGCGCCTCCAGCACCGCGCCGAGGGTCGGCGCGACGAGTCCCTTGGGCAGCGTGTCCGGCGCGGTGCCGCGCAGGGTGGCGAGCATCCGGTCCACCTCGTGCTGGGCCGCCACCGCGCCACCGGCCGACGCCTGCGCCCGGTACGCGGCGTACCGCTCGAGCTTGTCCCGGAACGCGGCGAAGGTGAACGGCTTGAGCAGGTAGTGGGTCACCCCGAGGGCGACCGCCGCGCGCACCATGCTCAGGTCCCGGGCCGAGGTGACCGCGAGGACGTCGGCCGAGCTGCCCGCCGCCCGCATCGCCCGGCACACCTCCAGCCCGTGCATGTCGGGCAGGTTGAAGTCGAGCAGCACCAGGTCCACCCGGTCGCCGGAGCGCAGCACGCTCATCGCCTTCCGGGCGGTGTGCGCCACCGCCACCACCTGGAACCCGGGGATCCGCTCGGTGTACGCGCGGTGCGCCTGCGCGATCAGCTCCTCGTCCTCGACGACCAGCACCCGGATCTCGTCGCTCACGCGGGCGTCCCCAGGCTGACCGGCAACCGGATGTGGAAGACGGTGCCGCCCCCCGGAGCAGGGCCCACCTCGTACCGGCCGCCGTGCCGGGCGACGACCTGCCCGACCAGGGCCAGCCCGAGGCCCCGGCCCTCGCGCTTGGTCGACCAGCCGCGGCGGAACGCGTCGGCGACCTGGTCCGGAGGCAGCCCGGGCCCGTTGTCGGCCACCTCGACGACCACCTCGCCGTCGCCGGAGACCACCCGGACGCGTACCCGTCGGGGTGGGCCCGCCGCGGCGACGGCCTCCAGGGCGTTGTCGACCAGGTTGCCCACGACGGTGAGCAGGTCGCCGGTGGGCAGGGCGCCCACGTCGAGCCGGGAGTCGGGGTCGACATCGAGCTCGACGCCCCGCTCGGCCGCCTGGGCGGACTTGCCGAGCAGCAGCGCGGCGAGCGCCGGCTCGGCGATCGCCCCGACCACCTGGTCGGTCAGCTGCTGGGCCAGGGCCAGTTCCTCGGTGGCCAGCCGGACCGCCTCGCCGGTGCGCCCCAGTTCGACCAGGGTGAGCACGGTGTGCAGGCGGTTCGCGGCCTCGTGCGCCTGGGACCGCAGCGCCTCGGTGAGCCCGCGCACGGAGTCCAGCTCGCTGGTGAGCACGCGCAGCTCGGTGTGGTCGCGCAGGGTCAGCACGCTGCCCAGGGTGCGGCCGTCGAGCGCCGTCGGTCGCTGGTTGGCGACTAGCGACCGGTCGGCGGCGAGGATCAGCTCGTCGTGCGCCGCCCGACCGGAGGTGGCCAGCTCGACCAGGGCCGGGGGCAGGTCCAGCCCGGCGAACGGCCGGTCGACCAGTGGCGCGTCCGGGTCGATCCCGAGGAGTCGGCGCCCCTCGTCGTTGATCAACGCGAGGCGTCCGTCGGCGTCGACCACCACCAGGCCCTCGCCGACCGAGTGCAGGACGGCGTCGTAGTAGTCGTACATCCGGGTCATCTGGGCCGGGCCGAGGCCGTGGGTCTGCCGTCGCAGCCGCCGGCTGAGCAGCCAGGAACTCAGCCCGGCCAGGGCCAGCACCACCGCGGTTACGGCGAGCAGCGCGGGCGCCCGGCCGAGCAGCTTCTGGTTGATCGATTCGGTGGTGATGCCGACCGAGACCAGTCCGGTCACCGTGCCGTCCGGGCCGTGTACCGGGACCACGGCGCGCACCGACTCGCCGAGGGTGCCGGTGTTGACCACGGTGTAGGGGCGGCCGGCCAGGGCCGGGCCGATGTCGCCGATGAACGGCTGGCCGATCCGCGCCGGGTCGGGGTGGGAGTACCGGGTCCGGTCCGGGGCCATCACCACGACGAAGTTGGTGCCCGTCCCGGCCCGCACGGACTCGGCGTACGGCTGGAGGGTGGCCGCCGGGTCGGGGGCGCGCAGCGCGGCGCCGACCTCGGGCGCCCGGGCGACCGTCTCGGCCACCGCGAGCACCTCGTCCGTGGCGGCCTCCCGGGCGTCGGCGCGGGCGAGCAACGCGGCGCCGACCGCGCCCGCGGCGACGAGCAGGGTGACCACCAGCGCCTGCAGGGCGAAGAGCTGCCCGGCGATGCTCCACTTCCGTGTGGTCATGTCCCTCCCTCGGATCAGGTCGTCGTTTCGTCGACACTTCACGTCGGTGAACAGAATGAACGCAAGGCTGCTTCCGGTTGAGACCTGGACCACAGTCTCACCCATGCAGACCCCCACCACCAGCACACCTGCCGTGCGGACCCGCCGGGACCGCACCCACTACCTGTACCTCGCGGTGATCGTCGCGGTCCTCGCGGGCATCGTCGTCGGCTTCGTCGCCCCGGAGTTCGCCAAGGAGCTCAAGCCCGTCGGCACCGGGTTCGTGGCCCTGATCAAGATGATGATCAGCCCGATCATCTTCTGCACCATCGTGCTCGGCGTCGGCTCGGTCCGGCAGGCGGCCAAGGTCGGTAAGGTCGGCGGCCTCGCGCTCGGCTACTTCCTGATCATGTCCACGGTCGCGCTGGTGATCGGGCTGGTCGTCGGGAACCTGATCCACCCAGGCGCGGGCCTTCAGCTGAACTCCGAGCTGGCCGGGGCGGGGCAGAAGGCGGCCGGCGGGGCCAGCGAGGGCACCGTCGACTTCCTCCTCGGCGTCATCCCGACGTCGCTGCTCTCCTCGCTGACCGGTGGGGAGGTGCTCCAGACGCTGCTGGTCGCCCTGCTGGTCGGCTTCGCGGTGCAGGGCATGGGCAGCCGGGGCGAGCCGGTGCTGCGCGCCGTCGGCGTGATCCAGCGGCTGGTGTTCAAGGTGCTGGCCATGATCATGTGGGTGGCGCCGATCGGCGCTTTCGGTGCCATCGCCGCGGTGGTCGGCGCGACCGGCGTGGACGCGCTGAAGAGCCTGGCCCAGATCATGCTCGGCTTCTACGCCACCTGCCTGATCTTCGTCGTGGTGGTGCTCGGCCTGCTGCTCCGGCTGGTCGCCCGGGTCTCGATCTTCTCGCTGCTGCGGTACCTGGGCCGGGAGTTCCTGCTGATCGTCTCGACCTCCTCCTCGGAGTCGGCGCTGCCCCGGCTGATCGCCAAGATGGAGCACCTGGGCGTCAGCCGTCCGGTCGTCGGCATCACCGTGCCGACCGGCTACTCCTTCAACCTCGACGGCACCGCGATCTACCTGACCATGGCCTCGCTCTTCATCGCCTCGGCGATGGGGGACCCGCTGTCGGTCGGCGAGCAGGTGTCGCTGCTGGTCTTCATGATCATCGCCTCGAAGGGCGCCGCCGGCGTGACCGGCGCCGGCCTGGCCACGCTGGCCGGTGGGCTCCAGTCGCACCGGCCGGACCTGGTCGACGGCGTCGGGCTGATCGTCGGCATCGACCGGTTCATGTCCGAGGCGCGGGCGCTGACCAACTTCGCCGGCAACGCGGTCGCCACCGTGCTGGTCGGCACCTGGACCCGCGAGTTCGACCGCGAGCAGGCCCGGGCAGTGCTGGCCGGCGAGCGCCCCTTCGACGAGAGCACCATGGTCGACGACGACCACGGCGCGGACGACGCGCCGACCGCCGACGAGCGGGCCGCCACCGCGGCGCCGGTGGCCGAGCCGGCGCGGGTCGGTTCCTGACCGCTCCCGTCGCACGACGGGCCGTCCCGGCAGCGGGGCGGCCCGTCGCGCGTGCCGGTCAGCCGGATCGCCGCCGCCAGCGCAGCGCGTAGACCACCACGCTGACCGCGAAGAGCCCTCCGCTGACCGCCAGCCAGCGGGCCAGCAGCGGCCGGGGCTCCAGGCCGGTCGCCGCCCGGTACACCCCGTCGCCGAGACCGAGGATGCCGGGGAGGTAGACGAGCAGGAGCAGCCCGGCGGCGAGCGCGGGCACCCGCACGTGGTTCAGCGCCGACGGGGTGTCCCGGCGGCCCAGGCCGGCGCGCAGCGCCCGGTCGGCCAGCGCGTAGACCGGAAACAGGACCAGGTCGTGGGCGATGACCGCGCCGAGGAACCAGATCAGCATCCGGCCCGCCATCGGTTCCCCGGCCAGCCGCAGCACGATCCAGCCCGTCACCGCGAAACAACCGATCAGGAGCAGCAGGTGCCAGGGTGCGGCGCCGTAGCCGCGCCGGAACTCAGCCATCGGCCCGCCCCTCGAAGGTGATCTCCCGGACCCACTTGGTGCAGTGCACCCCGGGCAGCGCCGGCACGATGATCCGCGCCGGATAGCCGTGGTCGGGGGAGAGGTCGACCCCGTTGACCTGCAGGGCGAGCAGCGAGTCCGGGTCGCGGACCTGGTTGGCCTGCAACCGGGCCTGGCGGAACAGGCCGGCCCGTTCCAGCGACCGGACCAGTGCCCAGGCCGCCTCGGGCGCGCCGACCAGCGCGGCCAGGTCACGCAGCCGCACCCCGGTCCACGTCTGCTCCGTCGACCAGCCCTCCACGCAGGCGATCGGCAGGTCCGCGGTGTGCTGGGCCATCGCGAGCAGGCCGGCCCGGTCCAGTTCGACGGTGCGGCCGCCGCCGCGCAGGGTCAGCCGCCAGCCGGCCCCGGTGTCGGCCGGCTGGATGCCGGCTGCGGCGGCGCTGCGGTTGACCTGGAAGCCGGTCGGTCCGGCGCCGGGCTGCCCTCCCCGGGGCAGCAGCAGGGCGGTGCGGCGCAGCACCCCGTCCAGGGTCTGCCCGACGGTCAGCGCGGCCAGCAGCAGCGCGCCGCCGCCGGTCAGGGCCAGCACCCCGCGCCGGCTCATCGTCGCCGGACCGGGCCTCCGGGACACCAGACCGTCCGGATCCGCCGGCTCCGGCCGGGTCCCGTCGAGCGGGGTACGCGCGAAACCCGGCCCGCGCAGCGCGGTGACCATCCGGGGCAGCTTGATCGCGACGTGCGTGACCAGGGCGGCGGTGAAGACCCAGGCGCCGTACCAGTGCGCGGTGTAGAAGTCGAACCCGAACAGGTACGCGTACTGGATGTTGAGCAGGCCGGTGGCGATCTCGAAGAGGATCCCGCCGACCAGCAGCACCAGCGACAGCCGCTCCAGCACCTGGGCCACCGAGCGGGCCGGCGGCCAGTCGAACAGCTTCGGCACCACCGACCAGAGCTTGGTCAGCACCACCGGGACCAGCACGATCCCGAGCGTCACGTGCAGGCCCTGGGTGAGCCGGAACAGCCAGGCCGGTCGGGTCGGCCAGGCGAAGACGGGCGGGTGCAGCCAGCCCACGTCCGGTGGGAACGCCTGGCCGAACCGGGGGCCGTAGGCGATCCAGTCCAGCAGCCCGGTGACGAACACCAGCGGCAGGGTGGCGAGCAGGACGGCACCGAGCACCGAGGTCAGCCACGGGCCGCGCACCGGGCTGCGCCAGGCGTCGGCGGTGGCGTCGACGCCGGGCGGGCGGTGTCGGTCCAGTGCCCGCCACAGCCGCGCCGGGTAGGCGTACCCGTGGGGGTCGGTCCTGCCCGCGGACGGGCCGGACCGCGCCGACGCCCGCCCCGGCCCGGCACGATCGGGCGTCGGATCGCCGGGCTGTGGCGGCGGTTCGGTGGGCACGGTCCCTCCTGCGGCGCGAGTGCTCGGGCCGGCCGGGCGCGGCGGCCCCTGTGCAGGACGCTAGACGGCTACGCGGCCCGCCGGCCGGCTTTGCCGCATTACCGAAGGCTTACCGGCGGTCCCTTACGGAGTGCTGACGTCCGGGGCGAACCGGCCCGGCGGGGCACCGGGCTGGCCTAGCGTGACGGGAATGCGGGTACTGGTCACCGGCGCGGCCGGGTTCATCGGATCGCAGGTCGCGGACCTGCTCGTCGCCGAGGGGCACCGGGTCGTGTGCCTGGACGCGTTGCTGCCGCAGGCGCACGGGGGCGCGCTGCCCGAATGGTCCCGCCGGCACGACCCGGTGGTCGGCGACGTCCGGGACCCGGGGCTGCTCGACGACCTGCTGGCCGGGGTCGACGCGGTCTGCCACCAGGCGGCGATGGTCGGGCACGGGCTGGACCCGTCAGACGCCCCCGACTACGCCAGCCACAACGACTACGGCACGGCGGTGCTGCTCGCCGCCATGCACCGGGCTGGCGTGTCCCGGCTGGTGCTGGCCAGTTCCATGGTGGTCTACGGCGAGGGGCGCTACACCTGCGCCCGGCACGGCGCCGTCCGGCCCGCCCCGCGCCGCGCCGCCGATCTGGCCGCCGGCCGGTACGACCCCACCTGCCCGGACTGCGCCGGCACCCTTGCCCCCGCGCTGGTGCCCGAGGACGCCCCGCTGGAGCCGCGCAGCAGTTACGCGGCCAGCAAGCTGGCGCAGGAGCACCTGGCCGCCGCCTGGGCCCGGCAGACCGGGGGCGGGGTGTGGGCGCTGCGCTACCACAACGTCTACGGTCCTCGGATGCCCCGCGACACCCCGTACGCCGGGGTCGCTTCGATCTTCCGGTCGGCGCTGGCGGACGGCCGGCCGCCCCGGGTCTACGAGGACGGCCGGCAGCGGCGCGACTTCGTGCACGTCACCGACGTGGCGCGGGCGAACCAGCTGGCGCTGACCGCGCCGGCCCCGGACGGACTGGTGCCGGTGAACGTCTGCTCCGGCGAGCCGCACACCGTCGGCGACCTGGCCGCCGCGCTGGCGGCGGCGATGGGCGGGCCGGCGCCGGTGGTGGTCGGCGGGGCCCGGGCCGCGGACGTGCGGCACGTGGTCGCCGATCCCGGCCGTGCCCGCGAGCTGCTCGGGTACACCGCCCGGGTCGGCTTCCTCGACGGGGTGACCGCCTTCGCCACCGACCCGCTGCGCGAGCCGGCCGCCGTGGCGGTCTGACCCGCCGCCCCCGCAGGGCCCGCGACCGCACGTCGGCGGCGGTGCCGGTCGGCCGGTCGCGCCCGGTCAGGAGACGGTGAACAGCAGGTGGTTGACGGCGAGGGCGGTGAGCGCCTGCCCGGCCAGCCACCAGCGGCGGGCCGGCGCGGGCAGGTGCGCGGCGGCGACCAGCAGCCAGACCGCGAACGGCAGCCAGATCCGCTCCACCTCGGCCTTGCTCATCCCGGACAGGTCGGCGCCGACCACCGCCAGCGCGGCGGCGGCCGGCAGCAGCACGGTCGGCCCGAGCCCCCGCACCCGCGACGCGAGCGCGACCATCCGGCGGTGCCCGGCCAGGCCGCCCGGCGTCGTACCGCCACCCGGCGCCGTACCGCCACCCGGCCCGGGAGCGCCAGCCGTGGCGGACGCGGCCGGACCCACCCCGGCCCGCCAGCCCGCCCGGGCCGCCACCAGCGCGCGGCGCAGCGCCGGCCCGACCACCGGCCCGGCCGAGAGCAGCAGCGCCGCCAGGTTGGCCCAGACCCAGTAGCCGTACGGGCGGTCGGCCGCCCAGCCCTGGTAGTAGCGCTCCACCACCCGGTCGTACCCCTGCCACCAGTGGAAGCCGGCGAGGGCGAACGCCGCCACCACTGCGGCCACCCCGACCGCCCCGGCGACCAGCGCGCCCCGCCGATGCGCCGGCCGCAGCGCCAGCACGGCCAGCGCCAGCGGCCCGACCAGCACGAAGCCGTACGACAGGTGCAGCGCGAAGCCGAGCAGCAGCCCGCCGGCCAGCGCGGTCACGGGTCCCCGTACCGCCAGCAGGGCCAGGCCGGCGGCGACCACGCCGGCGAAGACGCCGTCGGCGGAGGCACCCACCCAGACCGCACCGGGCAGCAGCACCAGGAACGGCAGCACCGCCCGGGCCGCCTCGCCGGCGCCCAGCGCCCGCAGGGCGACCGGCACGGACACGGCCACGGTCGCCCCGACCAGGACGCAGGCCAGCGCCGCCGCCGTCCCGCCGCCCAGGCCGACCCGGTCCAGCCCGACGAAGACCAGCAGGGCACCCGGCGGGTGGCCGGCGGTGTGGGTGGACCACGAGTCCGGCTGGAAGTCGAGGATCCGGCCGGTGAAGCCGGCCAGCATCCGCCCGACGTCGGTCACCCCGGGCACCTCGTGCAGGTACTCCGCCTGCGGGGTCAGCCGCCGGGTCAGCCCCGCCGACCAGCCGTCCACCAGCGCCAGGGCGAGCGTCCAGGCCACCGCCGCCAGGTAGCCGGCGCACAGCAGCGGGCCCCACCGGGCGGTCCGAGCCCAGCGCAGCCCGGGGCCGAGCACGGCGGCGGCGACCAGCAGCGCGGCCGGGGTGCCCCAGCCCAGGTGCGGCCGCCAGGTGGCGTAGAGCGGCGCGGCGTCGGCGTGCAGGCCCACACCCCGGTGGTTGAGCACCGCGCCGACGGTCACCGCAGCGGCCAGCAGCGCCGCCTCGACGCCCAGCACGACCAGGTCGCCCCGGTCCCGGGCCGGGGCGCGGTCGGGGGTGGGCGAGCGGGGGAGCGTGGCACCGGGTCTCATGTCGACCGGACGGTACGGGTTGCCCCGCCGGCCTGTCAGCCGAACCGCCGGCACGTCACCGGACGGTAAGAAATGCCTGCTCGGTAAGCCTTCCGTAAGGCCGAACGCGGCGCGCGCGGCCCCGCGCGGACCTAGCGTCGGCGGTATGCCGACACAGATCGACGTGGTGCTGCCGTGCCTGGACGAGGCCGCCGCCCTGCCCGGCGTGCTGGCCGCGCTGCCGCCCGGATACCGGGCGATCGTGGTGGACAACGGCTCGCGGGACGGCTCGCCCGAGGTGGCCGCCCGGCACGGCGCCCGGGTGGTGTACGAGCCCCGCCGGGGGTACGGCGCGGCCGTGCACGCCGGGATCGAGGCCGCCGAGACGGAGCTGGTCTGCGTCCTGGACGCCGACGGCTCCTTCGCCCCCCGGGAGCTGCCCGCCCTGGTCGCCCCGGTCGTCGAGGGGATCGCCGACCTGGCCGTCGGTCGCCGCCGGCCGGTCCGCGTCGGGGTCTGGCCCTGGCACGCCCGGGCTGGTACGGCGCTGGTCGCCGCGCTGCTGCGGCACCGGGGCGTGCCGCTGCGCGACCTCAGCCCGATCCGGGTGGCCCGGCGCGAGGCGCTGCTGGGTCTCGGCGTCACCGACCGGGCCTTCGGCTACCCGCTGGAGCTACTGATCCGGGCGGCCGCCGCCGGCTGGCGCATCCACGAGCTCGACGTCGCGTACGCGCCGCGCGCGGCGGGCACCCGCTCCAAGGTCTCCGGCTCGGTCCGCGGCACCCTCCGCGCCACCCGGGACTTCGCCGCCGTGCTGCGCAGCGTGGAGGGTCCCCGGTGACCGTGCTGCTGGTGGTCGCCAAGGCACCCGTGCCCGGTGCGGTGAAGACCCGGCTCTGCCCGCCCGCCACGCCGGAGCAGGCGGCCCGGATCGCCGCCGCCGCCCTGCTCGACACCCTCGACGCGGTCCGCGCCACCCCCGGCGTGACCCCGGTGCTGGCGCTGGTCGGGCGGATCGCCGACGCCGTCGACCCGGTCGGGCTGACCGCCGCGACCACCGGCTGGCCGGTGCTGGCGCAGCGGGGTGCCGACCTCGCCGCGCGGCTCGCGCACGCCCACGCCGATGTGGCGGACGCGTACCCCGGCCGGCCGGTGTTCCAGATCGGCATGGACACCCCGCAGCTCACCCCGGCGGGGCTGGCCGGGGCGGTACGCCGGCTCGCCGGCACGGACGCGGTGCTGGGCCGGGCCGCCGATGGCGGCTGGTGGGGGCTGGGCCTGCGCGATCCCCGGCACGGGGCCGCGCTGCGCGTGGTGCCGACATCCACCCCCGACACCGGTCGGCTCACCTGGGCGGCGCTCGCCGGGCGCGGCCTGCGGGTCGCGCCGCTGCCGGTGCTGCGGGACGTGGACGACTGCGCCGACGCGCTCGCGGTCGCGGCGGCCGTCCCCGGCGGCCGGTTCGCCCGGGAGGTCGCCGCGCTGCGGCGCGGCCTGGTCGTGGGGGGCTGGTGGTGACCGCCGACGGCTTCGCCGCGGCCCTGTGCGGCCGGCAGGCCGAGGCCCACTGGTTGGTGCATGCCGACGGGATCCGCAGCCGGCTGCCGGTGGACCGGTGGCACGGGCCGGCCGAGCCGGCGACCGAGGTGGTGATCGCGCGGTGCGCCGGCCCGACACTGGACCTGGGCTGCGGGCCCGGGCGGCTCACCGTGGCGCTCGCCCGGGCGGGGCTGACCACCCTCGGCGTCGACGTCTCGGCCCGGGCGGTCGCCCTGACCCGGGCCCGGGGCGCGGTCGCTGTCCGCGCCGACCTGTTCGACCCGCTGCCGGCGGAGGGCCGGTGGGCGCACGTCGTGCTGCTCGACGGCAACATCGGCATCGGCGGCGACCCGGTCGCGCTGCTGCGCCGGTGCCGGGCGCTGCTGCACGCCAGGGGCACCGTCCTGGTCGAACTCGACCCGCCGGGCACGGGCGTCTGGCAGGGACAGGTCCATGTGCTCTCCGGGCGGGACCGGGGCCCGACCTTCCAGTGGGCGCGTCTGGACACCCGGGCGGTGCCCGACACGGCCGCGTCGGCGGGGCTGGTCGTCCGCGAGGTGTTCCGCCGGGGCCGGCGCTGGTTCGCCGAACTGGTCACCGCGTAGGGCTCGCCCTCCGTCGGCTTCCCCCGGCGAAGGGGGAGGGAAGCGGAGGCCGGTTCGTTACCTACCGGCGTCGCGCCGGTGCCTGGTTTTCTGACCTGCGGCTGATCATGCCCGTCCGGTCACCGCGACCCGCAGCGTGGTCCAGCCGTCCCACCAGCAGGCCCGGGCCGCCGGCACGCTCTACGCGTCCGCCAGGGGCAGCCGGACGACGAACCGGCACCCGTCGGCGACGTTGCGCACGTCGACCCGGCCGCCGTGCGCCTCGACCAGCCCGCGCACGATCGCCAGGCCCAGCCCGCCGGAGCCCTCGACGCCGCCGTTGCCGGGCTGGGGGGTGCGGGCCGGTTCGCCCCGGAACGCCACGTCGAACAGCCGGGGCAGGTCGGCCTCCGGGATGCCGCCGCAGGTGTCCGCGACGGCCAGCCAGGCGGCCTCGCCGTCGCGGCCCGCGTCGACCCGTACGGTGCCGTCCTCCGGGGTGTAGCGCACCGCGTTGAGCAGCAGGTTCCCCACCACCCGGGCCAGTTCCGGCTCGCTGGCGGTGACCGTCGGCCAGCCCGACTCGGCGGCGACCAGCCGGATCCGGCGGGCGGCGGCCAGCGGCGCGGTGCCGGCCAGGGCGTCGGAGACCACGTCCCCCAGCGGCACGGCGGACAGCGACAGTCGCAACGCCCCGGCGTTGATCCGGGACAGTTCGAACAGGTCGTCGACGAGCCGGGTCATCCGGTCGGTCTCCACCCGGATCCGGCGGTGGTACTCGTGCACCGTCTCCGGGTCGGCGACCACCCGGTCCTCCAGCGCCTCGGCCATCGCCCGCAGCCCGGCCAGTGGCGTGCGCAGGTCGTGCGACACCCAGGCGACCAGGTCCCGGCGGCCCTTCTCGACCCGCCGCTCCCGCTCCCGGGCCTGGTCCGCCCAGACCGCCGCCGCGGCCAGCCGCCGGCCGAAGAGCCAGCCGACGGCGAGGCTGACCACCGCCGCCGCCGACACGGTGATCAGCACCACCTCCAGGTCGTGCGGGGAGAGGAACATCGCCTCGGCGATCACCGCGACGCCGGCCACCACCGCGGTCACCGTCATCGCCAGCAGCACGGAGATGTGCACGGTGATCGACCGGCCGCGCAGCAGGCGCAGCGCCCCCGCGCCGAGCAGCCCGACGCAGCAGGCCGCGCCGAGCGCCGCGCCGAAGATCAGCGCCAGGTCAGCCATCGACCGGCTCGTACCGGTAGCCGACACCCCATACGGTGACGATCCGGCGCGGGTCGGCCGGGTCGGCCTCGATCTTCTCCCGCAGCCGGCGCACGTGGACGGTGACGGTGGACTGGTCGCCGAAGCTCCAGCCCCAGACCCGCTCCAGCAGCTCGGCCCGGCGGAACGCCCGCGCCGGGTGGCGCATCAGGTGCGCCAGCAGGTCGAACTCGCGCAGCGTGAGGGCCAGTTCCCGGCCGTGCAGCCGGGCCACCCGGGGGCCGGTCAGGACGGTGAGGCTGCCGTCGGTGAGCACCTCCGCAGCCGCGCCCGCTGGCTCGCCGCCGGCCCGGCGCAGCACCGACCGCACCCGCAGCACCAGCTCACGCGGGGAGAAGGGCTTGCTCAGGTAGTCGTCCGCGCCCAGTTGCAGGCCGAGGATCCGGTCGGCCTCGTCGCCGCGCGCGGTCAACATCACGATGGGTACGCCGTCCGGCCGCTCCCGCAGCCGCCGGCAGACCTCCAGCCCGTCGAGCCCCGGCAGCATCACGTCCAGCACCACGAGCTGCGGCGGGGCCGCGGCGACGGTGGCCAGCGCGGCGGCGCCGTCCCCGACGTGGTCCACCTGGTAGCCGGCGTGTTCCAGGTAGCGGCAGACCACGTCGCTGACCGTCCGGTCGTCGTCGACGACCAGCACCCGTTGCGGCACGCGGACCTCCCCCTCGTGCCGGTCAGCGTAACGGCGGGCGGGGCCGGCGACCGGCCGCGCGAACCTTGCGATGTCCTTACGAGATGTGACCGGGGCGGCGGGTCAGCCGGTGTGGGTTTCCGTCCGGTCGGCGCGCTCGGCCATGGCGTCGACCAGGTCAGCCCTCGCCCGGGCCACCCGCGACCGGATGGTGCCGACCGGGCAGTCGCAGACCTGCGCCGCCTCGGCGTACGACAGGCCGAGGATCTGGGTGGCGACGAAGGCCTCCCGCCGCTCGGCCGGCAGTTGCCGCAGCAGGGCGTCCAGCACCACGGTGTTCTCGAACCGGCCCGCCGACGGCGGGTCCCAGCCGTCCAGGGTGGTGGTCGGCGGGCGGGCCCGCCGCGACCGGAGGTGGTCGGCGGCGACCCGCCGGGCAATGCTGAACAGCCAGGTCCGCGCCGAGGACCGGGCGGCGAACCGGGGCAGCCCGCGCATCGCCCGCAGGTACGTCTCCTGCACCAGGTCGTCGGTCTCCGCGTCGGCGAGCAGGTGGTGCAGGAACCGCCACGTGGGACCCTGGGTGGCCCGGACGAACGCGGCCAGCGCGAGCGGGTCGCCCCGCCCGGCGGCCAGCGCCCACGCGGTCACCTGCTCGTCGCTCTCGTCCACCACGCCCGCCTCTCGTCCGCCACACCCACTCGATACGAC
Source organism: Micromonospora sp. NPDC047548 (assembly GCF_040642975.1). NCBI lineage: Bacteria > Bacillati > Actinomycetota > Actinomycetes > Micromonosporales > Micromonosporaceae > Micromonospora > Micromonospora sp. NPDC047548. The sequence continues at coordinate 76,247 of NZ_JBEYTI010000016.1, forward strand.
GCAGCGTAGTAGGGCGGGTTTCCGGGTCGGCCGGTGGTACGGACGAACCCGCCGACCGGTTTCACCGCCTCAGGCGTCCGGGCAGCGCTCCGAGAGGGCGTACCTCACCAGCACCACGTCACCGATCTGGCGAACCTCGACCACCCGGGCCCGCCGGCCGGGGTGCCACGGGAACCGGCCGTCGCCGACGAAGCGGGGCGCCCGGGGGTCGCCCACGAAGAACGGGGCGACCACCAGGTGCAGCTCGTCGGCGAGACCGGCGGTGAGGAACTGCCCGTGCACCGACCCGCCGCCCTCCACCATCAGCCGGTCCACCCCGCGTCCCGCCAGGTCGGCCAGCGCCCGGGCCGGGTCCAGCGGGTCGCCGGCGTCCACGACGGTGGCCAGCCCGTCCAGCCGCTCGGTGGTCTTCTCCACGACCGGCGACGCGCAGTACACGATCCGGTCCGCGTCGCCGACGGTGAAGAACCGGGCGGCGGGGTCGAGGTCGCCCCGCCCGGTCAGCGTCACCTTCACCGGCGACGGCGGCAGCCCGCGGGCCACCCGCGCCCGGCGCAGCCGCTCCGCGCGGACCACCAGCCGCGGGTCGTCGCGGCGTACGGTGCCGGCGCCGACCAGGATCGCGTCGCACCCGGCCCGGACCTCGTCGATCCGGGCCAGGTCCTCGTCGTTGGACAGCACCAGCCGCTGCTCGGTGACGTCGTCGATGTACCCGTCGATGGAGGTGGCGCAGCTGAGCAGCACGTACGGCCGCCCGCCCGCCGGTACGGCACCCATGTCAGGTCAGCGACGGCGAGCCGGCGGTACGGGCGGCGGCCCGGCTCGCCTTCGCCGCCAGGTAGTCGGCGGTGGCGGCGTACCCGTCGGGGAGGCGGAGCGGGACCGCGACCTGCGTGCGGACCGTGGCGACCGGCAGTGCTCCGTACATGTGTCTCCTCCGTCAGGCGCTGCCGGCCAGGCCGGCAGCGGGTACCGCGGCAGAACCACCCTGGTTCACCGTACGACCCCGGGCCCAGCGCGGGGGCCGGGCCGGCCGCCGGCGCAGCAGCAGCACGGCGGCGCCGGGCAGGGCGGCGAGGACCACCAGCGCCCCGTACACCAGCGCGGTGGACACCCCCTGGGCGGCGCCCAGGCCGGCGGCCCCGAACGCCCACGCCGCCACGCCCTCGCGCGGACCGAAGCCGGCCACGTTTGCCGGCAACCCCATCGCCAGCAGCGCCAGCAGGGTCAGCGGCACCAGTTGCGCCAGTGGGGCGGTGGCGCCGGCGACCCGGGCCGCCACCACGAAGGTGCCCAGGTGACCGAGGACCGCGACCACCGAGGCGAGCAGCACCCCCGGCCCGGTCCGGCGGGTCAGCAGGCCGGCGCGGACGTCGGCTGCGGCGGCGCGCAGCGCCCGGGCCCGGCGGGACGGCCCGGAGCGGGGCAGCGCCCGGGCCAACAGCAGCACGCCGAGGGCGACCGCCACGGCCAGCGCGGTGGCCGCCGGCAGCCACGGCCGTGCCGGCGACGGCAGCGCCAGCAGCAGCACCGCGGCGAGCGTGACCTGGACGACCTGGCCGGCGGTGCGTTCCCAGACCACGGCCCGGACGGCCCGACCGGCGTTGCCGGCCTCCCGGCCGTGCCGCACCGCCCGGTGGACGTCGCCGAGCACCCCGCCGGGCAGGGTGGCGTTGAGGAAGACCGCCCGGTAGCTGTCGGCCACGGCGGTGCCCAGCGGCAGCCGGACGCCGAGCCCCTCGGCGACCAGCCGCCACCGCCAGGCGCAGCAGACGGTGCTGAGCGCACCGAGCAGCAGCGCCGCGACCACCGCCGGGGTGTCGATGTTGCGCAGCGCGGTCAGCGCCGGCCCGGTGCCCAGCCACCACAGCAGCGCCACCACCAGCGCGACGCCGCCGAGGTTGCGCACCCGGGCCCAGGCCGGGCGGACCTGGGCGGTGGGTGTGTCGGCGGCAGCCTGCGGCACGCGGAACCTCCTCGGAAGATCTCTCCCTTCCTCCACGTACCGGCCGGCCGTCGGGTTCATTCCGCCCCGGCGAGCAGGTCGTCGTGGCCCACGGTGACGGTCAGCCGGCCCGCCGCCGCCTCGGCCAGCCGGCGGCGGGCGTACCCGGCCGTGCGGGCGGCCAGCTCCGGGCGCTGCTCGACGGCGGCGTCGCACCAGCCGGTGAACCACTCGGCGGTCAGCGCGGCGTGCCCGGCGCCCAGCCGCCACGGGCTGGACCGGACGGTCACGGCGACCCCGTGCCGCCGGAACGCGGCGACGGTGGCCGCGGCGGCGTCCGGCCCGAGCAGGGTCCGGCCGTCGACGGTCCGCCGCTGGTGCGCGTCGAACGCGGCGGCGAGCTCCGCGTCCAGCGGGTCCGGCGGGTCGAACCGCACCCGGCCCACCACGGAGAGCGTGAACAGGCTCGGGCGGCCCGCCCCGGCGCAGGCCGCCACGATCGCCTCGATCCCCTCGGCGGTCAGCATGTCCAGCAGCGCCGAGGCGGTGACCAGGTCGGCGCCGGCCAGGTCGGCGGCGGTGAGCCGGGTGATGTCGCTCCGCCGGGTCTCGACGCGCACCGGGCTGCCGTCGGCGGCCCGGGGCGGCGCGGCGCGGGCCCGGTCGAGCAGGCCGGCGTCCCGGTCGTAGAGGACCCAGTGCTGCCGGCCGGGCAGCCGGGGGGCCAGCCAGCGCGCCATCGACCCGGTGCCGCTGCCCAGGTCGTGCACCACCAGCGGCCGGTCGGCGGCCAGCCGGGCGCGTACCCGGTCGACCAGGTCGCCGGCGCGGGCGGCCGCGTCGGCGGGTTCGCGCAGCGCGAGCCAGTCGGCGAAGGGATCGGTGGCGTACGTGGTCAAACCCTCACTCCGTCCAGGACGTGGGCGATCAGGGTGGCGGTGGCCGGCCAGCCGGCCAGGCCGTCCCGGCGGGCCAGGGCGGCCTGCCGCAACCGGTGGCGCAGCGGCGCCCCGGTGAGCCAGCGGCGCAGCGCGCCGGCCAGCGCGGCCGGGTCGTCGGCGGGCACCAGCAGGCCGGGCGGGTCGCCGTCCGGGGCCCGGCCCAGCGCCTCGGGCAGCCCACCCACCCGGGTGGCCAGCACCGGGAGGGCCCGGGCCAGGGCCTCGGTGACCACCATGCCGTACGTCTCGGCGCGGGAGGCGAGCACCAGCAGGTCGGCGGCGGCGTACGCGGCGTCGAGGCCGCTCCCGGTGCGCGGGCCGCGCAGCCGTACCCGTCCGGCCAGCCCCAGGTCGTCCACCTGCCGGCGCAGCCCGGCGACGAAGCCGGGGTCGCGGGTGAGCGCGCCGACGCAGTCCAGCGTCCAGGGCAGGTCGGCGACCTCGCCGAGGGCACGGACCAGCGCGTCGTGTCCCTTGTGCGGGATGACCGCCGCGACGCAGAGCAGCGCCGTACCCGTCCCGGTGCCGGGGGCCGGGGGCGCGGGATCCACCCCGGGGGTGGCCACGTGCACCCGGTCGGCGGGCAGCGGGTACCGGTCGAGCAGGCGGCGGCGGGTCCACCCGCTGGTGGTGACGACCGCGGCGGCGCAGGCCAGCGCGGCGGCCTCGGTGACGTCCTCCAGCGGCATGTGCACCAGCACCACCAGCCGCAGCCGCCGGGCGTGCGGCGCCAGCACCTCCGGCACGGCCGAGGCGACCAGCCCGTCGAGCAGCACCACCGCCCCGTCGGGCAGCGTCGCGAGCACCCCGGCCAGGTGGGTCCGCGCCGGCCCGTCGGGGCGCGGCCACCGCCCGGGTACGCCGTGCTCGCGCACCGCCCACCCCCGCTCGGCGAGCCCCCGGCAGACCCGGCGGTCGTACGTGTTGCCGCCGCTCGGGGTTGCCGGGTCGTCGATGTCGCCGGGGAGGACGACGTGCGCCACGGGCACGGTCTACAGCGACCGCTCGTAGCTGGCCCAGGCGATGTGCGACTCGTGCAGCGTCACGGTGATCCCGGCCAGCTCGCGGGCCCCCGCGCCGAGCCCGCCGGCGTGCGCCCGCTCGGCCAGCCGGTCGGCGATCGTCCGGCACAGCACCTCCGTGGTGGTGTTCACCCCGGCGAAGGCGGGCTCATCGTCGAGGTTGCGGTAGGTCAGCTCGGCGAGGACGGCCCGCAGCTGCTCGGTGGCCCGGCCGATGTCCACCACGATGCCGTCCGCGTCCAGCTCGGCGCGGCGGAACGTCGCGTCCACCACGAACGTCGCCCCGTGCAGCCGCTGCGCGGGCCCGAAGACCTCGCCCCGGAAGCTGTGGGCGACCATCATGTGGTCCCGTACGGTCACGCTGAACATGGCGTCACTCCCCGTCGTAGGTGATGAGATGGCAGAGCGCGGGGAGGCTCCCCGCGGCCAGTCGGTCGAGCACGTCGGGCAGCTCCGCGAAGCGTGACCGGCCGGTGAGCAGCGCGTCGAAGACCGGGTCGGCGAGCAGCTCCAGGGCCAGCGCCATCCGGTCGGCGTAGCCGCGCCGCGCCGCCCGGGCCGGCGAGACCGTGCCGACCTGGCTGCTGCGGACGGTCAACCGGCCGGAGTGGAACGACCCGCCCAGCGACAGCTGCACCGGCCGGTCCCCGTACCAGCTCAGCTCGACCACCGTGCCCTCCGGGGCGAGCAGCTCCAGCGCGCGCTGCAACCCCTGGCCGGTCGCGCTGGCGTGCACCACCAGGTCCCGGCCGTCGGCCGCGTCGCCCGGCAGCGCGAACCCGACGCCCAGCGCCGCCGCCACCGCCGCCCGCGCCGGGTCGGTGTCCACCAGCTCGACGCGTACGCCGGGAAAGCGGGCGAGCAGCGCCGCGACGGCGCAGCCCACCATGCCGCCGCCCACCACGCTGACCCGGTCACCGACCAGCGGCGCGGCGTCCCAGAGCGCGTTCACCGCCGTCTCCACCGTGCCGGCCAGCACCGCCCGCGCCGCCGGCACGCCGTCGGGCACCGGCGTCACGGCCGAGGCCGGCACGACGTACGCGCTCTGGTGCGGGTGCAGGGTGAAGACGGTCCGCCCGCGCAGCCGGGCCGGACCGGCCTCGACGACCCCGACGCTGAGGTAGCCGTACTTGACCGGGGCGGGGAAGTCGCCCTCCTGGAACGGGGCGCGCATCGCCACGTACTGGCTCTGCGGCACGCCCCCGGTGAAGACCAGCGTCTCGGTGCCCCGGCTGACCCCCGAGTACACCGCGCGCACGAGAACCTCGTCCGGCCCTGGGACGGGTAGCGTCACCGGCCGGATCTCACCCACACCGGGGGAGCGGAGCCAGAAGGCACGGGCGTCGCGGATCACGGGGGATGTTCTCCTCATCTGGCTGCCGGACCGAACCGAACGGCCGCGTGCTCCGTGTTTCCTGTCGAGGCCGTCGATCATAGACACGGAGGCAGGGTGTCCAAGGTTCGAATCGGTCCGGTGGCCGGCCTGACCGTCCAGATCGTCCTGCTCGCCGGGCTGGCCGCGACCGTCGGGCTCGACGTCGCCGGCTGGCTGGCCGGCGTCGCGTACGGCATCGTGCTCTGCGGGGCGCTCGGGGGCGGCCTGCGCCGGCGCGGCGCGGACCGGCTGGGCCCGGCGGACCGTGTGACCCTGGCCCGGGCGGTGCTCGTCGGCGGGGTGACCGCCCTGGTGGTGGACGCCCTCGACGGGGCGGCGGCGCCGGCGGTGCTGGTGCCGATGGCCGCGGTGGCCCTCGCCCTCGACGCGGTGGACGGCTGGGTGGCCCGGCGCACCGGTACCGTAAGCGGGCTCGGCGCCCGCTTCGACATGGAGGTCGACGCCTTCCTCATCCTGGTGCTCAGCGTCCACGTGGCCCCGGACACCGGTGGCTGGGTGCTCGCCATCGGCGCGATGCGGTACGCCTTCGTCGCCGCGAGCTGGGTGCTGCCCTGGATGCGCGGGACGCTGCCGCCGCGCCACTGGCGCAAGGTGGTGGCCGCCGCGCAGGGCATCGTGCTGGCGACCGCCACGGCGGACGTGCTGCCCCGGCCGGTGACCGCCGTCGCGGTGGCGGCCTCGCTGGCGCTGCTGGTCGAGTCGTTCGGCCACGACGTGGGCTGGCTCTGGTGGCACCGCCCGGCCCGCAGGGCGCGGGTGTCGCAGCCGGTGCCGGTGGTCCGGTCGCGGCCCGAGGCTGTCGCCGAGCGCCCGCTCGCGGCGCACCAGCCTGTCTGATCAGAAACGTGTCGCGAGTAGGTGAGGATCTGCCGACCCGACGGCCCGTCCCGGCCCAGCTCGACGGCCATCAGGAACGAGGTGCCGTGCCGCACCTTCCGGTAGCCGACGCCGGGCTCGACCACGTTGATGGTCATGTTGAACACGCCGGCCTCGGGCCAGCCGCGGTGGATGGGGATCCGCCCCGCGCCGCGCGGCTCGGTCTGGATGTCGCCGAGGCGGGCGTCCAGCGGGATGCCGCCGAGGAGCTGGACCGCGTCGGCCAGGGCGGTCCGCACCGCCGGGTCGTCGACCGCGAGCCGATGTGCTCATCCCAGGCCCGTTCCAGCAGCTCCTCCGCGGAGACCACCGCCCCGCCGGCCCGTACCAGCTCCGCCAACAGTGCGAATTCCTTGCGGGACAGCGCGACGTACCGGCCGTCGCGGTAGACCTCCCGCCGGGCCGGGTCCACCACGATGCCGGCCCGGCTCAGCTTCGGCGGGACCGCCGGCCGGGCCCGCCGGGCCAGCGCGTGCACCCGGGCGGAGAGTTCGACCAGCGCGAACGGTTTGATCAGGTAGTTGTCGGCGCCCAGGGCCAGGCCGGCCACCCGGTCGCGGACGGCCGCGGCGGCGGTCAGCATCAGCACCCGCGTCTCGGCGCCGCCCTCCACCACCGCCCGGCAGACGTCGTCGCCGTGCACCACCGGCAGGTCCCGGTCGAGCACCACGACGTCGTACTCGGTGACGCCCAGCCGCTCCAGCGCCGCGTCCCCGTCATCAGACGACGTCCACCGCGAACGACTCCCGGCGCAGCCACTCGGCGATGGAGTCGGCCAGCAACGTTCAACGGCATCAACAAGTGTGCTCAGGGGATCAACGACACGCTCGCGCTCGGCATCCTCAACGACGCGCTTGGCGCCGATATCCCGGTCTACGCGTTCCCGAACATCAAGTCTGGAGCGTAGAAGCAGGGGATCCGCGGAAACGAGGCCGGTCGATCTGACAGGCTGGCGGGAGGAGGACAGCAGAAGCGGAAGGACGGGGACGAGCGCGTGGCCGGTTGGAGCGCGATGGCGGGGATGCACGACTTCGTCGTGCCCGACGAGGCGGCCGCGCAGGCGTTCGCCGAGCAGCTCGCGGAGTACGGTTTCCCTTGCGTTTTCGCCCGTCCGCACCCGGACGGCGGCTGGCTGGTGATGGCGCTCGACGAGGGTCCATACCCGATCGACACCGTGGGTCACCGGCAGATCGAAGCGGTGAGCCGGGAAATCGCGGCGATCGCGCGGACGCACGGCGGCCGGCGCAGTGGCGGCGGCCGGTTCGACGTCAGCCGTATCGCCGAGCATCGCCGCTGGACCGCCCCGATCGAGGTAAGGGGGACGAAGGCGCGTCCGCCGGTCCCGGAGGTCACCGTCGACCCGGCGCCACCTCTGGAACCACTGGCGCTCAGACCGGACTTCGCCACCCCGGGGATCGTGGACCTGGCCGGTCTCGACGACGTGCCGTGGGGCGACCTGGAGCACGCGCACGGGTCCGCCGACGACGTCCCCGACCTGCTGCGCGAGCTAGCGGACGGCACGGGGGAGTGGGACGAGGTCCTCGACGAGCTGTTCGGCGACGACCTGCTGCACCAGGGCGACTGCTACGAGGCCACCGCCCCCGCGCTGCCGTTCCTCACCGAGCTGATCGTCGCCGACGTGGTGCCCGCGCGGCAGCGCCGAGACCTCTACCGGTGGCTGATGGTCGCCGGTGGCCGCCGCAACGACAACCTGGTCGCTTTCGCCGACCTCGCGTTGGACGAGGAGGAGCCGCTCCAACCGGGTGCGTGGGCCGAGGAGGTGTTCCGGACCGTCGGCGACCAGGTTCCGGTGCTGCTGGACCGGTGGGACGCCGAGCCGCCGGGGATCCGATTCGTGCTCGCCGTCCTCGCCGCGCAGCATCCCGGGCACGCCGTGCGGGCCGCCGACCGGATCGCTGCGATGGCCGCCGAGCTCGACGGGACGCAGCAGGGTGCATACCTGCGGCTCGCCGTGGAACTCGTGCACGGCCGCAACGCGCAGGCGTTGGCCCTCGCCTCCGAGATCATCAACTGGGCGGACCGCCTGGAGCCGGAGTGGCTGGAGGCTCCGGGCGTGCCCGACGGCATCAAGGCGGCGCACGTGCTGGCCGAAGGCGCGCTCCGCACGATCGAATAGCGGCATCACGGGTCTTCGAATTTAGGCCGGGTTGAGGTGTCCGCGGTGGCGTCGGGTGGTGGCGCAGCGGGTACGGAGGCGTTGGTTCTCGGGGTTGCGGACGCCGTAGGCGTTGCCTTCCGGCCGCAACGGGCGCCGGGCACGGCCAAGGCGAACACGTTCTGGCCGTGCCCGGCGCGTGCGGGTGCGGGTGCGGCCAGGCATCTATCGCACGGGCCGGCCGAACCCCGGTTTTGCGCACGGACGTGTCCGCTGCTGTGGCTCTCGTCAGTGAGCGGTCAGTTCCCGCTGTGGTACGGGCCGTCCACGTAGACCAGCGCGTCACCGACGGCCCGCTCGGTCGACCCGCTCGGCCGGTTGACGAGGGCGCCCTCGACGGACATCGCGGTGGATCCGCCGCCGTCGAGGTTCACCGCGTCGTACATGCCGAGCGCCTGGGCGACGGCGGCCGTCTCGTCCATGGTGGTGCCGACGCTGGTGGTCTGCCGGCCGTCGATGGTGGCGAGCACGATCTTCCCGCTCCCGCGTGGTTCCGGCGATGGTACGGGGGTTGCGGGCGAAGAAGCTGCCGGAGCCGGCCGGCACGACGATCTGGCCAGCCTCCGTCAACGGGTACCGCCCGGTCACCCCGAACAGCCCGGGCCGCACGGGAAGTTCCTCGCCCTTCTGGTCGGTCAGGGTCGAGGTCTGGCTCACGCAGCCCTGTGCGGTCACGTCCAGCAGGGCCACGGTGTCCCGCCCGGTGGCCTGCAGCGAGGTCTGGCCGGCGGCCAGCGTGGTACCCCGGGTGGTCGAGGTGCCCACCACGCAGCCGAGCCGGTCGAGCACGACCTCCACGCCCGCGCCGGACGGGGTGGACGCGGCGAACTCGGGGGTGAACGAGACGACGTCGCCGGGGAGGGTGCACTGCGTCTGGTCGGCGAGGTCGGCGCAGCCGGCGGGCACGACCGGCGGGTGGTTGATGAACTTCAGCGGCAGGGTGGCGTCGGTCTGCCGGTTCCGCACGCTGCCCGACCAGGTCAGCGTCCCGGTCAGGGCGCGGTTGCTGTTGGCGTCGACGACGAAGTTGACCTCGGCCGGGTTGTTGATCGGCTCGCTGAGCAGTTTCCCGCCGAACAGCCCCAGCCCGACCGGGTCACCGGGGTAGAGCTTGCTGGCGGTGAAGGTGAAGAAGGAGGCGTTGACCCCGGCCAGGGCGCCGGAGGCGCGGACCAGGTCGGTGGTCTTCTCGACCTGGCTCAGGTCCGGGCCGTAGGTCGCCTTCAGGTGCCCTCGGGCCTGGCGCGGGTCGATGGTGAGCACGTTGACCACCCACGGACCGCGCGTGGTGGTGTTGATCTGATCGGCGGGCGCCGGCTCGCTGCCCCGCTCGATCCGGGTGAGGGTGACACCCTCGGCCAGGGCACGACTGGTGCTTACCTCGGTCAGGTCGGCGTCGCCGAGCGGAAGGGTGCGGGCGGCGGCCTCGGCCGGGGCCTGCGGTACGACACCGAGCGCCACCGCGGCCAACGTGGCTGCCGCGATCGTCCCGGCCCGGCGGAAGCGGGACAGGTCAGGAGTGGAAACAGTCATGCCCGTGAGCCTGGTGCCGCCACCGAACCACATGATCGACTGCATTTGACACCCAGTCGAATAATCGTCGACGGACTTACCTGGAGGAGGCGACGGTGAACGGCACCGACAAGCCGATCGGCTACTGGCTCAAGCACCTGCACAACCTGATCGAGGAGCAGTTCGACGCGACGCTGGGCGACCTCGGCCTCGACCGCCGGCAGTGGCAGATCCTGAACGTGCTGTCCCGAGCGGCGCGGAGCCGTGGCGAGGTCGAGCAGGCGCTCGCACCGTTCTGGCCGGACGGCGTACCCCACCCCGGCGCGATTCTCGACGGCCCGGACGGCCTGGTCACACGGGGGTGGGTGGCGGAGGATGGCGACATGCTCGCCTTGACCGAGCAGGGGCGCGCGGCGCACCGCACGGCGGCCGAGCGGGTCGGCGAGACACGGCAGCTGCTGCTGCGCGGACTCACCCCCGAGCAGTACGTCGAGACCGTTCGGGTCCTGTCGGTCATGGCCGGCAACGTCGAATCGGCGTTGGCCAGCCGCGCAGCGGGCGGCAAGGAGGACTGATGGGTTTGGAACTGGCCACGGTCAGCGCTCGTGCCTCCGCACCGCCTCGGCCGACTGCCAGCTCCGCAGGGCATGCTTTATGCGTTGGTTCTCCGCCCGCGCCTCGTCCCGCTCGCGCGGATGCGGCGGTGCAACTCTTGACATCCTCTCCCGCCTAGAGGCAGCCCAAAGGGCGGGACCAACGGAACTTGACCTCGCCGACCTTCGGGAGGCTGACGGCGCCCCAGCGGCGGCTGAGGCGGCGGACGTGGACCGCCTGCCCGGGGCACGGAATCGATAGCCGGGCAGACCGACGTTTACGGGTCGGGGCCCGGCGGGGTGCTGCGGGTTCCACCAGTTCTGGTACGCCTGATCCAGTTGGCGCAGCACCTGCTGACCGGACTGCGCCGGCAGGTCGGCGACCCCAGTCGAGTTCCGTGCGCGCCTCGGTCAGATCTGAGCCGCACCGCCCGCCCGGCCGCCCCCGCTGTCGGGGACCCCCAGGGAAGGGACATCGCAGTGTCAGTGCCCTCGCGCCTGCGCCGGACGACGGTGGACGGACCGGCCCCGCTGGCCGCTCCGCCAGCGCAGGCCGGTCCGTCCCCACGGCCTCGGCCCGAACCGCCCGCCGGGCCGGCCCTCGACTCGCGCTCGGCGCCCGAACCGGATGCCGACGTCCCCGCCGGGCCGGATCCGGCCGCCGACGTTCCCGCCGGGCGGGCCCGGGACGGCGGCTGCCCATCGGATCCGGCCGCCGACTTTCCGTCCGTGCCGGACCCGGCCGGTGCCAAACCGGGCGTGACCTTCGCCGGTGGGCGCGGCCGGGTGCGTACCGTCGGCGCGCGGGTGACCACCGTGGCGGCCGGCCTGCTCGTGCTCGCCGTGCTGGTCGCGCCGAACCGGCTCGACCAGCTCGGCCCCGCCGCGTTCCTGCGCGTACCGGTCGAGGGGCTGGTCGCCGCCGCGCTGCTGCTGGTGCTGCGGGGCGCGGCCCGGCGGGCGCTGGCGCTGGCGTTCGGCGTCGCGCTCGGACTGCTCGCCGTCGTCAAGCTGCTCGACATGGGCATGTCCGCCAGCCTCGCCCGCCCCTTCGACCTGGTCCTCGACTGGGTGCTGCTGGACGACGCGTACGGCTTCGTCCGCGACTCCGTCGGCCGGGCCGGCGCGGTCGGCGCGATCGTGGCGCTGGTCGCCGGAGTCGGCGCGCTGCTGGCGCTGACCACCCGGTCGGTGCTGCGGCTGACCCGGCTGGCGGCCCGGCACGACCGGCGTGCGGTCCGGGTGCTGGCGGCGCTCGCCGCGGTCTGGGTCGCCGGCGCGACGATCGGCGTGCCGGTCGCCGACTCGGGGACGTCCGCGCTGGTCGGCCAGCACGTCGGCCAGTTGGGCGCGGGGCTGCGGGACCGGGACGCCTTCGCCGCCGAGGTTGCCGCCGACGCCTTCGGGGACACCCCGGGCGACCAGTTGCTCACCGCGCTGCGCGGCAAGGACGTGATCGTGGCCTTCGTGGAGAGCTACGGCCGGGACGCGGTGCAGGACCCGGAGTTCGCCCCGCAGGTCGGCGCGGTGCTCGACGGTGGTACGCGCCGGCTCGCCGAGCGGGGCTTCCACGCCCGCAGCGGCTTCCTCACCTCGCCGACGGTCGGCGGGGGCAGTTGGCTGGCCCACGACACGCTGCTGTCCGGGCTCTGGGTCGACAACCAGCAACGCCACCTCAGCCTGCTGGCCGGTGACCGGCTCACTCTCAACGGCGCGTTCCGGCGGGCCGGCTGGCAGACGGTGGGGGTGATGCCGGCGGCCACCCAGCCCTGGCCGGAGGGGAGCTTCTTCGGCTACGACCGCTACCACGACGCGGCGGGGCTCGGCTACCGCGGCCCGAAGTTCAGCTTCGCGCCCATGCCCGACCAGTACACCCTGGCCACCTTCCAGCGCCGGGAGCGGGCCACCCCGGGACACGCGCCGATCATGGCGGAGATCCCGCTGATCTCCAGCCACTCGCCCTGGGCGGCGATCCCCCGCATGCTCGACTGGGACGATGTCGGCGACGGGTCCGTCTACCACCGGCCGTCCTCCGTCGCCGCCAACCCGAAGGACGTGGTGGGACGCAGCGCCACCGAGGTCCGCACCGGTTACCGGCGCTCGATCGAGTACTCGCTGAACAGCCTCATCTCCTACCTGGAGACGTACGGCGACGACGACCTGGTGCTGGTCTTCCTCGGCGACCACCAGCCCGCGCCGGTGGTGACCGGGGAGGACGCCGGCCGGGACGTGCCGGTCACCATCGTGGCCCATGACCCGGCGGTGCTGGCGCGGGTCGCCGGCTGGGGCTGGGACGAGGGCCTGCGGCCCGGCCCGGGGGCGCCGGTCTGGCGGATGGACACCTTCCGGGACCGGTTCCTCGGCACCTTCGGCCCGCAGCCGTCGATGCGGGCGGCCACCCCACCAGTTCGGCGGTGACCACGTCCCGGGGGGTCGCCCCCGGCGATCACCCGGCCGTCGCGCATCAGGTGGGTGGCGTACCGCGCGGCGTGGTGCAGGTCGTGCAGCACCGGGCCCCCGACCGCACCCCGCTGGGCCGGCGCCGCCACCCGACCCCTCAAGACGGGCGACGCCGCGCCCTGTCCGGGGCACGGTCAGTCGTCGAGGACCGCCAGGTCGAGCCGGCGCAGCCGGCCAGCGTCGGAGAGCACGTCGACGGCGACGATCCGGCCGCCGGTGACGGTGAAGCCCATCACCGACAGCGGCCGGTCGGGTGCGGCGACCACGACGCCGGCGGCCCCGTTGACCAGCGCCGGCCGGACGAACGGGTAGAGCCGTCCAAAGGTGACGGCCTGTCCGGCCACCGCCCGCGCGCCGGTGACCACGACCGTGTGGCGGCTGCCCGCGCCGCCGTCGGAACGCAGCACGACCTCGGGGTGGAGCACGGCGACGAGCCCGTCGAAGTCGCCGTCGCGGGCGGCGGCGAAGAACGCGTCGACGACCGCCCGCTGCCGGGTGAGGTCGGGGTCGGGCACGGGGGCCTGCCCGCGTACCCGCCGGCGGGCGCGGCTGGCCAGTTGCCGCGCCGCGGCCGGGGACCGCTCGACCATCGGGGCGATCTCGTCGAACGGCACGGCGAACATGTCGTGCAGCACGAACGCGAGCCGCTCGGCCGGGGTCAGCGTCTCCAGCACCACCAGCAGCGCGAGCCCGACCGAGTCGGCCAGCACCGCCGCATGCTCGGGGTCGTCCCCGGATTCGCGGCCCACCACGGGGTCCGGCATCCGCACGTCGAGCGGCTCCTCCCGGCGCCGCTCCCGCGAGCGCAGCACGTTCAGGCAGCCCCGCGCCACCACCGTGGTCAGCCACCCGCCGAGGTTCTCCACGCCGCTGGTGTCGGCTCGACTGACCCGCAGCCAGGCGTCCTGGACGGCGTCCTCGGCCTCGCTCACCGAGCCGAGCATCCGGTAGGCCACCGCCCGTAGCCGGGTCCGGTGCTCCTCGAACCGCTCCGTCAGCCATCCGTGTTCGTCCACCGCTGTCACGTCGCTCCCCTCGTTGGGTGTCACAGCGGTAGACACACGAGACCGTGCTGATGTGACCGGGGGGTCGGCCCCCGGACCGAACGAGTGTGGAGAAGCCATGACCTCACCCATTCTCCACGGCCACTGGCGAAGGCGTCGACGCCGCGGTGGCCCTGCCCGCGGTGGTCAACGCCACCGTGACCCGGTGACGCCGCCGTGTGCGGGGGCATCAGCACGGGATGACGCCTCGACGGGTCTGAGCCGTTTGCCGCCAACAACCATCCGTTCCCTGGTTTGCGGCGCACCGTCCCGGGCACCCGGGGGCCACGCGCTCTTCGACGGAGGTGGTTGACATGGTGCACAGACCCGGCCGAGGGGCACCGGCCACCGCCGCGTCCCCCGTCCGTCGTGTTGCCCTGGTGGTCGGCGCGGTCTTCCTGCTGATCGGGGTGCTCGGCTTCATCCCCGGCATCACCAGCGACTACTACGATCTGATGTTCGCCGGGCACGAGTCGAAGGCGAAGCTGCTCGGTCTGTTCCAGGTGTCGGTGCTGCACAACATCGTGCACCTGTTGTTCGGCGTCGCCGGGCTCGCCCTGTCCCGTACGGCCTCCGGCGCGCGGACGTATCTGGTCGCCGGTGGCGCGATCTACCTGGTGCTCTGGCTCTACGGCCTGGTCATCAGCCACAACAGCGCCGCCAACTTCGTCCCGTTCAACGGCGCGGACAACTGGCTGCACCTGCTGCTCGGCATCGGCATGATCGCGTTGGGGGTGGGGCTGACCCGCGGCCCCGCCGGCGCCCACCGCTGACCCTCGTCCGACGACGCCGCGCTCCCCCGGGGAGCGCGGCGTCGTCGGGTGACCGATGCCGGTGAGGCCCTGCCACGTCCTCGCCACCCTGCGCGACCTCGCCCGCGATGACCCCCTGACGGTGAGGGCGAGATCGACACGAGCTGCGGCAGGTGGCGGTGTCCGTGTGCTTCCCACACCGCCACCTGCCGCAAACGGAGTCGATCAAGCCCCGATCGCGGTGCCGTCCGGCCCGCGGGGGCCGGCGCCTGACGGGCGGCCGGTCCGGCCCGGCGGCGCGTCTTCGGCGCGGCAGGCCCAGGCGGTGGTGAGCAGGATCAGCGCCGCGATGTAGGTGACCATCACCAGCAGCCCGCGCCCGGGCAGCTGCGCGCCCGCCGCACCGACCCCGATCAGCAGGTCGGAGACTCCGAAGAACGCCCCACCGGCCGCCGCCCGGCGGGAGACCCCCACCGCGGCGGCGGCCATCAGGCTCAGCGCCAGGCTGTAGCCGAGCACCGGCAGCCGCAGCTCGCCGAGCCGCCCCCAGAGCAGCGCGTTCGCGCCCGCCCAGAGCGCCAGGTAGCCGGCGAACGCCGCCGGCCGCGCCCGCCGGTGCCGCAGGAACGCGGCCAGGAGGCAGAGCTGGGTGCCGAGGAAACACCCCATCCCGGCCAGGAACGCGGCCGTGCCGGGCAGCAGCAGCGCCACGTCGCCCGCCGTCGCGAACACCAGGCCGGTCGCCACCAGGTCCCACTTCCGGCGTACGCCCAGCAGCCAGGCCAGCAGCAGCGGCGCCAGCAGCGGCTTCGCCGCCCACTGCACGGCGGGTACGTCCAGCGCGACGCCGACCAGCTCGACGGCGACGACCGCCCCGTACAGCCAGGGCCAGAGCCGCCTCATCGGGCGGGCTGCCAACCGGGCCGGCCGAGGACGTGCCCCAGCCGGTGCCGCCAGGAGGTGGCCCGCCGGACGTCGCTCCAGATCGCCGCGTACTCGTGGGTGGCCACCCGCAGCGGGTTGTAGGTGTCGATGTTCGTGGTCAGGCCGTACCGGACGGTGGCGCGCTCGGGCTCGAAGCTGCCGAAGAGCCGGTCCCAGACGATCAGGATGCCACCGTAGTTGCGGTCGAGGTACTCGGTGTTGGCCCCGTGGTGGACCCGGTGGTGCGACGGGGTGTTGAAGATGAATTCGATCGGTCGGGGGAGCAGGTTGATCCGCTCCGTGTGCAGGAAGAACTGGTACAGCAGGCTGATCGCCTGCTGGAGGAAGATCATCCACGGCGGGATGCCGAGCAGCGCCAGCGGCAGCCAGAACGGCAGCGAGGTCATCGGCGTCCAGCTCTGCCGCAGCGCGGTGGAGAGGTTGAAGAACGTGCTGGAGTGGTGCACCACGTGGCCGGCCCAGAACAGGCGTACCTCGTGGTGGGTGCGGTGGAACCAGTAGTAGGCCAGGTCGTCGGCGAAGAAGAGCAGCACCCAGGTCCAGACGCTGGTGGGGGAGAGCTGCACCGGGGCGATGGTCCAGACCGCCGCGTAGAGGCCGACGGTGAGCAGCTTCCACGGGAAGCCGAGCACCTGGCTGCCCGCACCCATGCTGAGGCTGGTGGTGGTGTCGCGCCGCTCGTAGCCGCGCTCGTCGTCGTCCGGGGCGAACCGGTACGACAGCGCTTCCACGACGATGAGCAGGAGGAACGCGGGTACGGCGTAGAGCACGGCGGGGATCATGCTCGGCATTGCCTTCCTGGTGGGCTGGTGGGGGTGGTGAGCGAGGCGGTGAGCAGCGCGTGGGCCTGCGCGGCGGCGTCGTCGCCCCGCCCCTCGGCGACGGCTGCGCCGAGACGTCGGTGCCCGGCGACGTCCAGCAGTTCGGCGGCGCGCCGCTCGGGCGGCACGTCGCCGACGGCCACCGCCCCGGCGGCCAGACTGTTGAAGGCAAGCAGGTACGCCGTGTTGCCGGAGCCGTCCACGATGTGCCGCCAGAGCACGATGTTGGCCTCGCCCATCGCGGGCAGGTCCGGGGCGAGCGCGGCGTACGCCTCGACGGCGCGGGTGACGGTGCGCCGCCGGTCGGGGTCGGCCCGCTCGGCGCAGAGCCGGGCGGCGTCCACGCCGATGCAGGCGCGCATCTCCATCATGTCCCGCACCAGCGTGTCGACGGGGAGCACGTCGCCGGACTGGGCGAGGGACAGGGCCAGGTCGAGACCGGCGTGCACCCGCCAGTCGAGCACCCGGGTGGCGCCACCCTGGCTGACCCGGAGCAGGCCGAGCTGTTGCAGGCGGCGCAGCGCCTCCCGGACGGCGTGCCGGTTGACCGCGAACGCGGCGGCCAGCTCACGCTCGCCGGGCAGCGGGTCGTCGGGGCGGTAGCGGCCGCTGACGATGGCGTCGCGGAGCTGGGCGAAGACGTGGTCGGCGACGGAGCTTCGGGGGACGGGGACGAAGGCCACGGCAGCAGTGTGATCCCGCTTACATCAACCCGTCAACTGGTTGGACCAGTTCGCGTATCAAAGAAACGGCGGCCGGGTCGCCGACCCGGCCGCCGTCGCGCGGGCGACCTCAGCCCCGGCCGCGCTCCCGCCGGTAGCGGCGGATCAGCGCGGCGGTGGAGGAGTCCACGTCGGACAGGTCCGGCGCGTCGCCGGTCAGCTTCGGCGCGAGCTGGTTGGCCATCACCTTGCCCAGCTCCACACCCCACTGGTCGAACGGGTTGATGTCCCAGATCGCGCCCTCGGTGAAGACGATGTGCTCGTAGAGGGCGATCAGCTGACCGAGGGTGCCCGGGGTCAGCTTCGGCGCGATGATCGAGGTGGTCGGGTGGTTGCCCGGCATCACCCGGTGCGCCACCACGTCGGCCTTCGTGCCCTCCGCCTCCACCTGCTCCCTCGTCCGCCCGAACGCCAGCGCGGCGGTCTGCGCGAAGAAGTTCGACATGAACAGGTCGTGCATGTCGCCGAGGTCGTGGTTGGGCTGGCTGAACCCGATGAAATCGGCGGGGATCAGCAGCGTGCCCTGGTGGATCAGCTGGTAGAAGGCGTGCTGCCCGTTGGTGCCCGGCTCGCCCCAGAAGATCTCGCCGGTGGCGAAGTCGACCGGGGTGCCGTCCAGTGTCACCGACTTGCCGTTGCTCTCCATGGTCAGCTGTTGCAGGTACGCCGGGAACCGGTGCAGGTACTGCGAGTACGGCAGCACGGCGTGGGTCTGCGCACCGAGGAAGTCGACGTACCAGACGTTGAGCAGGCCGAGCAGCGCCGGGATGTTGCGCTCCACCGGCGTGGTCCGGAAGTGCTCGTCCACGGCGTGGTAGCCGGCCAGCAGGTCGCGGAAGCGGTCCGGGCCAACCGCCAGCATGACCGACAGGCCGACGGCGGAGGGCAGCGAATACCGGCCGCCCACCCAGTCCCAGAAGCCGAACATGTTCTGCGGGTCGATGCCGAAGTTGCGGACCCGCTGCTCGTTGGTGCTCACCGCGACGAAGTGCCGGGCGATCGCCGCGTCGTCTTCGGCGTCCAGCCCGCACAGCAGCCAGGTCTTCGCCTGGTTGGCGTTGGCCAGGGTCTCCTGGGTGGAGAAGGTCTTGGAGACGATCACGAAGAGGGTGGTCGCCGGGTCCAGGTCGTGGGTCTTGTCGTGGATGTCGGTCGGGTCGATGTTGGACACGAACCGGCAGCTGATCCCGGCGTCGCGGTACGCCTTCAGCGCCTCGTACGCCATCACCGGACCGAGGTCGGACCCGCCGATGCCGATGTTGACCACCGTGCTGATCCGCTCGCCGGTGTGCCCCCGCCACTGCCCGGAGCGGACCCGCTCGCTGAACGCGGCCATCCGGTCCAGTACCTCGTGCACGTCGGCGACCACGTCCTGGCCGTCCACGGTCAGCGAGGCGTCCCGGGGCAGCCGCAGCGCGGTGTGCAGCACCGCCCGGTCCTCGGTGGAGTTGAGGTGCCTCCCGGCGACCATCGCCGCGATCCGGTCGTTGAGCCGGACCCGCTGCGCCAGCGCGGTGAGCAGCCCGAGCGTCTCGTCGGTGACCAGGTTCTTGCTGTAGTCGACGTGCAGGTCGGCGACCTCGCCGGTGAACCGCTCACCCCGGCGCTGGTCGGCGGCGAACAGCTCCCGCAGGTGGGTGCCGCGGATCGTCTCGGCGTGCTTGCGCAGCGCCTGCCATTCGTCGGTGGTGGTCACACTCGCAGCCATCGGGTCGATCTTCTCCTTCACGACGGGACGCCGGTGGCGCTCCGCGCGCCGCCGCCGGCTCGGCTCCAGCCTGCCACCCCGGCGGGGCCGGCGCGACGCGACGCGGCAGACGTCCCGCACCGTGGCCGGCGACTAGTGACCACGCCCGTGCCGGCCCGCCCCCGATCCCGGGGCGGCCGGTGCCGCGCGGTCAGCCCTGCCGGGCGAAGAAGTCGGCCATCGCCCGGGTGTGGGTGGAGAAGGCCAGCTCGATCGGTTCGGTGAGCACCAGCCACTCGGTCGCCTCCTCGGTCGGGGCCGACGGCGGCAACCCCTCGGCCGCCCGCTCGGGCAGCTCACCGAAGATCATGATGGTGCCGCCGGCCGGCGCCCCGTGCACCGCGAACAGCCGTGCCTGGTCGGCCTCGCCGATCAGGCCGGTCTCCTCGCGCAGCTCCCGGACCAGGGCGTCAGCCCACTCCTCGCCGTACTCGATGAAGCCGCCGGGCAGGGCGAGCAGGCCGCGCGCCGGCTCGATGTCCCGGCGAACCACCACCAGGCCCAGGCCGGCGTCGGTGCGGACCGGCAGCAGCGCCACCGCGACCGGCAGCGGGTTGCGCCAGACCGTCCCGCCGCAGGCCGCGCAGGCCCGCGGCCAGCTGGCGTCCGCCGGGTAGGCGACGCCGCAGAACGAGCAGTGCGAGTACGGAGAGGCGGTCATGTCGCGGCACGTTACCGGCCCGAGCTGCGCATCGCTCCCCGTCAGCCGGTCGCCCTCCGGCGCCGGCCCTCGGGGGTGCCGCGCAGGTAGCCGCAGGCCTCCTTCCCCGATCGACCGTCGGTCACGCCGCCGCCTTCCGGAGCGTCTCCCGGGCCTGCATCAGCGCGAAGCCGAGCAGGTTGAGCCCCCGCCACCGGGCCGGGTCCTCCGCGCGCGGGTCGTCGGCGGCCAGCCCGACGCCCCACACCCGGTCCACCGGGCTCGCCTCGACCAGCACCCGTTCCCCGGTGCCCAGCAGGTACGCCCGCAGGTCGTCGTGCTGGCCGAACTTGGCGAGATTGCCGGCGACCACGATGTCGTACCGCCGGGCCTCCCACACCGCCTGGTCGAAGCCGCGCACCTGGCGGCCGAGCGCCTTGGCCCGGTGCGGGTGGCCGGCGGCGAGAATCCGCTCGCCGGTCTCCTCGTCGCCGAAGAGCGCCGCCTTGTGCCACATCATCCAGTGCTCGGCGGTGGCGAAGCGCCGGCCGTCCACCAGGAACGGCGCGGGCCACCACTGGCTCAGGCAGCCCGCGCCGACGGTGCCGTCCCGCCGGGGCCGGTGCCCCCAGAAACAGAGGTACTTCCGCCGCTGTCCACTCCGGACGACGGCGGCAAGTTCGGCGGCGGTGCGGGGCGGTGGCATGTCCAACAGTCTCGCCCGGGGCGCCGACAGTCCGCGCGGCGCGCGTACCCGACCGGGCTCGATGGTGTCCCGGCCCGGCGGTCAGGCGGCCGGCGCGCCGGTGTACGCGGCGATGGTGCGCGCCGTGGCCGCCCGCGCGGCCTCCGGGTCGGTGCCGGCGGCGACGCTGGCCTCGCCCCAGCTCTGGCTGCTCAGCGTGATGAACTGCCGCGCCTCGTCGGAGCCCATCCAGGCGGCGGCCTTCTCGGGCGTGATCCCGCTGCCGTCGGCGGCCAGGTGGGAGGCGAGGCCGAGCAGGCCCATGTCCCAGCCCACGCCCACGGCGCCGGGGCCGAACTCGGCCCAGCGTTCGTCGTCGACGTGCGCGACGTGTTCCAGCTCGAACCGGGTACGTCCGTCGGCCTCCGGCGTCAGCCGGACCTCGATCCAGCTGACCTCGTCGCCGTACTCCCAGGTGGCGGCGAAGCTCTTCGGCGGGTCGCAGCGCTCGATGGTGCCGCCCGCGTTGCCCTCGAACTGGTAGCGGCCGTGCAGCCGCAGCTCGCCGGAGACCGGCAGGAACCAGCGGGGGATGCGTTCGGCGCTGGTGCACGCGTCCCAGAGGTCGTCCAGCGGCGCGTCGTACGCCTGGCTGATGGTCATCACGCGGGCCTCGCCGGCTTCCAGCATCCGGCTGCCCACGGTGCGCCGCACGGAGCTGATCTGGTGCGTGACGTCGGTCATGTTGCTCTCTCCTCGCTCGGGTCCTTCGGTGGGTGCGAGCGCCGTTCGCGTCGACCACGCGCCAGTTCGGTGGCGAGGGCGTCCAGGGCCGGGGCCCAGAACCGGCGAAAACCCGCCAGCCACTCGTCGACCTCGCGCAGCGGTCGCGGGTCGACGGCGTAGAGACGGCGGGCGCCCTGCGGCCGGACGGTGGCGAAGCCGTTGTCCCGCAGCACCCGCAGGTGCTGCGAGACGGCGGGCTGCGAGATGCTGTACTCCCGCTGGATCACCGCGCTGACCTCCCCGGCGCTGAGCTCGCCCTCGGCGAGCAGCTCCAGGATGTGGCGGCGCACCGGGTCGCCGAGGACGTCGAAGGCGTGCACGAACCCTTTGTATCAGCCCAAGCTTATATAAGCAACTACCCCAGCTGGGCGGCGACGGCGGCGCGCAGCTCGGGGAGCCGGTCGTGCAGCAGGCCGGGGCACTGGGTGTTGGTGAAGTCCTTGTGCCCGTAGATCTCGGTCGGCGGGATGGCGTACTGCTGGCAGGTGAAGGCGCAGAAGACGATCAGGCTGATCCACAGCGTCGCCGGCGGCGGCGCCGAGTAGGACCGCGGCGCGCAGCGCGGCCCGGCGGGACACGGGTACCGACATGGGGACCTCCTTCGTTCCGGTGGTGCCGGCGGCGGGCCGGGCCGCCCGCCGCCGGTCGTCGGTCGCCGGTCAGCAGGGTCCGTTGCAGGCCAGCACCTTGAGTCGGTCCAGGGTGCCGTTCCAGACGTTCTGGTCGCCGGGGAAGGTGCCCGACGACGCCCACTGCCAGAAGGAGTACGTCGGCCAGCCCGCCGGCAGGGTGCCCACGGTGCTGGAGTAGCGGGCGATCCAGAGCGGGTTGTTGGCGGCGAACTGCGAGGTGTTGCCGGTGCAGGTGGTCCACCAGTCGGTGGTGGTGTAGATGGTCGCCCAGCGGCCGGTACGGGCCTTGTACTGGTTGACGAACGAGGCGATCCAGCTGCGCATCGAGGCCTGGCTCAGCCCGTAGCAGGTCGCGCCGTACGGGTTGTACTCGATGTCGAGCGCGCCGGGCAGGGTCTTGCCGTCCTTGGACCAGCCGCCGCCGTGGTCGACGAAGTAGTTGGCCTGGGTGGCGCCACTGGACTGGTTGGGCAGGGCGAAGTGGTACGAGCCCCGGATCATCCCGACGTTGTAGGAGCCGTTGTACTGCTGGGCGAAGTACGGGTTGGTGTAGCCGGTGCCCTCGGTGGCCTTGACGTACGCGAACCGGGCGCCGTTGTTCCAGGCGGCGGACCAGTTCACGTTGCCCTGCCAGCTGGAGACGTCCATGCCGGGCAGCCCGGCTGGGGCGGCACTGGCGGGGGTCGCGCCGAGGCCGACGGTGGCGAACGCCGTGACGGTCGCCAGGAGTGCGGCCGCGGCCGTGCGGAGACGGTTCATCTTTCCTCCCTGGGGGTCGCCGCGGGGGCGGCGAAGGTGGCGAAAGGAACTGTCAGTATTAGGTCATGAAGCGTAGATAGCTTTCAATAGATAGAGTCAAGATTATCTATGAAATAGGGGTCAGTGGGCGTGCCCGGCCAGCACCTCGGCGGCCGCCCGCTCGCCGGCCAGCACGGCACCCTCCAGGTAGCCGGCCCACCGGGTCGCGGTCTCGGTGCCCGCCCAGTGCACCCGCCCCGCCGGGCGGCGCAGCTCCGCGCCTGAGGAAATTCGTCGCCGGGGTGTCGATCCGCCCGTCCGTCGATCGTGTGGAGGGTAGAAGCTGGTCCACATCCACCAGGAGGGCGACATGAAGCAGTACCTGTTGAGCATCTACCAGCCGGCCGGCCAGGGCGTGCCGGACCCGGAGTTCCTGGCCGGCGTGATGCGGGAGCTCGGCGTGATCCGCGACGAGCTGACGGCGGCCGGCTGCTGGGTCTTCGGCCAGGGCCTGCACGCCCCGGAGACCGCCACCGTGCTGCGCCCGAAGGGCGACGAGGTGCTGGTCACTGACGGCCCGTTCGTCGAGGGCAAGGAGTACCTGGGCGGCTTCACGATCATCCGGGCCGCCGACCTCGACGCCGCCCTCGAATGGGGCCGCCGGTACGCCCTCGCCACCACGCTGCCGATCGAGGTCCGCCCCTTCCAGGGCGAGGGGTGACGGTCGACGTCGAGGCGGCCTTCCGCGCCGAGTACGGCCGGGCGGTCGCCGTGCTGGTCCGCGTCCTCGGCGACATCGACCTCGCCGAGGAGGCGGTCCAGGACGCCTTCACCGAGGCGGTGCGGCGCTGGCCGGAGACCGGGCCGCCGCCCAGCCCGGCCGGTTGGATCATCACCACCGCCCGGAACCGGGCCGTCGACCGGCTGCGCCGGGAGGCGTCCCGGGCGGACCGGCACGCCCAGGCCGCGCTGCTGTACGCCCAGGAGCCACCGGCCGAGGAGGGACCCGTGCGCGACGACCGGCTCCGCCTGATCTTCACCTGCTGTCACCCGGCGCTCGGCCCGGCCGCCCGGGTCGCGCTCACCCTCCGCCTGCTCGGCGGGTTGAGCACCGCCGAGATCGCCCGCGCATTCCTGGTCCCCGAGGCCACCATGGCCCAGCGGCTGGTCCGTGCCAAGGCCAAGATCCGCCACGCCGGCATTCCGTACCGGGTCCCGGGCGACGCCGACCTGCCCGACCGGCTGCGGGCCGTGCTCGCCGTGGTCTATCTGATCTTCAACGAGGGACACACCGCCAGCGCGGGCGAGCGGCTGGTCCGTGCGGAGCTCTGTGCCGAGGCGCTGCGGCTGGGCCGGCTGCTGGTCGACCTGATGCCCGACGAACCGGAGGCGCTGGGCCTGCTCGCGCTGATGCTGCTCACCGAGGCCCGCCGGCCCGCCCGGGTGACCGCCGACGGCGCGCTCGTCCCGCTCGCCGCGCAGGACCGCACCCGCTGGGACCGCACCCTGGTCGCCGAGGGGCAGGCCCTGGTCCGCCGCTGCCTGCGCCGCAACCGGCCCGGCCCGTACCAGCTCCAGGCCGCGATCAACGCCGTGCACGGCGACGCCCCGAGCGCCGCCGACACCGACTGGGGCCAGGTCCTGCGGCTGTACGACCAGCTCCAGGCGCTCGCCCCCGGCCCGGTGGTGGCGCTCAACCGGGCGGTCGCCGTCGCCGAGGTGCACGGCCCCGCCGTGGCGCTCGCCCTCGTCGACGACCTGGACCTGGACACGTACCACGTCTTCCACGCCGTCCGCGCCGACCTGCTGCGCCGCCTCGGCCGCGAGTCGGAGGCGACGCTCGCCTTCGATGCGGCGATCGCCCGTACCGCCAACGCCGCCGAGCGGTCGTACCTGCGCGATCGCCGCGAACAACTGAGGAGCCACCGGTGAACCGACCCCCGCGCCGACCAGGGGTCGGGCCGGGGCGGGGTCGCGGCAGGTGCGGGTGACCATCACAATCGTCGCGTGCGACGTCGGGTCTGGAAGTGGAGCCTGCTCACCCTCGTGGCAGGCGCCGCCCTGGGCGGCACCGCCTGGGTCTGGCTGCGGTACGACTTCGAGAAGGTCAACTGGACCTGGGGCGTGGTCGCCGGTGTCATCGCCGTCTATGTGGTGGTGGACCAGCTCTTCACCGAGCGGGAGCCGCCCGGCGCGGCCGGGGCGCACCGGCGGGCGGTCGCCGACGAACTCGCCGAGCTGATCCGCCGCGACCAGGCCGACGACTCCCTGCTGCGCACGATCGACGAGCCGTACCCGTTGCCGGTGTCCTGGCGTACGGCGCCGGAACGCCTGTTGCCGTCATGGCGGGCGGTTGGCCGCTCCAGCGACGCCGGCCCGCGGGACCTCTTCGGCAGGGAGGGTTCACTGTGGAGCTGTTACCGCTCGATCCCGTCCGGCCGCCTGTTGGTGCTGGGTCCGCCCGGGTCCGGCAAGTCGATCATCGCCATGCGACTCGCTCGGGAACTGCCCGCGCACCGGGAGCCTGACACGCCGGTCCCGGTGCTGCTGGCCATCGACTCGTGGGATCCCGACGTCGAGACGTTCCACGACTGGCTGGTGGACCGGATCGGTCGGCGCCACACCCAGGTGGCCCGCTTCCATCCGCGCCGGGCGGCGCTGTTGCGGGACCTGGTGGCGACCGATCTCGTGGTGCCGGTCCTGGACGGCCTCGACGAAGTGCCTGACGAACGCCGGGTCGCCTGCCTGGAGAAGCTCAACGAGCTGCCGACCCAGCGATTCGTGCTCACCTGCCGCTCCTCCGTGTACGAGCGGTACCTGCTCCAGGGGGAGAAACTGCGCGGCACCGCGGTGGTCACCATCGATCCGCTCGCACCGGACACGGTGGCCACGTACCTGGTCGACGCGGCCCCGTTGCACCAGACCGGCAACTGGTCCACGGTGGCGGCCCGGGTCGGCGTCGACACCGAACTCACCGCTGCGCTCTCCACACCACTGATGGTGGCGATGGCCCGTGGCGCGTTCGATCAGCCCGGCACCGACCCGCGGGATCTGATTCCGCTCGCGGCGAGCAGGGGTCGCCGATCGGTCGAGGACGATCTGCTCAACCGCGCGGTCGACGCCGCCCTGCGGTCGCGTACCGGCGGGCAGGGGCTCCGGCGCTGGGATCCCGTCCAGGCTCGACGGTATCTGGCCTTCCTGGCCACGCACCTGGAGTCGCTGGAGCGCCGGGAGTTCCGGTGGTGGCAGCTGCCCGTCGAGCTGCCCCGCCTCTTCTGGGTCGCCTTCGACGGCGCGCGCGCCGCGCTGGCCGTCTTTATCGCCCTGGCGTTCGCCGCGGAGGCGCTCACCGGCACGGCGGCGGCGGTCGGCGACGAGGTGACCGGGGAGCTGCTGCGCACCGTAGCCGGCCATCCGGGTCCGGTGGCGGCCGTGGTCGGCACCGTGACGGCGCTGCGGGCGGCCTTCCGCGAAGGGGCGCGGGCCCACGGCAGCCGCCCGGTCCGCGCGGTCTTCGTCGGAGGTGGCCGCGCCTTCGTCGCCGGGCTGGTCGACGGGATCTCCGGCGGGCTGTTCTGGGGACTGCTGACCTGGTTCGGGCTGTGGCTGCTGGACGTACCCGCCCGCCTGGTCCGGCTGGTCGACCGGTGGCCCGACCCGTTCGACTGGCCGGCCGAGGCGCGCACCGGGATCGCCGTCGGTCTCGCCTGGCTGGTCCTGACCACGGTCCGCGCGGGCTTGCGGGTGGATTTCGCGGTCCCGGCCGTCGAGCTGAGCATCGCCAGTCCGGCCCGGGCCGTACGAGCGGACCGGTCCGCCACCGTCGCCGCGGCTCTGCCGACCGTCGCCACCGCTGTGGTGGTCGTCCTGGCCGGGTACGCCGTGCTCTGGCTGACAGCGGTCCTCGACGCGTCGCCGCCGCTGGCGGCGCAGGCGTACGCCGGGCTGGGGCTGGGCCTGGGTTGGTGGCTGCACCGACGGGGTGCCGGCGCCTGGGCCCGCTTCGCGCTGACCCGCTTCGTGCTGGCGGTGCGTGGCCGTACCCCGCATCAACTGCTGGCCTTCCTCGACTACGCCGCAACGGTCGGCCTGCTGCGGCACGGCGCGGGAGCGTACCGGTTCCGGCACGCGAGATTGCAGAATCGGCTCTCCGCCGGCTCGGTGACCGGCCGGCGGGGCAACCGGTTGCGGGAGGACTTCGGTGTCGAGCTGGCCCGGGCCGGTTACTGGGAGGAGGCGCTGGGTATCTTCGCCGCGGTCACCGAGGTCCGCGCGTCGAACGTCGGGCTCGACGACGACCTGACCGTGGCGGCCCTGCGCAAGGCGGTGCTCGCCGGCGCCGCCGCCCGGCAGTGGAGTCGCGTCGGCGAGTTGCTGACGCTGATCCCGGCGCCGCTGGCGCCCACCGGGCAGTCGACCACGCCCGTCGCCGAACAACGTCAGGCGATCTCCCGGCTGTTCCGCGCCGGGGCGCCCCTCGATGAGCTGCTGACCGCCGGCGACGAGTTGGCTGCGCGGGAGGAGCGGGCCGGCCGGCCGGATCCCGGCACTGCCGAGTTCCGCGCCGTCGTCCGCTACGCGATGGGCGACGTCGACGAGGCGCGACAGCAGTTGGCGCGGCTGGTCGCGGGGGTGCGCGCGGACGACGACCAGCCGGAGTGGTCGGCTCCGGTCGGTGCCGGGTTGCTGGCCCGGCTCGCGCTGGCCGACGGCGACGCCGTCGCGGCCATGCAGATCTGCCACTACGAGATGCTGCTGGCCGACACGCTGTCCGGACGGACCGACCTGCTACTGCTCGGGGAGACCTGGGGCTGGTCGGTGGCCGTGCTGCGGCGGGTCACCGACGAGCGGGCGGAGCTGCGCCAGCGGATACTGGCCGCCCTCGCCGAGCGGGAGACCGAACCGAACCGGGCGACGTTCACCCGGCGTGAATTCGCCGAGATCGGGTTGCAGGCGTGCCGGCGGGTGATCGGCCATCCGATGCTCGGGCCGCTCGCCCTGCTCGCCACGCGGCGGCTCGTCGCCGTCGTCGCGGTCCCGGAGATCGTGGTACGCACGGCCGGCCGCAGCGCTCCGATGTGGCACGATCTCTAGTTCGTCCCGAACCGCCCATTGCTGGCCCGCCCGGGCCGTCGAGCCCACGAACGTCAGTCGCGCAGCGTACGCAGGATGCGGGTGAGCTGTTCGCGGTCGACGGGGGAGAGGTGGCCGAAGAAATGGTCCGCCTCGGCGTTGCGGGCCGCCCGGATGGCCGCGCCGGTCCGCGTACCCTCGTCGGTCAGCGCGACCAGGGTCGCGCGCCGGTCGGCCGGGTCGGGGTGGCGCGCGACGAGCCCCTTTCCCTCCAGACCGTCGACCACCTCGGTGGCGGACCGGGGCGCGATGTGCAGGTGGTCGGCGAGCGCGCTGAGTCGCAGGGCGCCGTGCCCGCCGAGCACCGCGAGGGCGCGGGCGTGGCCGGGGTTGATCTCCCAGGGCTCGAGGGTCCGCCGGGACTGGTGGCGCAGCCGGCGGGCCACTGCCCAGAACAGCTCGGGCAGGCTCTCCTCGTGCGCCTCGCGCTCGTCGGCGTCCACCGGAATACCGTAGCAGAAACTCGTGTTGTTACCTCATGATGAGGTAACCTCAGCAATTGTCTCCGACAGGAAGAGGCACTCCTTGGACCCGACCCCCACCCGCCGGGAGGGCCGCGGCGGCGCCCCCCGCACCGTCACCGCCGCCGAGAAGGCCCAGGCCCGCGACGTGTCGCTGCGCCGCATCGGCCGGCTCTTCACCGCGTACCGCTGGCAGTTGGCCACCATCACCGTGATCATCATGGTCTCCTCGGTGCTGGCGATGGCCACGCCGTTCCTGCTGCGTACCGTGATCGACCGCGCGCTGCCGGAGCGCGAGCTGACCCTGCTGGTCTGGCTGGTCGTCGGCATGGTCGCGGTCGCGGCCGTGACCGCCGTCCTCGGCGTCGTGCAGACCTGGATCTCCACCCGGGTCGGCCAGCTGGTCATGCACCGGCTGCGCACCGACGTCTTCGCCCACCTGCACCGGCAGTCGATCGCGTTCTTCACCCGCACCCGCACCGGCGAGGTGCAGTCCCGCATCACCAACGACATCGGCGGCATGCAGACCGTCGTCACCTCCACCGCCACCTCGATCGCGGCCAACCTCACCACGGCGGTGGCCACCGCCGTCGCCATGGTGGCGCTGTCCTGGCGGCTCTCGCTGGTCTCCCTGCTGGTGCTGCCCCCGGCGATCTGGCTGACCCGCAAGGTGGCCCGGATGCGCCGCGAGATCACCGCTCGGCGGCAGCGCGAGCTGGCCGACCTCAACGTCACCATCGAGGAGGGGCTGTCGATCAGCGGCGTGCAGCTCAGCAAGACCCTCGGCGCCGGCGCCGCGCTGATCGACCGGTTCGCCACCTCCTCGGCCCGCCTGGTCGACCTCGAACTCCGCTCCGAGCTGGCCGGCCGCTGGCGGATGGCCACGATGACCGTCATCTTCGCCGCCATCCCGGCGGTGATCTACCTCAGCGCCGGCCTGCCCGGCACCGCCGGCACCCTCAGCATCGGCACGCTGGTCGCCTTCACCGCCCTGCAGGGCGGGCTGTTCCGCCCCCTGATGGGGCTGCTCAACGTCGGCGTCTCGCTGACCACCTCGCTGGCGCTCTTCGCCCGGATCTTCGAATACCTGGACCTCCCGGTGGAGGTGGACGACCCGGCGCGCCCGGTCGAGATCGACCCGGCGCGGGTCCGCGGCCATCTGTGCTTCACCGACGTCACCTTCAGCTACCCGGGCAGCGACACCGCCGCCGTCGCCGGGATCACCCTGGACGTGCCGGCCGGCACCAGCCTGGCCCTGGTCGGCGAGACCGGCTCCGGCAAGAGCACCCTCGCGGCCCTGGTCAGCCGGCTGCACGACCCCGGCAGCGGCCGGATCACCATCGACGGCGTCGACCTGCGCGACCTGCGGCTGACCGACCTCGCGGCCGTCGTCGGCGTGGTCAGCCAGGAGACCTACCTGCTGCACACCACCGTGCGGGAGAACCTCCGGTACGCCCGGCCCGCCGCCACCGACGCCGAGATCGAGGATGCGGCCCGCGCCGCGCAGATCCACGACCTCATCGCCGGCCTACCCGACGGGTACGACACGGTGGTCGGCTCGCGCGGCCACCGCTTCTCCGGCGGGGAGAAACAGCGCCTGGCGATCGCCCGTACGCTGCTGCGCGACCCGCGCATCCTGGTGCTGGACGAGGCCACCAGCGCGCTGGACACCGAGACCGAACGCGCCGTCCAGCGGGCCTTCGACGCCCTGTCGGAGGGCCGCACGGTGGTCACCATCGCGCACCGGCTCTCCACCGTGCGCGACGCCGACCAGATCGCGGTCATCGACCACGGCCGGATCGTCGAGACCGGCACGCACCAGAGCCTGCTCGACCGGGCCGGCCGGTACGCGGCGCTCGCTTCCTGAGCGCTCCACACACCGGCCCTTAGCGCTCCACACATCGGTCCGCGGCGGTCAGGTCGAGGCGGGCGGGGGAACCACGTCCGGCAGCATCAGCGTCACCCGGTCGCCGAGCCGCAGGGCCGGCTGTCCGGGGGCGCGCGCCGCCGTCGCCACCAGCATCGAGGCGAGGTTGCTCATCGTGCTATCCGCTGCGGCGCTCATTCGGCGGTGAGGTGCCGGGCGATGACGGCCGCCGGCCCCTCGGTCATCAGGATCGTGTAGTGGTTGCAGCCCTCGACCAGTTCGGTGACCAGGTGCGGGGCCTGCTCCCGCCAGTGCGCCACCAGGGGTGCGGGCAGCATGCCGGGTTCCTGACCGAACATGCCGCGCGGGGCGTGCAGCAGCACGGTCGGGACGGTCAGCCCGACCAGATCGGTGCCGAAGGAGGCGGCGCCGACCAACAGATCCCGGCCGTCCTCGGCGACGGCGGCGGCGCTGACCCGGGACCGGATCGCGCCGTGCGGGCCGGTCACGTCGTACCGGACGTAGGCGATCATGTCCTCGTTCCAGTCCACGGACAGGGCCGGGTGCGCCCGGAAGAAGTCGACGTACATCTCCTCCGAGGCGAACGTGTCGCTCAGCCGGGCGATGGCCGGGCCGAGGGTCGCCGCGAGGACCGCGTCCGGGTCGGCGTCCGCGGGCACCGGCAGGGGCAGGCCGCCGTCGACCAGCACCAGCCGGGCGAACAGTTCCGGCCGGCGGGCGGCGGCGCGCAGGGCCGCGTACGCCCCCATCGACTGCCCGACCAGCGCCACCGGCCGCCCCTGACCGAACTGCTCGGCGGCGGCGCAGATGTCCTCGGCGTGCCGGGTCATGCCGTACGGGCCGGGCAGCTCGTTGCTGCCGCCCCGGCCGCGCAGGTCGAGCGCGATCAGGCTCCAGTCCTCGGGCAGTCGCCGGGCGACCGAGAGGAAGGCCATGCCGGAGGCGGTGATGCCGTGGGCGGCGACGGCGATCTTCGGGCCGGTGCCGAAGCGGAGCGCGGTGAGCGTGCCGTCCGGCACCTCCACCTTCACCTGTTCCATGGGGATCAACCTTTCGTGAGGGGGTGCCGGTCAGCCTCGGGGGAGAGGGCTGCCGACGAGCCGGAGGGCGAAGCCGACGAAGGCGTCGGCGACCTGGTCGCGGGTGTACGGCTGGTCGGGGCCGAACCAGTTGGCCACCCGCATGCCGAGGCTGCCGATGGCGATGCCGGTCAGCGGGATGTCCTCGATGTCGAACGCGCCCGCCGCCGCGCCCTGGGCCAGCACGGTCAGCAGGAGCTGCCGGGCCTCCTCGCGCAGCGCCAGCGCGGGCGCGGCCCGCTCCGGTGAGAGGGCATGCAGCTCGTGGTTGGCCACCAGTGCCAGCAGCGGGTAGTCGGTGTGCGTGAGCACCTGGGCGCGTACCAGGGCGGCGAGCTGTTCCGCCGGCTCGTCGCCGGCGGCGGCGGACGCCTCCCGCATGCGCCGGTGCAGCTCCTCGTGTCCGAGTCGGATCAGCTCGGCGAGGATCTGCTCCTTGGCGGGGTAGTGCGCGTAGAGGGTCGCCGAGTTGATGCCGACCTCGCGGGCGATGTCGCGGATCGAGGCGCCGAAGAAGCCGTACTCGGCGAAGAGCCTCAGCGCCGCGCGCAGGATGCGTCCTTGCGTGCCGGGCGGGGTGACGCCCTCCGGCAGCTCCGCGGCGACCGCGGTGAGCCGGCGTGGGTCCCAGGGGCTGTGCGTCACCGGTTGCTCTCCTCCGCACTGCCAACCGATCGATTGGTTGACACCGTAGCGCACTGGGCGGATAGTGACCAACGTCACCGTCCCAACCAATCGATTGGCAGCCTCACCGACCAGCAGAGGAGAGCCGGTCATGCCCGATCCGACCCCCACCCGGCGCGTCACCACCCGACTGCGCCGGCTCGCCACCACCGCCCTCGCCGCCGTGCTCGCGCTGACGGCGGCGCCGGCCGCCCCCGCCAAGGCGGCGAGCGGCAGCTACTTCTACGGCACCTACACCAGCCTGGCCGGCACCCGCGACTACCACGGCTACGTGCCGTCGTCCTACCGGGCCGGCACACCGATGCCGCTACTGGTGGCCCTGCACGGCTGCACCGAGAACGACGTGGGCTTCGATCTGCTGACCGGGCTGAGTGCCCTGGCCGAGCGGCGTGGCTTCCTCGTCGTCTTCCCCGACCAGTCCATCCTCGCCAACCCGGCCCAGTGCTGGAACTGGCCGCTGTCGACCAACCAGCACCGGGGCTGGGGCGAGCCGTCGATCATCGCCGGCATCACCAACCTGATGCGCTCGCGCTACACGGTCGACGCGAAGCGGATCTACGCCACCGGCGTCTCCGCCGGCGGCGTCATGTCGGTGATCATGGGCGTGACGTACCCCGACCTGTACGCCGCCGTCGCCACCGTCGCTGGCTGTGAGTACGAGTGCGACGTGCTGCAACTGCGCTCACCCGACCAGGCCGGGCTCGACGCCTGGCGGGAGATGGGCAGCCGGGCGCGACCGGTGCCGGTGCTGATCTTCCAGGGCACCGCCGACCTCGTGGTGCCCCCGTCGACCGCCGGCCGCATCGCCGGTCAGTGGGCGCAGACCGACGACCTGGCCATCGACGGCGTCGACGACGGCGACGTCACCGCCACCCCGACTCTGGTCGAACGCGGCCAG
This sequence comes from Micromonospora sp. NPDC047548, assembly GCF_040642975.1. Classification (NCBI taxonomy): domain Bacteria; kingdom Bacillati; phylum Actinomycetota; class Actinomycetes; order Micromonosporales; family Micromonosporaceae; genus Micromonospora; species Micromonospora sp. NPDC047548. The sequence goes on from NZ_JBEYTI010000016.1 coordinate 108,822, forward strand.
GTGCCGGGCGGTCGGACGTACACCCACAAGGTCCACCGGTCGACCGGCGGGGCCGTGCTGATCGAGCAGTACCTGATCGACGGCGCGGGCCACGTCTACCCGGGTGGCTGCTCGTGCAGCCTCTACGGCGACCCGTCCGGCCCGGACGCCAGCAACCTGAGCTGGGACTTCTTCCTGGCCCACCCCCGGCCCTGACGTCGCCGCTCGCCGTGATCCACGCGCGCCACCCGCTTCTGTGGCGCGGGCCCTGGCCCACTACGAGCGTGTCCCACCTCCGCAGGCCGGCTGATCGGGGCGGCTTCAACGCCTTCGGCCCCCGTCCCCGCGATGGTGGACGGAGGTCGCGGGTGCCCTCAGAAGTGGAAGACGCCGGCCATTGAGGCCACCGGATCGGCGCCGCCATGCAACTGGTCGAAGACGTGGAACGTCTCGGTCACGACTGTGCCGGTGGCGGGATCGGCGAGCGAGGTGGTGGTCCCGTCGGGGGTGCCGTCCCCCTTGACGCCGGTGAGGATGCGGATGTGCAGGACCTGATTGTTCTCGATCCCGTCGTCCCCGATGTCCAGCACCGGCCCGACGTTCTCGACGAGCCGGGCCAGGCCCTCGGGCGTGTAGCTCGTCGGTCCGTCCTCGGTCAGGCCGACGGCGGCCAGGAAGGCGCGCAGCTCGACAACCGAGAGGGGCTGGTTGAGGTCGTACCTGCTCCGCCAGCCGCCGCCGAGGCCGTCGAGCATCTGTTCGACCGTGGCCGCCTGTCCGGTCTTCCAGTTCGACATGATGGTGCCGCCCGCGGCCCAGCAGACAAGTGAGGAGTTCTGCTTGACGGGCACGACCGCGGGCGAGATGGCCACGTCGAGCGCCGGGCGTCCGGCGGCCGTACCGGTCTTGACCGACACCGTCCCCTCGGGCCGCGTTACCCGCAGCGACCCACTGCCGGACGTGGCGACGCGGTCGATCGCGCGTTGCACCGAGGGTGTACGGGTCGCGCTCGGGGTGGCCGGGCGAACCTCTCCGATCGCGCCGCGTAGCACGCTCTCGGTCAGCGCGCGTGCGTCGTCGTCCGAGACCAGCCCCTTGTCGCGGGCGTCCTTGATATGGCCGAGGCTGCGGTCGAGTTCCTGATTGAGGAACCGTTGCTGGGCGAGTGCGCCGGCCTTGCTCGCGAAGCCCTGCGCCGCGGTGATCGAGGTCTTGAGCGCCTCGGCGGCGTTCTGCTGGTTGAGAGCGAGCCCCGTGAGGTCCTTGAAGATGTTCGGCGTGCCGAGCGCGGTCATTGCCGCCGCCAGGCCCGTGGGATCGGGCGCGGTCGGCACCTGTTGGAGTCCGACCACCGGCGTGGGGAACTGGTCGGGTGCGAGGTTCGGCGGCGCGGTGCGCCGGCTGCCCGTGCTCAACGGGTCGATGGACGGCGGCCGGTCCGGGATCGGTGCCTCCTCCCAGCGCCAGAACTTCGTGTCGTCGATGACCTCGCAACTGTTGCACTTGCCGAGGACGGCCTCGGCGAACACCCCGGACGTGGGCATGCTGATCCGCATCGGCGGCGCCGGGTCGGCCGCGTAGAGGTGGCGCAGGTCCGCCGGGGTCGCGCGGGCGAACTCGTAGGTCGCGTCGAGCTTCAGACCCGGTGCGACCGGCATCACCAGGCTGTTGCCGACGACACCGACGACGCGGTTCTCCACCACGGACGCCACGCTGCGCCCGCCCGCGTCCGGCGCGACGAAGCCGTCGAGGAGCAGGTATCGCCGATTCAGGTCCATGGTCAGCCAGATCGCCCGGTGGTAGTGCTCGACGTGCTCGTCGAGATGGTCGAGCAGCCGTTCGGCGTGGCGGCGGTCGCGGTCACGCGGGTTGCGCTTCTCCGTGGTGTCGAGCGGCACGGCGATCTCGACGTCGTCACCGAGACTCAGGTCGTTGAGGATTCGCCGGTTCAGGAAAAGGTGGTGACTGAGGTGCGCGGTGCGGTAGCGCAGCGAGCCGGAGTCGACCACGATCCGAGCGCCGGGCGGGAGGACGCTGACGGCGAGCGACAGCCGTACCCGGTCGATCTGCGAGCGCAGCACCGTCGGTAGCGGGATGCCGGCCTGCAACCCGACGAGCAGCGGACGGTCCTGACCGAACAGGCCCACCATCGCCGGATCGACGCTCACCGCCCGGGTCGCGACGCCGTCCTCGATGAGCGACATCGTCATGGTCTCCAACAACCGCTGGGTGACGCCCGGCGCGATCCGGCTGTCCCAGATGGCATCTCGCTCCGCGGGTAGGGCGACCCCGAGATAGCGTTCCCAGATGCTGGCCGGGCCGTCCCAGAGCAGGGCGGCGTAGCCGTCCCAGTTCGTCGAGACGAATTCGTCGGACTCGCCGTCGGCCGGGCGCGGGAGCGTCACCCGAACGGTCAGCTCGCCGTCGAGATCGACCAACGCCTCGTCGGCGTAGCGGCCGACGGGCATGTCCGAGCCGACCCAGTTGGCGCGCACCCGCTCCAGCGAGTCGAAGGCGGAGCGCAGGCTGCGGCGGCGCAGCCCGCGCTCCAGCGGCTCCCGCCAGCGCAGCGCCTTCTCGGTCGTGAAGGGTGTCACCGCGAAGGGAATGAACAGGCACTCCTGCACCGCCGCCAGCTCCTGGCTCACCTGGAGGTGCCGCAGCACCTCGAAGTACTCGACGGTGAGCGCGTGGCAGTGGTTGTAGTTGGCGACCACCTCGGTCTGCGCCCGCACCGACTCGCCCTGGCGGGCGGTCTGCACCACCGTGGAGCGCTGGCTGCGTACCGCGCTCGCGGACTGCAGGGTGCGGTCCCGCACCTGGTTCAGCGCGGTGCCGGTGACCGCACGCGCCGACGTCTGGTTGGCTGTCGAACCGGCCGACGAGACACCGCCCGCCGCACCGAAGACGAGCGGCCCGATGAACCCGGCGATCCCCGCTCCCACGGCCTCCACGTCGGCCTTGGAGTGCCCGCGCATCGACTCGGTCAGGGTGGAGCGGATGACGTCGCTGATGTCGCGGTCGTGGCTCAGATCGGCCACCAGGTCCTCGGCCTCGGTGCGCTCGGCGCGCCGGCTCGCCACCTCGGAGCGGTTCCAGTCCAGCACCGAGATGAGCTTCTGCTGGCCGGGTGCGAGCGGCAGCGAATAGAGCAGGTCGCCGAGAGAGTACCCGTCGGCGCGCCAGACCTGCTTGATCGTCAGCAGGTGGCCGTGCGCGACCGTGGTTGCCTGGTAGGCGTACGGGACACCGTCCCAGTCGACCTGGCGGTCCGCGTCGAGGGTGAAGCGGGCCGGCTCGGGACTGGCGAGGAGTCCGACCGCGGCGCGGAACCGGCGGATGACGCTCGTCTGCTCGGCCGTGACCAGGCGCAGCGGTGTGATGTCGTGCTGCTCGCGGGCCAGGTCGGCCAGCACGCTCGTCTCCAGGCGCAGCGGCTCACCGGCCAATGCCCGCTGCTCCAGAACCCGGGCGGCCAGGAGATCCGCGCTCACGGACGCCCACCGGCCGTCGAGGTCGATGCCGGGGACGAAGGCCCGCGCGGCGGCGAGTGCGCCCGGCACCACGTCGACCTGGCGGCCCTGTCCGGAAGCGGCGATCGGCGCGGACCCGGAGTTCCGGCCCGAGGCGCCGGGGATGCTCGCGAGGTGGCTCGTCGTGCCGGAGGTCGCGGTGGCTCCGAGCGTGAACGGGCCGGTCTGCGGCAGGCCGGCCGCCGGGCTCTGGCCGGCGGGGGGCAGCTCGGCAGCCGGGTTCACCACGACCGGGCGTACGCGGGCCAGCTCCACGAGCCGGTCGACGAGCACACCGGGAATGACCGGTGGTGCCGTCGGGGTGGTGCCCTTGATCTGTGGTTGGGTGGTGCGGACCACGGCCTGGTAGGTCACCTCGTCCAGGGCCCGGTTGGGCAGGGTGAAATCGACGCAGCGGGCGGCGTCGCTCGCGTACGCCTGGACATTCCCGGTGAGGTCGACCTGGTCGGGGGCGCGGGGCGGCGAGTCAGGGCAGTGGCAGTCCTCGTCCTTGGGGGGCGGGGGCGGCAGTACCGGCGCCTGGAGCACGATCCGCCTCGGCAGCAGCCCGGCCTCCAGGCCGATCGGGATCGGCGCGCTGCCGGCGAGCACCGCGTACGCCTCCGCGAACGCGATGCCCGGCCACGGTCCGGAGAAGTAGCCGCCCGCCGCTGTCCTGGTCACCGACACCGGCGTGGTCTGCTCCGCACCGACGGCGCGACCCCAGATCACCAGCAGCAGGTCACTGGCGACGCCCCGCCCGTGTGGGTCGATCGCAAGGCCCGTGTACTTCAGCTGCTGACCCAGGGTGATGTCGCCGCTGGGGGGCACCTGGGTGGTCGGCCGCGGTGACACGGCGACCTCGACCGGATCGGCGGGAAGGTCGCCGGGGACGACCAGCCCGCCCGCGGGAAGTCCGTCCGGGGCGAACGCGGTGAGCGTCACCGGCCCTCGGCGGTCCGCCGGATCGGGCAGTTCGAACGTGAACGCGCCGTTGTGGCCGGCAGGCGTGTCGCGACGCCCGGCCACGAAGACCCCGGCACCGTCGCCCAACCGCGTACGCTCCTCGAAACCGGCGCTCAGGGCGTAGCCGCTGAAGTCGCGGACGCCCGCTGCGGCGAGCTTGCCTCGCAGGATGGTTGCCATTCCGGTCCTCCTACACGTTCGGTGCGTCGAACGTGATGCCGGTCGAGATGAGGGGCTGGTTCTCGTACCCGATCCGCAGCTCGTCGCCGGGTGCGGGCTGCCGGGTCAGGAAGCCGAGGACGATTCCCTCGTCGGTGGTGGGCATCAGTCCCTCAACCTCCTGCGGCCCGACCTCCGCGACCATCCGGATGCCGCCCTGGACGAGACCGGATCCGTGGATGACCACCCGCATCACCCAGTCCGTGGGCAGCGACGTGGTGATGACCTCGAAGTCCGCGCTGTCGATCTGCATGACGTCTGCTCTACTTCCGGACGAGCTGGATGGAGTCGAAGAACAGGTGGCGGAGCATGCCCGGGGCGGGCATCAGGCCGACCAGTGCCACCCGGGTCAGGTCGATCCCGGAGATCAGCGTGACCGGGAGTGTCATGGTCTCCAGACGCAGCGCGGTGCAGTTCAGGCCCGGCGCCGTCGGATGGAAGACGGGCCGTCGCGGCACGAGCGGACCGGCGAGCGCGGCGGCGCCCACGGTGGCGGTCTCCCCGTCCAGATCGGTGACGACCACGATGAAGTCCGGCAGTTGTCCGGCCGCGATCGTCGCCTCGCTGCTGCGGTCGTAGTCGGCCGTCAACCGGAAGGTCAGGGCGTCATAGCTTGACCAGTCCGAGGTGGCGGGCAGTAGCTGGACGGAGTAGGCCTCGCCGGACATCACCGGTGGGTCCAGGCCGAGCACCGCGGTCGTGTGGTTGGTCTCCAGCCCCAACGTCCGGGCCCCGATCAGCACGTCCGGGAACGGGTCGACGAAGCCGACGGTGATGATGCGCGGCTTGACCGGGTCCTCCATGTCGTCGAGGACCACGACCTCGGCGCCGAACGACCACTGCAGGGACACCCCGGCTCCGAGCGAGTTGGTCGCGGTCCCGTCGAAGAGCCCGATCGGGGCCGTGTCGCCGAGCAGCCGCCAGCGGAACAATCCGCCGACGTACTCGTTGGCGAGCTTCGCGTGGTCGGCCGCGGAGAGCAGCCGGCCGCCGGGTGCCACATCCGAGGGGTGCATCCCGGTGTCGTCGCCGTCCGCGGCCCACACCGAGTTGAAGCGGTTGTGATTGCAGTGGTCGAGGAAGACCATCGCCTTGTCACAGGCGGCCCGGTCGTAGTGGCGGAAGCCGGTGCCGCCGGACGCCTCCGCACCGCCCCAGCCCGCGACGTCGCCGTCGAGTGCGCCGTAGACGACCGCATAGAACGACGTGTCGGCCCTGGTCAACGGCACCGGCCCGGGTGACGTCCCGAATGCGTAGTCGGTCGGTGCGAGCGAACACACCGCCTTGATGCCGTACCTGGTGGCGGCCGGGCGGGAGGTGTTCATCCGGGCGGCACGAACCACGGCGTCGCCGCCACGGGAGTGACCCATCAGCGCGGCCCGGTCGAAGTCCAGCCGCTGGTACAGGCGGGACGTCGGGTCGGCGTCCAGGGTCCGCAGGGTGTCCAGCGCGCCGAGCACCAGCTGCGCCCGCATCTCGATGAACGAGCCGAACAGGTTCGCGACGTTGGTGTCGACCGACGCCGAGACGATTCCGTGCCGGGCCAGCTCGTCCTGCAGCGCCTCGTAGCCGTTCAGGTTGGCGGCCGTCGCGCGGTGCTGGCCGTGCACGATGACCGCGACCGGCAGGCGCCCGGTGCCGGCGACCCGGCGGGGGTTGAGGACATCGGCCGGGTGCACGATGCGCAACCGACGCTCGACGGTGTAGCTGTGCTGATCAACCGGATCCCGGACGAGCAGGCCGAGCGACTCCGCGTTGGCGAGGCGGGCGCCCTGGAGGGCTTGCAGGAGGTCGTACGTGTCGAAGACGTAGGGCGTCATGTCGCCGGATGTGGGGAAGTCCAAGATCACGGGCTGCCGGATGAGGTAGCGCAGCTCCAGCGGCAGCGACGGTGCGGTCGCCCCGCCGACAACCGGTCGGTCATCGGCGAAACTGACCTCGACGGACTCACTCGGGCTGGTCACCTTGATGTCGGCGCTCGAACCCTGTGCCGCCTGGTCGATCACGTTGCTCACCACGGGGTCCGTGGCCGGGTTCTGTGCGCCGGGGCGGGGCTCGCCGATCAGACCCTGCAGCGCCGACGTGGCGAGCTCCTGTGCCGCGCCGTGGGTGAGCAGACCGTCGGCCTTCGCCTGGTTGATGCGATCGAGCATGCGGCCGGCGTTGTGGCTCAACTCCTGTTGACTGGCGAGTTTCGCCGCCTCGTCGCCGAGTGCGGAGGCGGCCGACAGCGACGCCTCGAAGGCCGCTGCGGCGTTGCGTTGGGTGCCCTCGAGGCCGGTGATGTCCTGGAACAGGCCGGGCTTGGACAGCAGGCCGAAGGCTGCGCCGAGGCCCACCGGGTCGGGCATGGCGGGGGCGTTCTGGATCTGCACCAGCGGCGCGGGCAGCGGCGTGGGCGTGAGGTCGGGCTCCTCGCTGGCCCGGCTGTCCGTCGACACGGGCAGGATCTGCGGCAGCTCCAACTGACCGTCGTTGTTCCAGCGCCAGTAGCGCGAGTCGTCGATGCTCTCGCAGGCGTTGCAGGACCCGGCGACGGCCTCGGCGTAGACGCCGCGGGTCGGCACGCTGACCCGCAGCGGCGGCGCGGGCGGGGCGGCGTAGGCGTTGACGAGCGGTACCGGCTGCGCCGAACCGTCCGGCCCGTCGTCGGGCACGGTCAGCGTGGGGTCGAGTCGGAGCCCCGGCGCGGCCGGCAGCACGAGGCTGTTGCCCACGATTCCGATGAGCTGGTTGCTGCACAGGCTCGCGACACTCCGGCCGCCCAGCCCGGGCACCTCGACCGCGTCGAGCAGCATGAACCGGCGCTGCGCGTCCAGGTTGACCCAGATGGCCTGGTGGTAGTACTCCAGATGGTCGTTGAGGTGCGCGACCAGCCGTCCGGCGAGTTCGACGTCCTCGGCTCGCGGGTCGCGTACTTCGCGCTGCGTGAGCGGGGTGGCGATCACGACAGCGTCGCCGAGCTTGATGTCGTCGAGGATGCGCGGATCGTCGAAGAGCATGGCCGACAGGTGGGGCGTGCGGTAACGGAGTCGGCCCGAGTGCACGATCACCTGCGCGTCCGGTGGCAGCGCCGGTCCGTCGTACCAGATCTTCACGTGCGCGATGTCATCGCGCGGCACAGCGGGGATGCCGCCCGCCTGGTTGACCGTGACGTAGAGGGGGGTCGTCTCGGCGTAGCGGGACACCAGCGTGGCGTCGACCGGCACCTCCGACTCGCCGCCGTCCGGCCCGACCAGGGCGAGGCGCAGCTTCTGCACCAACTGCTCCGCGATTCCGGGCGCGATCTCGGTGCGGAAGATCCGGTCGCGCTCGCGGGCGGTGCGCTCGTTCAGCTTGGCGGTGAACAGTTCGAGGGTGTCGACGGGCAGGAACGGCGCCAGCGGCTGCCACATGGCCACCTGGAACGCCCCGTCCGCAGCATCGCGCGGGCGGGGCAGCAGGAAGCTGATGCGCAGTTCACCCTCGATGGACTCGGGCGCCTCCTCGCTGTAGCGCGCCTGCGGGAAGTCCCAGCCCACCCAATTGTCGGCGATCCGCTCGATGGCGTCGAAGCCGCCGCGCAGCTCCGGCTTGCGCAGGAACCGCTCCAGAATCTCCCGCCAGCGCAGCGCCTTGGCCCGGTCGAAGGCCACCATGGGCAGCGGGACGAACAGGCACTCGCGTACGTCGGCCAGCTCGTGGGTGACCAGGAAATGCCGCAGCACCTCGAAATATTCGATGGTCAGCGCGTGGCAGCGGTTGTAGTTGGCCACCGCCTCCGTCTCGGCCCGGACGGTCTCACCCTGGCCGACGCTCTGCACCACTGACGAACGCTGACTGCGCAGCGCGGAGCTGCGTTGCGACACCCGGTCGCGCAACTGCTGCATCGAGTCGGCGGAGAACGTCCGGGCTGCGTCCTGCCACGACGAGGAGCTCGACCCGCTCGCGCCGCCGGCCACGCCGCCGAAGATGCCGAAGCCGCTGCCGATGAAGCCGGCACCGATCCCGCCCGCCACCCCCCAGGTCGTGTTGCGTGAGCCGGCCGCGACCTCCTCGTGCAGGTCGGTGCCGACGATCTCCTGCACGTCCCGGTCGCGGGTGAGCAGCGCGTCGAGGTGCTCCTCGAACTCCAACCGTTCCTCGCGGGCCGACGACGTGCGCCGGTCCCAGTCGACGACGGCGACCTGGCGGCGCTGCCCGGGCGCGAGGGGAAGCGAATAGAGCAGGTCACCGAGGGAGTAGCCGTCGGCGCGCCACACCTCGCGGAACTGCAGCAGGTGGCCGAACGCGATGTCGACGGCGAGATGGACCGTGGGCGTGTCGTCCCAGTCGATCTGGTGGTCGGCGTCTAGCACCGTGCGGCCGGTCGTGGTGCGCAGCCCGGCGTCGATCATGGTCTTGGTGAACGAGACCTCCGACAGCCACGACGCGCGGGTGATCTCGGCGACGCTGGGCGGCCGGTCCGTGCGTACCAGCGAGCGGGCCGCGTGTATGTCGAGGCTGAGGTTGGTGGTCTGCAGCGCCACCGACGTCGGCCGGGTCAGTCCGATGGCCTGGGACGCGATCGACACCCCCAGCAGGTCGGTCAGCAGCTCGGACGGAACGGTGCGCCGGGCGTTGAGGGTGAGTCCGGTGATCCGTGGTTCGGAGGTCCGGATGACCTGGAAGTAGGCGAACTCCTCCAGCGTCCGGTTCGGCATGGTGAGGTCGACGCAGCCGCCGCCGAGGTCCTGCGAGAAGGCGGCCGGGTTGCCGGTGAGGTCCTCCTGGTCCGGTGTGCGCGGAGGTGATGCCGTGCAGTCGCAATCGTCCTCGGGGACGGCCACGGCGGCCAGGTCGATGACGATCACCATCTCGCGCGGCAACCGGCCGTCCGGGTCGAGCGGCACGGGCTGCGGCGGGCCGCCGGCGACGCTGCCGGACGCCGACGCGAGGATGTCGGCGACCCAGTCCGCCCCGAACCGGCCGCCAGGCTGGGTTCCGGTGATGACGAGCGGCCGGGCGGGTGGCGCTTCGCCGTCGGACCGGTCGACCCCGGAGATCACGACCGGGAGGTCGGCGGGAACGGGCCGACCCCCGACGTCGATCACCCGTCCGGCGATACGCGTGCGCGCACCGAGGGTCGGATCGTCGCTGGGCCGTACCTCGACCGGATCCACCGTGCTGATCCGCAGCCGCAGCGGCTTGGCCAACTGCTCCAGCGAGAACTGCTGATGATGCACTTCGACGCCGGTGGGAGCGGCGATCGAGATGTCGACCGGGCCCTTGGGGATGCCGTCCGTGGTGACCTCGAGATGGAGCGTGCCGTCCTCAGGCAACCGCGCCGAGGCGGACGCCGGGAACCGGAGCACCTCATCGCCGAGCCGCACCTCGGCGTTCAGGGTCACCTGCACGCGGTAGCCGGCAATCGTCGCGCCAGCTTTACTCGGTCGTACGGTGCCGTTGACAACGAGACTTTCCGCCATGACGCCCTCCAGCGGTGTCGGTGACGGGCGCCAACTCCGGAGCAGTTGGCGCAGGCGGCTGGCTCGCGATGCGGTGAATCCGCTCCGGCACGTCAGCCCGCGTCCTGTCCCGACAAGGCGATCCTTCGCGCCGTTGAGCAGGAAAGACAGAGCATTGTCGGCGACCGGACTGCTGGGCTGCAGACGCCTGGGCCCGGGTCAGGGCGACGGCTTACCTGGTCCCGGTGGCAACAGGACCGCGTGGGGCGCATCTGCATACTCTGCGCCAACCGGGCCAGCGGCAACGGTCGGCCGCCCGAGGGGGTCAAGGCGGCTGGTCACGTGCCCTTGGGATCGGTCTTCCGCCGCTCCGCCGCGAGCGCCCCGGTCGGCACCGACCACCCGGAGATCAGCGCCGAGGAGCCGGACGTCGAGGGCGCCGACAAGGCCCCGCGACGAGGCGGCCACGAAGGCGACCCGTGCGACCGCCCTGGAGGCGGCTGGGCTGACGCCCCGCGCGGTCTCCGCCGCCCATCGCCTGGAGGGCAGCACCGTCGGTGAGCTGCTCACCGTCGCCAACAAACTGGCCCACCTGCCCGGCCTGGGCGCGAAGACCCGGCAGGAGTTGCAACGCTGGGCCAAGGAGTGGCGCCAGCGGTTGGGGGAGCGGGAGACTATCCCCACCACGGCCGCCGCCCGCAAGGCGGCCATCGCCGAGGTGGCCACCGAGACCGTTGAGCGCCGACGCGGGGCCGGTGCTGCTGCACGACGCGGCGGTGCTGGCGCGGTACCGGGCGATGGACCGGCTCTACGAGCTGGCCGATGTGGCGCGTAGTGGGAGCGGTGACGTGTGGGTGCTCTGCCCGATGGAGGATCCGGCGCTGCTGCCCAAGCTGGACGGTGCGGTGGTGCCGGTGGGCGACAACGAGTGGATCGCCCTGCCGGGCGCCTGGGTCGTCAACGCCCACCCCAGCACCGCCCCAGCCTGACCCCACCCCACCCCAACCAGCTGTGCCCCGGATTCCATGATCGTTGACGGGTGAGCGACTCGACACGCCGACGACAAGGCAGCTGAGCCGCCAACGATCGAGGCTCGCCATAGCAGATGGCGAGGGGTGACGGGGGATGTTCACAGCGGGGTGGGTGTCCACAGGTAAGGGCTGGGGTCGTTGCGGGAGGGCAGGTGGGGCGACAGGGTCGGCGGCGTGAATTCGGTGCTTCGGGAGCTGGTGGAGCGTGGCGGCGGGCTGGTGACCCGGGCGGTGGCCGAGCAGGTGGTGCCGGAGTGGACGCTGCAGCGGGCGTGCGGTAGCGGCGACCTGGTGCGGGTGCTGCCCGAGGTGTTCGTGGCAGCGCACTTGCTGAACGATCGACAGGGAGAGTGGCGGGGCACCCCGGCCGTAGGCCGACTCGACCCCGCCCTGGGCCACCGCGCCGCTTGCGCCTGGGCCGAGGGACGCGGCGCGCTCAGCCACCTCAGCGCGCTCGCGGTGTGGGGGGCTGCACCGGCAGGCGACCGGCCACCTGCTGCACCTGAACGCACCGGCCGGCTCCGGCATCCGCAGCCGGCCCGGGGTGGCCGTGCACCGGCGTCAGGGCCTCACCCTTGAGGCGCCGCACGTGGTGGTCCGGCGGGGCCTGACGGTGACCCGCCTCGAACAGACCCTTGTCGACTCCTGGCCGATGCTGCTGCCCAGCGAGCGGCGGGCGCCGGTGATCCGGGCGGTCAACGATCGGCTGACCACTCCTGAGCGGCTGGAGGCGGCCCTGAGGAACGTGCCGAAGCTGGATGACCGGGCAGCGTTTCGAACGCTGCTGACGCGGCTCGCCGGGGGCTGCCGCAGCCCGCTGGAGATCTGGGGGCACGAGCACGTCTTCACCGGCCCGGGGATGCCGGCATTCCGCCGCCAGGCGCGGGTACGCGTCGGGCGGCGCACGATGTACCTCGACCTGTTCGCCGAGCGGGAACGGGTCAACATCGAACTCGACGGCGCCACCACGCACGGCGACCCGCGCCAGCGGGAGGTCGACCTGCGCCGGGACGCGCTGCTGGCGACCATCGGCATCCTGGTGGTCCGCTTCGCTCACCGCCGCCTGGTCTACGAGGCCGACGACGTACGCCGGGAAACCCTGACCATACTCGCCCGCTGGGCGGCCGCGGCCGGCTGAGCCCGCACCGAACTCGCGCCTCATGCCGCGTCCGTGCCACCGGTCACGTCGAGTCCACCGGACTTGAGCCAGTCCGCGAACTCGCGCCGCTTTTCCCGGTCGTCGTCAACGTCCAGGATCGGTCGAGACACGGGGCCTCCCTCGGCGAACAGGGCCAACAGGGCGGCCTGCTCGGACGCCAGGCGCAGCGGAGCGTCTGGGTTGGTGTCGGGGAAGATCTGAGCCGCTTCGAGGTCAGCCCGGCGGATGCTCGTCGCGATGCCGATCTTGACGCCCCGGCTGCTCAACGTTTCAAGCAGACGGCGGGTGTCGAGGAGGTACGCCGCCGCTATCTGCCACCGGTGGTGCCGCACTGTGCCCAGTGGCCGCGGCGGACCACTGAACACCAGGTAGAAGTCGCAGGGGTGCGGGCTGATGTCTATGCCGGTGAACGCATCCCCGTAGGTCTTCACGTTGACGGTCCGGCCGGCCAGTGGACCGGACTTGAACGTTCCGTCGTGGCCGGCGTGGGTCGCGGTGCCGGCGAGTTCGATGTCGAACACCTGCGCGGCGATGAACTCACCGATGTCGCCCTGCCGGGCCGAACGCCCGGTCACGACGGCGATCCCGGTATCCAGGTCGTCGCGAGCCCGTAGCAATGCTGCCAACTGGTGCAACTTCTCGGTCACGCGGTTGATTATGCGCGTTGCGAGCTGGCCGGCGCTGGTCGCCAGAAGCGGCCCGGACGCTGACACGTTGCCGCCGATCGCGTCACCGAGCATCAGCCCGAGCACGCAGCCCCGCGCGGTCGCGAGCTGTTCTGCCGTCACCTTGGTCATTCCGCGAAGCACAGGGGCGGGTGGCACGGGAGCGTTTCGGGGCCGGGGTGCTGGTGGCGGGGCGAAGGCCGGCGAGTTGGACGTAGACCTCCCGCTTGGCGGTCGCCTGGCCGCGTCGGTTGATGGCGTAGCCGGTCAACCAGATCCAGCCGGCGTACGTCGGCCGGTCGCGGACCGAGACGACGCGGAAGGTCAGGGCGCGGTCGCCGGCGAACTGCACCGAGGCCCGGGCGTCGATCCGTAGCTGGTCGCCCGGTTGTGGACGCACCGCTACCAGGGGCCTTCGTTCGGCGGCCGGCACTCGCGGGCGTGCATGGTCTGCCAGTCGCGCAGCGCCCGCTTGAGCCGGTCGTTTTCCTGGCTGAGCAGGCGTACCTGCCGGTGGAGGTCGGTCAGCTCGTCGGCAACCTGGGCCTGGAACTCGCGTACCTGATCGGGGTCGACGCCGCGACGGCGCGGGTCGAAGGTACGGGTCCGCACCTCGTGTGGGGTCAACCGGGCCGGGTGGCCGGTCCCGTAGGGCTGGCCGGATCGATACACCTGGGCCACGTCGGTCCTTTCCGGGGCAGGCGGGAACGCGGAGGGTCGGTGCGCTGGGTCTGGAAGGGCGGGCCGTCCGCATGCCGGCCGCGGGCGGCCCGCCCGCTCCGCCGCCGCAGCTCTGATCAGCGGTACGACAGCGGAGCAGTCCGGTGGGTCGGGACGGGCACGCGCACCCGCCCCGACCAGGGGGATGAGCCGAACTCGTTGCCACGCGAGGACGGGCTCGGGAACAACATATCTAGACATGTCAGATGAGTCAACGCTTCTTGTTGGGCGCGTCGCGGTGTGATCGAATCGGATTGCCACGCGAGGAGTGCCATGCGAGAAGTGCCGGATTACTGGCGCATCGCCGATGATGTGATCGCCGACGTCAGGTCCAAGAAGCTCAAGCCGGGGGACAGGCTGCCCTCGATTGCTGAGCTGCGCGAGAACTACGGCGTCAGCCACGGGACCGTGCAGATGGCCTATGCCCGGCTGGAGGCGCTGCGCGTCATCCGGCGGCATCAGGGCAAGGGCGTCTTCGTGACCGACCCGAAGACCTGGATGCGGGAACCCTGATTCTCGTGCGTTGACTCATTCCGGCGATGAGTGTGCGATTATCGCACCATGGCTGAGGGCCTGGACTGGCGTCCCGTCGGAGAGCGGGTGCGCCAGGCGCGACTGTCGGTTGGCATGTCGCAGCAGGATCTCGCACGAGCCGTGGGGCTCGACCGCACCATGTTGGCCAAGATCGAGGCCGGTACCCGGCGCTTGGACGGGCTGGAACTGGCGCGGCTCTCCCGGGCACTGCGGGTGTCGATGGAGTATCTGATCGAGCCGCGGCCGGCGGTGCTGTCCCGGCGGGTTGCGCCACTGACCGAGGAGATCGACACCGAGGCGGCCCGATCGTCCGAGCGCCTGGAAATAGCCATGGTCAAGTGGCTGCGCAACGTGCAGCAGCTCATGGGACTCGGCGTGCTCCGCGCTCACCCGTTGCTCCGGTACGTTCAGCCCGTGGCGTCGGAGGCGGACGCTCGGCTGGCGGCCCGGTGGGTGCGACGGCAGGTCGGGCTGAGTGACGGCCCGCTTGACAGCATCATGGAGGTCTGCGAACGAGCCGGTCAGTGGGTGCTGGTCACCGACCTACCGGGTGACGGCGCGTCGCTCGTCGACGGTGACGTCGCCGTCGCGGTGGTGAGCACCAAGGGTGATCCGGGCCGACGACGGGCCACCGCCGCCCACGAGCTGGGGCATCTCATCATCGGTGACGAGTATTCGAGTGACCTGGGCGTGTACGCCTCCCGGGCGGATCGCGAGGCGGCGATCGACGCGTTCGCTGCCGAACTGCTGCTGCCGGAGCAGGCGGTGGCCGCCGTCGTGGGCGCCGGCCCGCTGAGCCGGGAGCAGTTGATCGGCCTCGCGGCGCGTTACCGTACCTCCTGGATGCTGGCGCTCCGCCAAGCCGAGCAGGCGGCGGTGCTCGACGCCGCGACCCGTCGGGTCTGGAGTCAGGCACGGCCGACCCGGGCGGAGTTCATGGAGGCTCTGGGGTGGGCGCCGCAGCCCGACCTCGCTGCGGTGCGGGTGCCGCCGAGTTACGCACACGCCGTGATGGAGGCGTGGCGGACCAAGCGGATCACCCGCGTCAGGGCCGTCGAGTTGATGCATGGCCAGATCGCCGAGGCGGACCTGCCAGCGGACGACGACCTGGAGATAGCGCCGTGAGCCTGTCGGCGCAGGCGACCTCCGTTCTGGTGCTCGACACCATGGTTCTCGGCCACTTCACTCTCGCCGACCGGCTGGACGTCCTACAGGACCTCCGACTGCTGGACGACGCAGGTGGTCATGGAGGAGCTGCGGGCGGTCGGTGGTCCGTCCCGAACTGACCGCTGCCTGCGAGGTGGGTGGGCTGAGCATCGCTCAACTGGACACGCGCGATGAGATCCGGTGCTTCACCAAGTGGACCGCGCGACTCGGCTCGGGCGAGCGTGACCTCGGGGAGGCGTCCGTCCTCGCCGCCGCCGAACTTTCCGTCAGGGGTGTAGGCCCATCAGCGTGGGCGACGATCCTGTGTCCGCATTCCAGCGAACACGATGTTGAGGGTCCGCTGACGCAGGTCGATGCCCCAGCCGCCATGCAAGGCGCCCTGACAGGCACTGACCAGCAGCGCCATCACCTCGTCCACCTGGATATCGGCGTGGACTGCGCCCGTGCTCTGCCCGCGCTTCAACAGTTCCCGTACGGCGTCGGTGAGCGACCCGAGCGGGCCGGTGATCGGCAGGTCCATCCCTTCCGCGGCAAGCAGGCTCACGACCGTCCGATTTGCCGCAGTCCGCTCGACGAGCAGTGCGAAGAACTCGAACAACGCCGTTTGTGGATCTCCCCGTGCCACAAGGTCCGCCGCATCATCGGTGAGCTGCTGCAGCAACCGCTTCATCAGTGCGCGTAGCAGGTCGGCTTTCGTCGGAAAGTGCCGGAACACGGTGCCGATCGCCACACCCGCACGCCGCGCCACCTCTTCGGTCGACGCGTCCGGACCGCCGTCGGCGAACACCGCCTCCGCCGCCTCCAGGATCCGCATCCGGTTGCGTTGCGCGTCCGCGCGCATCGGCCGGGCTTCTCCACTAGACAAGATGAGTCACCACTCACTATTGTTCGTTCATGAGTCATTACTCATCTTAAGGGGGCCTGCCCATGGACACCACACCGCATGAGGTATTTCAGCGGATGCAGCAGCAGTGGCTCGGCCTCCCTGCCCCACTGACCGGCGACGACCTCGCCGAAGACGTGATCATCGAAATCCCGTTTGCTCCGCCCGGCCATCAGGGCAGGTTCGAAGGCAAGCAGCAGTTCCTCGACTTTGCCAACCCGCAGCGCGCCGCGCTCCCCGTCCGCTTCGACGAGTGCCGCACCATTGCCCTCCACGACACCAAGGATCCAAACACGATCATCATCGAGTACGAACTGACCGGTACATCCACGAGGACGAACCAGCAGTCCACGGCCGCCTTCATCGGTGTGCTGACAGTCCACGACGGCAAGGTCACCAGGTGGCGGGAGTATCAAAACATCATGGCCATCCTGCAGGCCCTCGGCTAGGCGTTCTCTCCCGTAGGCGCCACCGGGCCCACGGCGACCGTCAATACGGCAACGGCCCCTCATCCCTTGCGAGCGCGGGCGGTGCTGCCGGTGTCGTTCTGTGGCGAACCGACCTGGCGGGACATCTGCGCCGCCAGTGCGGTCACCCTGCTCTGCGGCGACGACGAACCGTCATGGTCGGAGGCGCTCCGCAGGGCTGTCGGCTGACGGCGGTGGCCCCGAAGTGACGGGTACCTGACAGTATCGACGCCCGTGCACCTTTCCTGTCGCACCTGGGCGGCAGGCTGAGGCTCCCGACCCCTCGGAGGTGCCGCATGCCGTATGTGAGGTCCCACACCCGCCGGGACGGCGCCCGGGTCCGGGCCCACTACCGCAAACGGCGGCGCGCCGGCGGCGGCGGAACGGCACGCCGTGGTGGCTCAGGCGGCAGCTCCGGTATCACGGCGCTGTTCCTGTGGGGTGTGCCCGCGCTCGTGGTGGTCGTCATGGTGGTCGACTTCGTGCAGCAGCATCCGTACTGGTCGGCCTTGTTGGTGCTGATCGTCGGCGCGACCGCCGTCGCATCGGTGTCGGTCACAGTGAAGCAGCGGGCGCGCCGGCGGGCTGAGCAGGCCCAGCGGGATCGGCTGATCGCGGTGACGGACGCGATGAGCGGGCCGGAGTTCGAGCAGTGGTTTGCCCGGCTGCTCGAGGCGTCCGGGTTCCGGCACGTCCAGGTGAAGGGCGGTTCGGGGGACCGGGGCGCCGATGTCGTGGCGCTCGCGCCCGACGGTCGGCGGATGGTCGTGCAGTGCAAGCGGCAGAGCCTGCGCAACCGCGTGGGGAGCGCCGCCATCCAGAAGTTCGCCGGCACCTGCCGGGAGGTACACGGGGGTCAGCTCTGCATGATCGTCACCAACAGCTTCTTCACCGCCGGTGACGGCGTGCGGTTGGCCCGGCAACTCAACATCGTGCTGGTTGACCGGCGAGCGTTGGAGGTATGGGCGTGGACGCGTACGCCGCCGTCGAGCCTCGCCCTCCGTTGAGGCAGCCGGCCCAGGGGGTTTCCGACCGGACCAAGCAGATGACCGCGGTGGAGAACGACGCAGACGTTTCCGCGCTCGGCGGTGCCGCTGTCAGGGGCGCGCGGGGCAGGTAGTAGCTCTCGGAGCCTGCGTTGCCTCCTGGCTGACGGGCGGCTCCGGGAAGGGCAGGTTTTGCCAGCGGAATGATCGAGGTGTGGCGTTCGGCGTTGGCGGACGCCGCCCAGCGGATCTGCCTGCCCGATATCGCCGACAAGGCACTCGCCGGCCTCAAGTTCAGCGCTGCTCTGCCATCCCGCCTGGCGGCGGCGACGCTCGCCGCGAGACTCGCCGATGTCGACGCCGCTGCCGAAGTGCTGCGGGAACCCGTCCGTTTCGCCTACCTTTGACCGTATGGCGCGAGAGGTGGGGGATGGCCGGGCATGACCGATGACCTGCGGGCGCGTTCCGCCGCCGACGTCTTCGATGAGCACCTGCGCCTCTCCGACGAGCTCCGGTACGCCGAGGACATCGACCGCAACGTCTCCCCGTCCTGCGTCGTCCTGGACCGCCGCGGCGTGTTCCGGGGGTACGACGGGGTGAAGCTGCTGGCGCGCTGGCTGGGCGAGGAGTTGCCCAACGCCCGCTTCACCTACACGAACCGGCTGGTCGAGGGCCGGGTCGCATTCCTGGAGTGGACCGCCGAGGCCGACGGCGCCCGGGTGCGGGACGGCGCGGACTCCTACGTGATCGAGGACGGCTGGATCGTCGCCCAGACCATCCACTACACGGTGGAGAGCACGCGCTAGGCGGCGGCGCCGCAGTACGCGCACTCGTTCCGCTCGGACCAGTCCTTCCGGTCCAGCCTCCCCGGGTCGATCGTTCGGTGCCCGAAGTGCCTGCGCACCGCCATCCGGAACGTCCACAGCGCCTCGGCGAACCGGTGGTACGCCTCGTGTCCGTCGGCGGTGCGCAGGTCCTCGCCGGAGCGGACCAGCCGCTGCATCTCGACGAGCCGGTGGAGCGCGTCCTCGCCCGCCACCACCAGCTCCGGCGTGCCGGACATCAGCAACCGCTCACGTTCCTGGCAAGGGCCAAGATCGAGAGCGGAATCATCCGTGGGCGGGCCGCCACCGGCCGGGCCACCGGGATGTCATCGGCGGCTGTGGATTAGTTCGGTTCCGGGGTCTTTCCGTCCCGCCCGGTCGGAGCCAAGACTGTAGGTCGACCCCGATCGATGCCTCGTGATCCGGAGGGCCGTTGACCACTCTCGTGACCCCGCCCGCCCCACTCACCCGCCCGCCCCACTCACCCGCCCGCCCCGCTCACCCGCCCGCCCCGCTCACCCGCCTGCGCCGCCTGACCGGCACGTTCGCCCTGCTCACCGCGATGGTCGCCGCCGCGCTCGTCGGCCCGTCCGTCGTGACCCCGTCGCTCACCGACTCCGCGTCCGGTACGCCTTGTCGGCGAGCACCCGGTCGGGTCGGGTGCGGGGTGGACCACCGCCGGGCCGGGGCACCCGGATACGGGCCAGGACCCGGGTGAACTGCGGGCTGTCGCCGCGCTGCCCTGCGGTCAGCAGCATCGCCAAGGGCTTGCGACCCTGCTCGCAGGCTAGGTGCAGCTTCGTGGTCCATCCACCCCGCGACCGGCCCAACGCGTGATCAGCGGGCTCGTCTTCGACTCCACCGGATGACTCTTTCTGCAGCTCGGGTTGGGTACGGGCACCAGCGGCGTGCTGATGCGCCCGACTGATCGTGGAGTCGACACTGACGGCCCAGGTGATCAGACCGGCAGCGTCGGCGCGGGTCTGAAGCCCGCTGACGATCCGCTGCCACGCCCGCGCGTTGCCATCGGCGGAACATCCCGTAGACCGTCTGCCAGGGTCCATAGCATTCCGGCACGTCCCGCCAGGGTGAACCCACCCGGACCCGCCACCGGATCCCGTCGATGAGCTGCCGCTTACTCCACTTCGGCGGTCGCCCTGGCTTCTTGCCCTTCGGCAACAGCGGCTTCAGCGCCGCCCACTGTGCGCCGGTCAGGTCGTGCCGCCTCGTCACCGGTACGGTGGCCACGAGGTCTCCGTGCTGATGGTCTGTCTTGGTCGATAACCATCTACCGGAGACCTCACTGCGTATCGATCACCGACGCGTGTCGGGGTATGGCTTGGAGTGCTGAGCCAGGTACACGCTGACATACAAAGATCCACATGGCGACGGATCGACGTCGGCCGGATCGAGGAGTGTCATCGTCCACAAGGACGGCTTCTTGATCTAACTACGTTCGGTCACCGGAGGACGGAGGGGTGCGCGCGAATCGCGGCAGAAGCGGATGCCGGCACGTGTCGATGTCACCACTGCGAAAGCCGAAAACCGGCCCGTGGATGGTCCGCTAACCCTCCGGCAAGTCCCATGGTGCAGTGATCGTGAAGCTGTGGTCGATCGCCTTCACCAAGGCGATCCCTTGCCGGCCCAGGTCGGCCCGTTCAGCCCATCCAGCCAAGGCGTCCAGGAAGCCGACCAGGTCACGCTGCACGCCCATCAGCAGCTGCGGCAGCGCATGACGCGGGAGGTCGACATGAAGCCCGGCCCAGCGGCCGCGATGACGGTCCGGGCCGCCGTCCTGCCACACCCGAAGGTCCTCACCAACCGCCTCTATCTCAGGACCCGGGTCGTGACCCAGCCACGGCGAGCCGCCAGTGAGTGCCTGCGCCCAGCCCCGCCATTCCTCCAATCCGACGCAACAGCCCGGCACCACGACCCTTCCGGTGCTGGGGTCTCCCACCCGCAGGCCACCGGCGATGATTAGTAGCTCCTCGGTGAGCAGGGCGTCCACGACCTCGTCGCGGCCGCTAGGAGGCAGCACCTCGATCCGAGCAGCCAGAGCGGCGACGAACAGCCCGAGCTCCTCATCGGTGCAGCCGGCGTTGAGGGGCAGCCATGACCAAGGTGCGATCTGGGCGACCGGCCATGGCGGCGCCGGGTCGTTGTCCAGCGCGGGGACTTCGACAACCGCTTGCATCGTGATCACGGCGTTATTGAACTCGGTGTCACCCACGCAAGCATCTGGATTTGCGCATGCCTCGCATGAACTGCCAGGCGTGGCCAGAACGCCAGTCCTTCACCCCTCGTCGGCGCGACCGCGCGATCTGCGGCAGATCCGGATGGCGTCGACCGGTCGCGGTCATCGCTCGGGCACGACCTGGATCTCCACTCGATGCCGGAGGTAGTCGTCGTTTGAGGTGCGAGCGATCTGCACGGCCTGAGCAACTTGGTCGCGCATTTGGTTGGGGTACATCTGTGGGTCCAGGGTGAGGCCTGGCAGTATGCATCGGCGCAGGTCCAGGTCGTCGTCGGCCAGGAAGCGGCGTAGTGCGGTAAGGCGGTACCGCTCGCGCAGGTCGCTGACCGCCTCGTATTCGGCGGCGCTTTCCGGGGTCATGGTCGTCGTTCCCGGGAGGTACCTGACTCCTATCGAGGTCCAGTACCAGGCGCGTGCCGCGCCTGCCGCGTCGGCGGGGGCACCGGTGTCGAGATAGTCAAGCAGCGCAACCTGGACGCGACGGCGACCGAACGCGGCGATGGCGGGTTCGACCAGTTGCCGGTTGAAGCTCGGATCCGGCTCGTACACTGCGGCTCGGATCAGCGGTTCGAACCATTCGTCGGGCATGCCGCGAGCACCGGTCGGGTGCTTGGCCCGGCGTGCGACGGTCTCACCGATCATCCGCCGGGCACGATGACGCCAGAACAGACCGTCGTCGGGCTCGTCGACGTCCGGGGGTTCGGCGCCGACGAGGTCGAGGAGTGCCTGTAGCGAGGCGTGATAGACCGCTGAGCGATCAACCGTACGCCCAGGTAACGGCTGGAACGTAGCGGGCGTCTCGTTCGTCGATGCCATGGGCGACCATGGTAGCCGCCGCTCCTCAGCCCGACCTCGCTCAGGTTTCCCAGCTCTTGGCCAGCTGATTGCCGTGACGCAGAGCGACGCTCGGAAGGCGGCAATGAGCGTGTGCTCGGGGCATCGCACAGGTAGCTTGCCTCCTCGTGGAGAACCATCCGGCGCACGCACCGTTGCTCTCTGCCAGGTGGCCAGTCTTTACCGCCGAACTCGCCGCGGCGCTCGCGGCCGAGGGTGAGAAACGGCTGGTGGAGCAGGTCGGGCGGCTGCGAGTCGTGCAGACGTGCGGTTGCGGGGACGACTTCTGCCAGAGCTTCCACACCGCGCCGGAGCCGGCTGAGGCCTACGGCGATGGCCACCGCAATGTCTGCCTCGATGCGCCATGGCCGGGCTACCTCATCCTCGACGTGGTCCACGACGAGATCAGGTACGTCGAAGTGCTGTACCGATCACCGCTGTACTGACCGCTCTCGCCTCCGCAGCCGCGCGGCCGGCGGCAGAGGTGTGCACCTGACCTTGGTCGCCCACGGCCAGCGACGAAACTCGGATTTCAGGGTTGCACTTCTGTGCGCTGGAATGATGCGTTGGCCGGGACGGAGGGCATGGCGTCATGTCGCGATGGAAGATGTTGGAAACCTGGGACCGCGACCTGCTGGGCCTTGCCGACGAACAGTTGGTTGATCGGCTCAGCCTGGCCCGGGAGTACGAGCAGTCATCGAGCAGATTGCCCGGCCGCAATCCCAAGGCTCGGCGAGACTGGCGGCGCCGCAGGGAAGCGGTCGAGGCCGAAATGCAGTCGCGAGGTCTGCCGTAGGAGTCCGGAAGGCCAAGGGCCGCAGCCCACTGTCATCCGCACGTCTGCGCGTCGCCACCGTAGTCAGCCGGCCGTGCTCCCTGATGCGCGGTCCGCGGCAGATCCGGATGTCGCGTCGTGGCGTTCGGCTCCCGCGAGGCTTGGCGGCCGATTCCGTAGGGTGAGGTTGTGACCTCACAGTACTGGGAGGATGTGGTCTCCGGACCGGCGGCCTCGCTCGTGGCGTGCGTGTGGGAGCAGCGCGTCAGCCATCGGCATGCCCAACTGGTAGTGCCCGACGGCTGCCTCGACCTGATCTGGCTCGACGGTGGGGAGTTGGTGGTCGCGGGTGGTGATACTGGTCCGCGGCTGGTCGACCTGCCAGCGAACGCCGAGGCGGTGGGGGTCCGCCTCCGTCCCGGAGCTGCGGGTGCTGTGCTGGGCTGGCACGCTGCGGAGCTGTGCGACCGCCAGGTCGATGCCGCCGACCTGTGGGGCCAGGAGGCATTGCGGCTCGCCGAGACACTCGCCGTGGTACCCGCCGATTGTCGAGGTCGTCACCTGCTCGAAGCGGTGTCCTCTCGCGGCGCTGCGCCCGATCCGCTGGTCCAGGCAGCGGCACTGCGTCTGGCTCGTCCGCGCGCTCGGGTCGCGGCGGTGGCAGCAGAGCTGGGCGTTAGCGAACGACAGCTGCACCGGCGGACGGTGGCGGCGGTGGGGTACGGACCCAAGATGCTGGCGCGCGTTTGCAGGCTCCGCCGGTTCATGCACCTGCACGCTCCTGACCTGGCAGGCAGGGCGCTCTTGGCGGGCTACGCCAGCCAGGCACACATGAACGACGAGGTGCGGAGGCTCACCGGCATGACGCCCGTCCGATTTCTGGAAGCACTCGGCGGCGCCTCCGCCTAGCGTGGACACCGTGCCCGTCGACATCGCTGCTGCCGAGCAGTTCATCCACAACACCGCTCGCCTTCTGGACCGGCACCGACTCGCGGTGCTGCTCCACGATGCTCCGGTGGAACCGGTCCTCACGGCATTGCGCGCCTATCAGAACCCCGACCACGGCTTCGGTCATGCCCTGGAACCCGACGTCCGGGACTCCGGGAGCCAGCCGACTGCCACGCTGCACGCACTCGAGGTGCTCGCCGAAGTCGGCGCTCTGGACGACCCGATGGTCACCCAGGCTGCGAGCTGGGCGGCCCGGAACGCCCGCGCCGACGGGGCCCTGTCCTTCGTCCTCCCCAGTGCGGCCAACCATCCGCACGCACCGTGGATGACGCCCAACCCGGACGGTTCGTTCATCACGTTCGGGGTCGTATCCGTCCTGACCCGGGCCGGCGTCCAGAAGACCCCCTGGCTCGATGTCGCGAAGTCCTGGTGCTGGTCCCGGATCGATCGCCCTGACGAGCTCGACGCCTACTGGGTCAAGTTCGCCCTCGACTTCCTCGACCACGAATCGGACGAGGACCGCGCCCGCGCAGCCATCGAGTCGCTCCGGCCCAAGATCGGGGCCGATGGCACAATTCCCGTCCCTGGTGGCACCGAGGACGAGCGCCTCACCGCCCTCGTGCTCTCACCACGCCCGAGCCTGCGCAGCCGGACCCTGTTCACCGAAGAGCACATCCAGGCAGAGCTGGACCAACTCGAGGAGGAACAGCTCGAGGACGGCGGCTGGATGTTCGACTGGCTCGACTGGTCCCCGGGGCAGCGCGTGGAGTGGCGCGGTGCCGTGACACTGCGCGCCCTCGCCACCCTCGCGGAACATGGGCGAGCCGGATGATGATGTGTGCGCTCATCGGCTACTTAGCTGAGGGGGCGACGGCAGGAGCCCGTGTGTCGGGTTCGGGAACCGCACTGCCTTGACCAGCAGCCACGCGATGAACGATAGTTCCGCGACCGCCGCAGGGGTCATGGCGAACGGTGAGATGTTTACACCGAAGGCGGGGGCAAGGAAGCGTGCGAACACGTCCACGAGGTGACCGAAGCATCCGATCACCAGCAGGACGCCCAACACCTTGGGGAAGTAGCCCGACCTGACGACCAGGTAGCCCAGCGGCAGCAGCCACAGGCCGAAGTACGTCTGGGCAATGAGGTACCCATCGCGTTGGATGTCGGCAAACAGCACAGTCAGCTGGTCGGAACCTGCCGGAGCGAAGGCGCCGGTGTGGCCCCGGCCAGTGGCGATCGTCAGCGCCGCTTTTTGGTTGAGCAGGTTCAGGCTTTGGATCGCGACGCTGACCGCGACGAAGGTGACCATCGCGGCGGCAGCCATCTGGTTGACGTGCTTGAGCAGCAGATACAGGGCCATGCCCGTCAACAGAAAAACCGTGGCCCCCACCAACTCGCTGACGAAGCCGATACGAAACAGGGTGGCCGAGGTGTCGATGTTGTCGGCCGTGGACGCTGCGTCCCCTGACTCGACGATGCGCGTGTTCACTAGCCCGGCGAAGATGGTGAACACGGCGACGATCAGATATAGGGACCCGGTTATCCTCGCGAGCGTCTTCGGTGCGGTCACGGTTTGGGCCTTCCTTCGTTTGCAGGACCGGCCAGCCGAATCTGACCGTGGTGGGATCGCGAGGTGGATTCGGGACCCGCATGCCCTTCACGAGCAGCCACGTCGTGAACATCAGATCCACGATTCCGGCAGCTGCGGAGATGGCGGCGAGTCCAGTGCCCTGTGCAGACCAGCCTGGGGCCGAGGATTCGTGGACATGCCTCAACCTGGCTTCCCGGCGAGGCCCATCCGTGACTGCAGGGCGGACGCGAGCCGGACGCTCACGCCGGGCCGTCGGCGTGGGCGAGGGCCGATGGGGTCAGCCGGCCGACGATGGCCGGGGCCTCGTGGATGAGGGCGTCGTTCTCCACCGCCTCGACCATGAAGCGGGCGTAGTCCATGCGGCGGGTCAGGTTGCTCGTGAGGACAGGGTCACCCACGTGCCGGCTCCACACCGGCAGGCCCTGACTCCCGCCCTCCTCCAGGTCGCTGCCACGCACGACCGTCCAGCTGGTGTCACTGGCGAAGATCCTGCGGCACGCCTCCACCTGGTCGTCCACGTCCACGACACGGGCAAGCTTCGCCAGCCGCCCGAACACGGCCGCGTACATCTTGAACTTCCGGGTGTACACGTCCTTCCCGTCGCGGGTGATGTGCCAGCCGC
This sequence comes from Micromonospora sp. NPDC047548, assembly GCF_040642975.1. Taxonomy (NCBI): domain Bacteria; kingdom Bacillati; phylum Actinomycetota; class Actinomycetes; order Micromonosporales; family Micromonosporaceae; genus Micromonospora; species Micromonospora sp. NPDC047548. Next base: position 134,384 of record NZ_JBEYTI010000016.1, read on the forward strand.
AGGAAAAGATCAAACGGGCGCCTGGACGTGCGTGGTCGAGCACAGCCTGGGCCGTACCGGAGGCATACTGGTTCACCCCCCACGGCACCAGCACCGTGAGTATGGCGTCACATCCGTTCACCGCCCGTGCGATGACCGTATGGTCGTCGGTCGCTCCGGGGATCACCCTGATCCGTCCCTCGAACTCAGCGAGCTTGTTTACGCTCTGCTCCCGGCACACGCCCACGATCTCGTACCCGCGGTCCAACGCGTGCTGCAACATGTAGCGCCCGAGCTTCCCGGACGCGCCGACAATGCACACCCTCTTGCCGGTGCCCGGCTTCCTGACCCCGTCCAAACCGATCGATTCCACGACCCTCTCCTCAGCTCGCCATCGCCGCTATCCTTACGCCGTAAGGTACAACCTTGCGGTGTAAGGTTGTCAAGCCGTCCAATCCGCTTAGACAGGAGGACCTCGTGGCCACGGAGCCAGCCGACACGCCTCGCCGCACCTCACTCAGCAAGGAGATGGTGCTTCGCGAAGCGGTCGCGCTGGCGGACGAGGCCGGCACCGGTGCGCCGAGCATGCGCAGGCTCGCCGAGCGGCTCGGCGTCGAGGCCATGTCGCTCTACCATCACTTCCGCAACAAGGACATGATCCTCGACGGCATGCTCGACCTCGTCTTCGGCGAGATAGAGCTCCCGTCGGACGTCGACTGGCGAACCGCGATGCGACGGCGGGCAGTCTCGATGCGCGGCACACTGATCCGCCACCCGTGGGCGATAAGCCTGCTGGACTCGCGGACAAACCCGGGCCACGCGACGCTGCGCCACCACAACGCGGTCATCGGCTGTCTACGGTCAGGAGGCTTCTCGATCGCTGGTGCGGCACACGCGTTCTCCGTGCTGGACAGCTACATCTACGGGTGCACGCTCCAAGAGCTCAGCCTGCCCTTCAAATCATCCGTCGACCTCGAGGACGTGGCGGGCTCGATCCTGAAACAGATGCCCCGCGACGAATTCCCGCACCTCGCCGAGATGATCCTCGACCGCGCCCTGAAACCTGGTTACGCGTACACCGAGGAGTTCGACATCGGACTCGACCTGATCCTCGACGGACTGCAGCGACAGCGCGAAAGCTGGCTGTAACCTGCCAGCAACGAACCGGGGCACAGCCGGGCACACCTGGAGGATGACTGCGGCGTAATCGCGAGCAGACGTCCTACCCAACAAGGCGACGTAACACGGTCGGCGCACTCAATTCGGCAGATCCATGCGCTGAGCGCCGCGATCCATCCGTTACACAACGTGACGCCCGGATCGCGGCATGTGCGTACACCCGATCGCTTTTGCCGGTCGCGGTGGGCCACGGTGGCTTGGATTGCATGGGCGTGGGTGATCATTGAGCGGTGATGACGCCTGCCGCGCTGCCGGCCGACCTCGGTGCGTTCTCGTTGGCCGTTCCGCCGCTGTTTGCCGCGCTGGCTCCGGCGCGGAGCATCCTCATCGCCGGAGCGGGCGGGGGGTTCGATGTGTACGCGGGCCTGCCCTTGGCGTTCGCCCTGTGGCGCGGCGGCGCACAGGTGCACCTGGCCAGCCTGTCCTTCTCCCAGCTCGAGTTGATCGACCAGGAGGCGTGGGTAGCGGAGCACGTCGCGGCGGTGCGGCCGGACACCACCAGCCCGGACTGGTATTTCCCCGAACGGACGCTCGCCCGGTGGCTGGCGGCTCAGGAGCTGCCGTCGACCGTGTACGCCTTTCCGCCGCTGGGTGTCCAGCCGTTACGGGCGGCGTACCGGCACCTGGTCGAGCAACTCAACATCGATGCGGTGGTGCTGGTCGATGGCGGCACCGATGTCCTGCTGCATGGCGACGAAAGCGATCTCGGCACCCCGGTGGAGGACATCACCAGCCTGGCTGCCGTGGCCGCGCTGGACGTGCCGGTCAAGCTGGTGACCAGTCTCGGCTTCGGCATCGACGCCTACGACGGCGTCAACCACGTCCAGGTGCTGGAGAACCTCGCCGCGCTCGACCGTGACGGCGGCTACCTCGGTGCCCTGTCCATCCCCGGTTCCAGCCGGGAGGCGGCGCTGTACCGCGATGCTGTCGCCGACGCCCAGGCCGCCACCCCGGACCGGCCGAGCATCGTCCAAGGACAGATCGCCGCCGCCACCAGCGGCGCGTTCGGAGACGTTCGGTTCACCCGGCGCACCGGCGGCGGCGACCTGTTCGTCAATCCGTTGATGGCGGTCTACTTCACCGTCGACCTCGACAAACTCGCCGCTCGATGCCTGTATCTCGACCGCATCGAGAACACCATCGGCAGGCGACAGGTCATCACGCGCATCCAAGCGTTCCGCGACGAACTCCTCACCGCACGCATCCCCCGAGCGTTTCCCCACTGAACGCCCGGACCGCGGCAGATCCGGATACCTGCTTCCCGCCCGACCCTGGCCGTTGTGCTTTGAGAGGCCGCCGGGTCGACACCGAATAAGGGTCAGGTCAGGACGCCGGGCAGGTCGAACCGTCGTCCCATTCCGAACTCTGGTGCTCGATCATCGGTGACCATGGCGAACGCGCCAGCCGGCACGCCGCTGAGAGTCGCTACCCGGGAGGCGGCGGCCAGCAGACTGGCCTCGTTCGCTCCGGTGATGAAGAAGATGTAGACGTCGCCGTGTTCTTCGCCGTCGTCGTACACCTCAATTGTGCCTTCGTCCTCCAGTTCGGCCAGGAAGTCCTCGACCTGGTCGATCCAGGGAAACGGATAGATGTCGGGCGCAATATCTGGAGCCGGTGCCAGCGGAACGTGGATCTCGACGATGTCTGCCATGGCGACATGATCTATCAGACGGAGACACGGCAGTACCGGTGCCCGGCGCTGCGCCGGCGGTCACCGACTACGCTACGCGGCATGAGCGTGCGTCAGTTGTGCCGGCGTTGCGGACTATGCCAGCCCAATCTGCTTCATGAACGTCGTAAGGTCGTAGAAGAGATACTCTTCGGCGATCTTCCCGTCGGCCCAGCGAGCCACCGTGCTGAAGTCAACATCGAATGACTTGCCGGTAGGCGGGATCTCATTACCGTCCGGGCCGGTCATGGGACCGGTCATGGTGCCGGTGAAGCGTGCGATCGAGCACGTCCAGTCACCCAAGCCGAAGAGAACCTTGTATGGCCGGTTGCCTATCCGCTGGTCCGGAAACGCCCTAAAGAAATCCCTCGCCTCGGCTTCATGATTATGCCGACCATGCGTATCCGGTTTGCCGGGCCACCGCACTACGACGTCCTCGTGGTGCCGGCTGTTGAACGTGTCGATGTCCTGGGCGTTCCATGCGTCGTCGAAGGTCTGCATCAGTTCCATGTTCTGCTGCTCGATGCCCACCGCCGCGACCTCCTGCTTTCCCCGCCGGCTCAAGGTTTGACCTCAAGGTAACGGTGGTGGCCACCCGGGCGCGTTGTTTTGACTTACTTGCCTCGCGCCTGGGTAGCCAACTTGATCTCGTAAGGCCTGACCGCAGTTCGAACTGCTCGACCGGCTCATCCCCTGACGCTGCCGGCGCGACGGCACCGACCCGCCGGACTCGGCTGCACGCATCTCGGCAGATTCGTGCGCTGAGCGCCGCGATCCATCCGTTACAGGGCGTGACGCGCGGATCGCGGCATGAGCGTGCACCTGATCTTGGTCGACGCGCGGGCGTCTGGCCGTTGAACCGATGACCGGAGGCGGCGTCGGGTGCGCGTCGACCAGCGCGGGCGTCGGTTGCTCGCTCTCGTGGACGGTTCAGGTTTCGTCGAAGAGTTCTTCGGCGACTGCGGCTGTGTACGGCACCTCGCTGTAGGTAAGCCAGCGCTCGATTTCGTCGGGATGACTGCCGAGGGCGGTCGCGGTGGCGACGGCGTCGACTGCGTCGCGCGGTGGCGTGACCCCGTGCCGCGTCACCAAAGCCAGTGGCCACGCCGGCCGCACTCGACCGCTGTCGGCGTAGAACAGGAACGGCGGTACGAACTGCATCCGGCGACCGTCCGCGTCGTCGACAACGTCACCGGAGCGCAGCGCACCGTATGGGCGGTGCAGCAGCTTCATCTCGATCGGCTCGGCGCGCTCCAGCCACACGTCCGCCGCATGCGCGTAGCCGCTGCCGGCCGGCAGCAGAGCGATGCGCGCTGTGCACCTCGGCAGGAAGCCGTCGTCCATCGGCGGGTCGTATCGGCGGTACCGCACCACGCAGCACCGGATCGGCGGTATGCCAACCACGCACGAGTCGCCCTCGTCAAGCTCGGCCGCCGGGGGGCGCAGCTCGTACGGCGACCACGGCTCGGTGGATTCGTCGACGGGGAAGGCGAAGCTGCCGTCCGGCCGGTACCGCGAGTCGGGATCGAGCACGGCCCACGGCCAGCGCACCGCCGCGTGGTACCGGCCGCGGCGCGTGGTCACCGTGGGGGTCCACGGGCACGACACTGCCACCACGTCACCGACGCGGTACGGCAAGTCGTCCGGGGGTATCACGATCTCCGGTCGCTTCGGGTCGGCGTTCAGCAGGCCGTGGTTGGTAAGCCCGGCCGCCCATTCGGCACCGAGCCGGGCGGAAACGATCCGGATTTGGGCCGCCGCCTCCGCCGGACGCTGCTGCGTCATCGCCAGGGTGTCGCGCTGCGCCTGCGCCTCCCGGTCTCCCCAGTCGTCGTCCTCGGGCCCTAGCTCCGACCAGAGGCCCACCGTCCACGCAGCAAGCTGTTCTATGGGCTCGGCGGGCTGCCGAGCAGCCTCGGCCGCCCCGACGACAACTCCGAAGATCTGCGCCTCAATGCTGTCCTCGTACAGGTCGCTGAGCTTCGCCCCGACTGCCTCGATCCGCTCCGCGTCGGGCGCGGCGAGCTCGCCGTGTCCGGTCCAGAACGCATCGACGCTGTCCCGATAGAACGTGGCCGCTCGTGGCGTGCCGCACGCTCGCACGTACGGTGCGAGACGCTCGAGGCAACCCGCCACCCAGAGACCCGCCTGCCAGGGCAGAAGCGTCATATCAGGCATTCCACCGCACCCCCCGTGACTACGCGCGGAACAGTGGACCATGCCCGGCTGGGCCCGGCAACTCCGGTTCACCCAGTTCTTGACGCGAGGCCGGTCCGGGCGAACGCGTCGTGCTCGTGTCCAGCCAAGGTCCGGGCCTTTGACCGTTGCTATGGATCGTGAGCGCTCAGTCGCGGAGCCGATGGGTTAGACAAACCGGTGGGATCCCAACAGCCAACGGATGGCGTTCGTCATATCAGGTCCCAAGGACCCTTGATCACTCGCCAGCCAACGCCACGCAGCGATTGTCCATAGGCGCCGGCTCGCTACCGACGCACTACTTTCGGCATGTGCGAGCGCCGAGGAGACGCGGCAGACGACAAAGCTGGCATACGGAGGGTGATGGCCGCACGGCCGGCCAGCACGCACGGTCGGCGGCATGAGCGCGCATCCAATAGCTCGATACCATGCGCATGTGTTGGGGTTGCGTCGGCCGCCGACGGGTTTGAGCAGACGGGCGCGCTCGTTCGTCAGCGTTCACGGAGTTTGGCTCGACGTGCCGCCGGTGAGTCAATTTCGAGGCGCGTGGCAGGAGGCGCAGGTTCCTGACGAGGTCATCGACCGCGCCGAGGCGTATCGGGCCCGGTGGGGTGGCCTTGTCCTGCCGTCCGCGCCGAGCATGCCCGAAGATGCGGCGGGCCCGCGGATGCTCAGCGTGGACACGCCGGAGTGGGAAGACACGTTTGCTCCCCAGGGGTGGTTTTTCGAGGCCGGGCCACAACGCACCGCTGTGCCGTATGCGTTCCTGATCGGTCAGGACGGCACGTTCGGTATCGCCGGTGGCGACGATGGGCAGTGGGTCCCGTTGCATCGCAGCATCGACGGGTGGGTTGAGGCCCTGGCTCTGGCGTATGCGGCGATGGACGTCGCGGACACGGTCACCAGGCTGACCGGTTCGGCCGTCGGCCAGCTCGACCTGACCGCCATGCAACCGGTCGCAGAGGTTGGTGGCATTACGAACGGCTGGTGGTACCGGCCGGGCCTGCTCGCTGCCGTGTACTCGGGCGAGTCGGAGCTGTTTGCGCGGCCGGCCTACCGCACCGCCTACCTGTACGCCGGCAACATCGATGAGCAGTGGTTGTAACGCCCCGACCACATCGGCACGTGGGTGGGGATCGGGTGAGCACCATCAGCGGCAACTGAGTGAACCGACTATTTCGTTTGCGGGAACGGGCTCCGTCACAGAAAGTGTGGTCACTCGGCGCCTTGGCTCTGGCGCGAAGCCGCTAGCCTCGGCGACGCCGTAACGCCAGGTCTGCGGCCGCGGTCTGCCAACGCGGGTAGTCGAATATGAATCCCGCATCAGCGAGCCCTGCCGGGGCGACTCGCCGGCTCTTCAGCAGCAGTTCGGTATCCGACCGGATCGCGAACGCGCCGATCTCGGCCATCCATCTGGTGGCCGGCAGACCAACCGGCATCCGCCAGGCGGAACGCAACTCCCGCATGAATTCTCGCTGTGGCAACGGGCCGGGTGCGGCCAAGTTCACGGGCCCGGTGAGGTGGTCGCGTTCGATCAGGAATCGGATGGCGCGGGCGAAGTCCTGCTCGTGGATCCACGAGACATACTGCCTACCGCCCGCGACCGGTCCGCCCAGTCCGAGCCGCGCAAGCCAGCTCAGCACATCGAACACGCCACCGCGATCGGGGCTCATCACCATGGCTGACCGCAGCACAACCTTGCGCGTATCGGGGGTTGCCGCCTGTTCCTGCGCAACTTCCCAATTTTGAGCGATCTTGACGCTGTACGCCCAGTACCCGGGCACACCGTGCTCGCCACCGCCGATCAGACCGCCGTACTCGTCGTTGGCCGCGTCAAAGCGGTGCGCATAAATCGTTGCGGTGCTCATCTGCATCCACACCTTGGGTGGCCGGGCCGCCTCGGCGATGGCCTCGCCGACAACCCGCGCCGACTTCACCCGTGAACTCATCATGGCTTTGAGGTTCTCCGCGGTGTACCGACAGCTCACACTGCGCCCCGCCAGATTGATGACCACATCGCTGCCGTTGATCTGCTTGGCCCAATCGCCAAGAGTGGAGCCGTCCCAGTGCACCTGACGCTCACCCTTCGGTGAGCGCGTCAACAGCACAACATCGTGACCCTCCGCAGTCAACGCCCGATCCAGAATCGTGCCGACCTTATGCTAGTCGCTTTAAGAGATCAAATAAGTAAGCCGGCCCTCATCTTTTGGTATGGCCGAGTGCACTCTCATCGGCAGATCCGTGCACTGAGCGCCGCGATCCATCCGTTACACGGCGTGACGCGCGGATCGCGGCATGAGCGATCATCCGGGCACCTCAACCCAGCGGGCGGCCGCGTCGAACGTGTCCGCCGGGGTGGCGTTGAATGCGATCGCTGCGTCGGGCGCGTGCCGCCGCACCAGATTGACCACCAGCTCGAACAGTTCCGGCTGATTGCACACCCCGCCACCAATGACGACGCACTCCCAAGGCCGGGCGCAAAGGGCAGTGGTGACGACCGCCTCCACATCGTCGCTGCCGTCGAGGCCGAACAGGCAGAACTCAGCCCCCACGCCGTGTTCGACGAATCGGGACCTCCCGACTTCGATGCCGTCTGCGACTGGCTTGGGGTCCCACGGCCCCGGCACCCGATAGGGATCCAACCCGATCACCAGCACGCTGGGTGTGAGGGCCGTTGTGTCCACTGTTGAAGACTAGGTCGCGCGGCACGGCCCCGGCGTTGTTCGGGAGTGTCCGGTTTGATCATGGTTTGTTAGATGCCGTAGACGGCGAAGACGTCGCTGCGATCGTGTAGGTCGCGGCGGGCGTGGGCGATGTTCGCGCGTCCGGCGAGGCGGAAGGTATTGAGGGACAGGTTGCGGTAGGTGGCCATGGCCCGTGG